>NZ_JBITCM010000002.1:548852-749179 GCF_044453205.1 Streptomyces sp. NPDC051738 | reverse complement strand
GTTGATAGGCCGGATCTGGAAGCACCGTGAGGTGTGGAGGTGACCGGTACTAATAGGCCGAGGGCTTGTCCTCAGTTGCTCGCGTCCACTGTGTTGGTTCTGAAACCACGAACAGCCCCGTATGGCCACATACGGTGCGGCTGGACAGTTTCATAGTGTTTCGGTGGTTATAGCGTGAGGGAAACGCCCGGTTACATTCCGAACCCGGAAGCTAAGCCTTACAGCGCCGATGGTACTGCAGGGGGGACCCTGTGGGAGAGTAGGACGCCGCCGAACAAATCTTGAGAAAGCCCCCGACCGGGGATACCGGTTCGGGGGCTTTCTGCATTTCTGGGTCGTCCAGAGTTTGGGGCATAGGGGCTTAAGGGGAGAGCCCACCAATCAGACTCCCCCCTGGGATTACAGACGTCCAGCCGTTTTGAGGGCCAGATAGGCGTCTGCCAGGGCCGGTGCGAGTTCCTCCGGTGTCGCGTCGACGACCGTAACGCCGTGACGACGGAGTTGTTCGGCCGTTCGGTGGCGTTCGCTCTGGGCCTGGGCGGCTGCTGCGGCCTCGTACACAGAGTCTGTGTTTCCGCGTGCGGTTGCCATGCGGGCGATGTGGGGGTCCGCTACTGATGCCAGCAGAACTGTGTGGCGCTTGGTGAGCTGGGACAGGACGGGGAGCAGGCCTTCCTCGATCGGCGCGGTGTCGAGGGAGGTCAGCAACACGATGAGGGAGTGGCGGGGCGCCGTACGGAGAGCTGTGGCCGTAAGGCCTCGGGCGTCCGTTTCGATCAGCTCGGGTTCGAGCGTGGCCATCGCGTTGACCAGGGAGGGGAGAACGTCGTTTGCTGTGCGGCCCTGGACGAGTGCACGTACGCGGCGGTCGTAGGCGAGGAGGTCCACGCGGTCGCCGGCGCGGGAGGCGAGAGCGGCTAGGAGCAGTGCCGCGTCCATGGAGGCATCGAGGCGTGGGGCGTCGCCGACGCGTCCTGCTGAGGTGCGGCCGGTGTCCAGGACGAGGAGGATGTGGCGGTCGCTTTCGGGGCGCCAGGTGCGTACGGCGACCGTGGATTGTCGGGCCGTAGCGCGCCAGTCGATGGAGCGGGTGTCGTCGCCGGGGACGTACTCGCGCAGGCTGTCGAATTCTGTGCCCTCGCCGCGAGTGAGAACGCTGGTGCGGCCGTCGAGTTCCCGCAGGCGGGCCAGTTTGGAGGGCAGGTGCTTGCGGCTGGTGAAGGGGGGCAGGACGCGTACCGTCCAGGGGATCTTGTGGGCGCCCTGGCGGGCGAAGAGGCCGAGGGGGCCGTAGGAGCGAATGGTCACTCGGTCGGCCTGGCGGTCACCGCGGCGGGTGGGGCGTAGGCGGGTCGTGATGCGGCGGCGTTCGCCGGCGGGGACCGTTGTGCGGTGGCGGGAGGCTGCCACCTCTGTGCCCGGCTGCCATGTGCTGGGCGGCCAGGCGTCGCGGAGGTGGGCGCGGAGTGGGCGGCCGGACGGGTTGGTGATCGTGAGGGTGACGTCGGCCGTCTCGCCCAGGCGCACGGAGGTGTCGCCGGAGCGGGTCAGACCTAGGCGGCGTACGGGTGCGGCCAGGGCGAAGTCGCAGGCGCAGGCCGCCACCAAGGGGGCGTTGACCGCGAGGATGCCCGTCCAGCTGGGGTCCCAGATGCCTACGGGGAGGGAGCCCAGGGCCGCGAGGAGTGCGGCGCGTCCGGTGAGTGCCATCAGCGGGGGACGGGGACGTGGGCGAGGATCGCGTTGATGACGGAGTCGGCAGTGACGCCTTCCATCTCGGCTTCCGGGCGGAGCTGCACACGGTGGCGGAGGGCGGGGAGGGCCAGCGCCTTGACGTCGTCGGGGATGACGTAGTCGCGGCCCGTCAGCCAGGCCCATGCGCGGGCGGTGGCCAGGAGGGCTGTCGCGCCGCGCGGGGAGACGCCCAAGGTCAGGGACGGCGACTCGCGGGTGGCTCGGCAGATGTCGACCACGTAGGCCGTGATCTCAGGGGAGACCGTCGTCTTGGCCACCGCCGCGCGCGCCGCCTCCAGGTCTGCGGGGCCCGCTACCGGGCGTACGCCGGCGGCGCGCAGGTCGCGCGGGTTGAAGCCCTCGGCGTGACGGGTGAGAACGGCGATCTCGTCCTGGCGGGAGGGGAGCGGGATGGTGAGCTTGAGGAGGAAACGGTCCAGCTGGGCCTCGGGTAGGGGGTATGTGCCCTCGTACTCCACCGGGTTCTGGGTCGCGGCGACCAGGAACGGCTCGGGGAGTGGGCGGGGCGTGCCGTCGACGGTGACCTGGCGTTCCTCCATGGCCTCCAGCAGGGACGACTGGGTCTTCGGCGGGGTGCGGTTGATCTCGTCGGCGAGGAGGAGGTTGGTGAAGACCGGGCCGGGCTGGAAGGAGAACGCGGCGGTGCGCGTGTCGTAGACGAGGGAGCCGGTCACGTCGCTCGGCATGAGGTCGGGGGTGAACTGGACGCGCTTGGTGTCGAGTTCGAGTGCGGATGCGAGGGCGCGGACGAGCAACGTTTTGGCGACCCCAGGGACTCCTTCTAGGAGAACGTGTCCGCGGCAGAGGAGGGCGACGACGAGGCCGGTTACTGCGGGGTCCTGGCCGACCACGGCTTTGGCGATCTCGGCGCGCAGGGCTTCCAGGGAGGCCCGGGCGGTGCCCGGGTCCCCGGTGGTCCCGGCGTTGTCAGTGGTCGGGTCCATCATGGACGGCGTACCTCTCTTTCGAGGGCGTCGAGTTGGTCTGCTAGAGCGATGAGGGCCGTGTCGTCGCTGGGCGGCGGGCCGAAGAGAAGTGTGTGCAGAGTCTGCCCGTCTCCGTGGTTGTGGAGGTGGGTGGACAGAGCGGGGAGCAGGGCCTCGGGCGCGTGCGCCTGGGAGACGGAGACACCTACCAGGGGGGCGACGCGGGTGCGAGTGGTGGAGCGAAGAGCGGTGGCGGCGCGGTCGCGGGCGTTGGCCTTGCGGTAGAGGCGGGCGCGGCCTTCGACGGTTTCGGAGGCGCGGATCGCCACGGGGAGTTTTTCGGGCACCAGGGGGCCGAGTCGGCGTGCCCTCCAGAGGGCGGCCAGGGCTGCGGCGATGAAGAGCTGCAGCGTGCCCCAGATCCAGCCCGAGGGGAGCAGGTCGAAGAAGCTGCGTTCGTCGTCCGCGGCGGCGGCGGATGTGTCGGAGAGCGAGGGGAGGTACCAGACCAGATGGGGGCGGGAGCCGAGGAGTTGGAGGGCGAGGGAGGCGTTGCCCTGCTCGTCGAGGTGTTCGTTGTAGAGGATGTCGGGCGCGCCGAGGACGATGGAGTCGCTGTTCTCGGTGGCTTCCGGGACGCGCAGCAGGGTGGCCAGGCGCTCGCTGGGGTAGCACTCGTCGGCGTCGAGGTGGGTGGTGGTGTAGCGGACTCCGCCCAGATCTGCGGTGCCCGCGCGTTGGGCGGCGGGCAGCGCGCAGTCGGGGGAGAGCTCCGAGTCGAGGCTGGTGGCGGGGTCCGCGGTGACCCCGGGGACGAGCCGTTCGACGGACCAACTGCCCGGGGCGACCAGGACGGTGCGGCCGCCGGAGTCTGCTGTCGCCGAGCGCAGCCCGGACTGTTGACGGTGCGTCAGCAGATCGGGGGCGGCGACCAGGAGGGTGGTGTCCGCGGCAGCCGCGGCGCGCGCCTCGTCCAAGGTGGTGACCACGCGTGTGTCCACGCCGCGGTCGGCGAGGAGTTCGGCGACGGCCCGGCTGCCCTTGGGGTCGACGGCGCGTGGGTCGAGGGTGCCGTGCCGGACGTCGGAGCGGATCGTGGCGATCACGACCGCTGCCACCAGCAGAAGTATGACGGCGAGGGCGATGCCTCGCGCGCGGGTCCACACCTGGCGTGCGGTGGGCGAGGCCGAGGTGGACGGGAGCGTGGCCTCGGTGGTCATTCGGCGGCTCCCTGGCGGGCGTTGTGGGCCGTGCTGGGGGCCCTGCTCGCGAGCTGGGGCTTGGTGCTCTCCAGGTCGTGGTCGAGTTCGGCGATGCGCTGGTACGAGTGCTGGGTCGCGGTTCGTCCGCCGTATGTGATGTCGTCGAAGTCCCGGGCTGCGGCGCGTAGTCGGTCTGTGTGGGCGGGCAGCGAGCGGCCTGCTTCGGCGGCGGCCTCGTCCGCGGTGCGGCCGGGGCGGACGTCGAGAAGGGCGCGCTCCTCGAGGGAGCGGACGATGGCGCGCATGCGTTCTTGGACGGCCTGGTTCCAGTGGCCCTGGGTGGCGTGTGCTTCGGCGGCGGCCCGATGGTCGGCGGCGCTGCGGGGGCGGTCGTCGAACAGGGGGGCTGAGGAGGTGGGTTCGCGGCGCGGGGTGCCGAGGCGCCACCACAGGGCGCCGAGGACCGCGAGGACGACCAGGATGACGACGACCAGGCCGAGCGGGCCTCCGGGCGTCACGGTCGCGGCGCTGTTGAAGAGGTCCTCGACCCAGTCCCAGAAGGTATCCAGGGCGCGCTGGAACCAGCTGGGTTCGTTCTCGTGGTACATGCCCTTGGACAGCTCGCGGCGGGCCGCCTCCCGCGCGGGATCGCGTGGGATTGTCAGTGGCGGCTCGTCGTCGGAGCGCGCCAGCAGTGCCAGTACGGCTGTGTCGCCGGAGCGAGACAGCGATGGTACGGCTGTGTCGCCGGCCCGCAGCAGTCCGCGTATGGCTACGTCCGGCAGTGCTGACGCCGTTGTGAGAACTCCCCCCGCCAGGCTCACTGGTTCAGCTCCCCGGGGTTCCGGTGCCGTAGCCCTGGACGCCGGCTGCTCGGGCCAGTTCGAGGTCGAGGGCTTCGCGGCGGATGCGCTGGTCGATGTAGAGCAGGACGGTGACGCCGGCCGTGATCGGGAAAGTGACCATGGAGCCGATCACCGAGCCGACGCCGCTGACGATGAGGAACGTCCAGCCGAGGTCGGTGCTGCCTTCGAGGAAGCTGGTGGCGCCGTCGCCGCTGAGGGCGCCGGCGAGGAAGGTGAACGGGATGACGACGATCGCGGCGACGATGTTGGCGATGATCGTGGCGAGCAACTGGATGCCGAAGACACGCCACCAGGAGCCGCGGACCAGCTTCGCGGAGCGGCTCAGCGCCTTCACGATGCCCTGCTTCTCCAGCATCAGCGCGGGCGAGGCGAGGGAGAAGCGGAACCACAGCCACAGCGCGACGATGCCGGCGCCGAGGATGCCCAGCAAAGCGAGTGCCGCTCCTCCGTCGCCGGAGCCCGAGGCGGCGACGAGGATGCCGGGGAGGGCACCCACGAACACCAGGCCGAAGGTCATGAGCAGCAGCAGGAAGAGGAGGCCGAAGAGCCGCAGCACCTGAGGGCGCGCGTCGCGCCAGGCTTCGCCGGTGGTCACGGACTTGCCGAGTACCGCGCGGCTGGTGACCGTCGTCAGCAGGGCGGTCGCGATGATCGCGCCGATCACCGAGATCAGGAAGATCACGCTGGAGCTGAGCATGGCGTCGCGCGTGGCGCGCGCCAGCTCGCTGAGGGTGGCGCTCGGGTCGTTGAGCGCCTCGGTGCTGGTGAGGTCGTTCAGGACGAAGCCCTGGAGGAGGATCACCAGGATCTCCGTCACGATCGCGACGGTCAGCGAGATGCCCAGGACTGTGCGCCAGTAGGTGCGCATGGTGGAGACCGCGCCGTCGAGGATCTCACCGACGCCCAGTGGACGCAGCGGGATCACGCCGGGCTTGGCAGCGGGCGGGGGGCCGCCCCAGCCGCTTCCCCAGCCGCCGTACCCGCCCGGGCCGCCGTAGCCGCCGTATCCACCGGGGCCGGCAGGCGGGGGAGCTCCCCAGCCGGGGCCGGGCGGTGGGGGCGGTGGGGTCTGGCCGGGAGCCTGGGGACCCGTCGGGGCGGACCACTGGCCGGGTGGCGGCTGCTCCTTGGACCACTTGGGGCCGGCGTCCTGTGGGTCCGGTCCCGGCTGCTGTGCGGGGTCGGGACGGTCCGCGGGCTCCGTGGGGCCGGACGCGCCGGGTTCCTGTCCGTCGGACGGGGTGGATCCGGGCGAAGCCCAGCCCGGAGTGTCTTTCATCGTCGCTCCTTCACGGTGCCCGTCCGCGGTCGCGGCGGCAGGTTGGCAGCCATCGTGCCATGGGGTGGTTGGCGAAGTGCCGGCCGCGGTATGGGCTGCACACCTTCAATTGTCCGCCGGACAAGGGGCAGACTGACCGCATGGCTGATCAGTACGCGCAATCCGGCGAGGACAGCAGGCCGACCGGGACACCGGCGATCCGATGGGACGAACCGCCCGAGGGTCCCGTTCTGGTGCTTCTCGACCAGACGAGACTGCCGGCCGAGGAGGTCGAGCTGGTCTGTACGGATGCGTCCGCGCTGGTGGAGGCGATCCGTTCGCTCGCCGTGCGCGGGGCGCCGCTGCTCGGGATCGCCGGGGCGTACGGTGTCGCGCTCGCCGCCGCACGCGGCTTCGACGTGGACGCCGCCGCGGAGTCGCTGGCGGGTGCCCGGCCGACGGCCGTGAATCTCGGCGTCGGGGTGCGCAGGGCCCGGTCCGCGTACCGGGCCGAGCTCGCGCGCAGTGGGGATGTCGAGGAGGCTGCCGCTGCGGCCCTGAGCGCGGCGCGGGCGTTGCACAAGGAGGACGCCGAGGCCAGCGCGCGCATGGCCGAGCGGGGGCTGGCGCTGCTGGACGAGCTGTTGCCCGGCGGCGGGCATCGCATCCTCACGCACTGCAACACCGGCGCGCTGGTGTCGGGCGGGGAGGGTACGGCGTTCGCGGTGGCGCTCGCGGCGCACCGGGCCGGGCAGCTCAGGCGGTTGTGGGTGGACGAGACACGGCCGTTGCTGCAAGGGGCTCGCCTCACGGCGTACGAGGCTGCGCGCAGCGGCATGGCGTACACCTTGCTCACGGACAATGCGGCGGGTTCGCTGTTCGCCGCCGGAGAGGTGGACGCGGTGCTGATCGGGGCGGATCGCATCGCGGCCGATGGCTCGGTGGCGAACAAGGTGGGCAGTTATCCGCTCGCGGTGCTCGCGCGGTACCACCATGTGCCGTTCATCGTGGTGGCGCCGCTGACGACGGTGGATCTGGAAACCCCGGACGGGGCGTCAATCGAGGTCGAGCAGCGTGCCGGGTTCGAGGTGACCGAGCTCCTGGCGCCTCAGGTGCCGGTGGCGGGCGCGGAGGCGGGTGGAGGGATTCCGGTGGCGCCGCTGGGGACGCAGGCGTACAACCCGGCGTTCGATGTGACGCCGCCCGAGTTGGTGACGGCGATCGTCACGGAGGAGGGAGCTGCGTCGCCCGTGACGGCTGAGGCGCTGGCGGAGCTGTGTGCCAGGGTGCGGCCGGTGACGCAGAGCTTGTGAGGCAGGGGGCCGGAAACGATTGGGCGGGCAGAGCGGGGTAAACCGCCCAAAGGTAACGCCGCGTGATCGCGGCAAGGGCAGACAGTGGCGACCGCGTACGACTAAGGTCACTGGCCGGTGACCTATCTCACCACTGCCTTCGCCACTGTTATGAGAATGGGATGATGGCATTCATGAAGGGACGAGTCCTTGTCGTCGACGACGACACCGCACTGGCCGAGATGCTCGGCATTGTGCTGCGTGGTGAAGGTTTTGAGCCGTCTTTCGTAGCCGACGGCGACAAGGCGCTGGCTGCCTTTCGGGAGACCAAGCCAGATCTGGTGCTGCTCGATCTGATGCTGCCCGGGCGGGACGGTATCGAGGTGTGCCGTCTGATCAGGGCGGAGTCCGGGGTGCCGATCGTGATGCTCACGGCCAAGAGCGACACCGTGGATGTGGTGGTCGGTCTGGAGTCCGGTGCCGACGACTACATCGTGAAGCCGTTCAAGCCGAAGGAGCTTGTCGCCCGGATCCGGGCGCGGCTGCGGAGGTCGGAGGAGCCGGCACCGGAGCAGCTGGCCATCGGCGACCTCGTGATCGACGTGGCCGGGCATTCCGTGAAGCGGGACGGGCAGTCGATCGCGCTGACGCCGCTGGAGTTCGACCTGCTGGTCGCGCTGGCCCGCAAGCCGTGGCAGGTGTTCACGCGTGAGGTGCTCCTCGAGCAGGTGTGGGGCTACCGGCACGCGGCCGACACCCGACTGGTCAACGTGCATGTGCAGCGACTGCGTTCCAAGGTCGAGAAGGATCCGGAGCGTCCGGAGATCGTGGTGACCGTCCGTGGTGTCGGCTACAAGGCAGGGCCGAGCTGACATGTCCGGGGACAGTGCCGCTACGGCTCCCGGTCGGACCGGGGCCCGTCCGGAGCGGCCTGTCGGCCGGAAGGGATCGGGCTCCCGCTGGGGACGGTTCCTCGAGGGTGGGCTGCTGCAAGGAGGAGTTCAGGGCAGCCCCGTCCTTCGGCTCGTGCTGCGCTGGGTGCGTCGGCCGCTGCTGCCGGTCATGCGGCTGTGGCGGCGCAACATCCAGCTCAAGGTCGTCGTCACGACTCTGCTGATGTCGCTGGGTGTTGTTCTGCTACTGGGCTTCGTGGTCATCGGGCAGGTGCGCAACGGGCTGCTCGACGCCAAGGTGAAGGCCTCGCAGAGCCAGGCCACGGGCGGGTTCGCGGCGGCCAAACAGAGGTCCGACGAGGCGTCGGCCGGGACCGCCGACGACGGTGCGACGGTGGACGAGCGTTCCGACCAGAACGTCATCCAGTGGATGAGCGACCTTGTCTCCTCGCTCTCCAGCGGCGGGCAGGGTGCCTTCGAGGTGGTGACGCTGCCGGCCTCCGCGGGAAGTGACACCGGTGGGCGCGGGCGGCGTGCCTCCGGCGGTGTGGACCCGACCGCGAGTGTGCCGGAGGACTTGCGGGATCGGATCGACAGCGGCGCCACGGGGGCGTTCCAGAGCTACACCCGCATCGTCTACCAGCCCACGGCTCACAAGGACTCACAGCCGGCTCTGGTCATCGGCAAGCAGGTCAACGACCCCAACGATGACCCGTACCAGCTCTACTACCTCTTCCCGCTCAGCCAGGAGGAGAAGTCGCTGAGCCTGGTCAAGGGGACGCTCGCCACCGCCGGGCTCTTCGTCGTCGTACTGCTCGGAGCCATCGCCTGGCTCGTGGTGCGCCAGGTCGTCACGCCCGTGCGGATGGCGGCTGGGATCGCGGAACGGCTGTCGGCCGGGCGGCTGCAGGAGCGGATGAAGGTCACCGGCGAGGACGACATCGCGCGGCTCGGTGAGGCCTTCAACAAGATGGCGCAGAACCTGCAGCTGAAGATCCAGCAGTTGGAGGACCTGTCGCGGATGCAGCGGCGGTTCGTGTCCGACGTCTCGCACGAGCTGCGGACGCCGCTGACGACCGTACGCATGGCCGCCGACGTCATCCATGAGGCGCGGGAGGACTTCGATCCGGTGACCGCGCGGTCGGCGGAGCTGCTCACCGACCAGCTGGACCGGTTCGAGTCGCTGCTCGCCGACCTGCTGGAGATCAGCCGCTTCGACGCGGGCGCGGCCGCGCTGGAGGCCGAGCCGATCGACCTCAGGGAGGTCGTACGGCGCGTCGTCACCGGGGCCGAGCCGCTCGCCGAGCGCAAGGGCAGCCAGATACGGATCCTCGGTGACCAGCAGCCCATCGTCGCCGAGGCCGATGCCCGGCGCGTCGAGCGGGTGCTGCGCAATCTGGTCGTCAACGCTGTCGAGCACGGCGAGGGCAGGGATGTCGTCGTCAAGCTCGCGGCTGCGGGCGGGGCGGTCGCGGTCGCGGTGCGTGACTACGGCGTCGGGCTCAAGCCCGGCGAGGCGACCCGTGTCTTCAGCCGCTTCTGGCGGGCCGACCCGGCACGCGCGCGTACCACGGGCGGTACGGGTCTGGGGCTGTCCATCGCGCTGGAGGACGCGCGGCTGCACGGTGGCTGGCTGCAGGCGTGGGGAGAGCCGGGTGGCGGTTCGCAGTTCCGGCTCACGCTGCCGCGTACTGCGGACGAACCGCTGCGGGGCTCGCCGATACCCCTGGAGCCCAAGGACTCGCGCCGCAATCGAGGACTCGATGATGCCGGTCTGCCGTCCGGCGGCGGTGAGAAGGCCGCGACGGTGCCGGCGCAGCCCACGGGTGACCAGGTGGCCTCGATGCCGTCGAGGGACCCGATCGCGTCACGGTTGGGCACCCCGGCCCCCAAGGCCGACCCGACGGCGCTGCCCGGCAACGGCGCGCGTGTGGTCCCCCGGCCCGCCTCGAGCGCGCGCCGGCAGGACGATCCGCCTGGTGCGGAAGGGCCGCCGAGCGAGGAAGTCGGGCAGGTCGAGGAGTCGAGCAAGCATGGGGAGGCATCTCGTGGGCGCTGACCGCGAGGGGGGCGCCCGGCGCGCGCCGGGGCGCGCGGTGGCGTACACCGCCTGTGGCGCAGTACTGCTGGCGGGGTGCGCCTCGATGCCCGACAGCGGCGATCTGCGGAGCGTCGAGTCCACGCCGCGCCAGGACACGCAGGTGCGGGTCTTCGCCATGCCGCCGCACGAGGACGCCTCGTCGTCGGAGATCGTGTCGGGCTTCCTGGAGGCGCTGACCAGCGATGATCCGGACTATGAGATAGCGCGCAAGTACCTGACGAAGGAGGCGTCGGACAACTGGCAGCCCTTGCTGTCCACGACGGTGCTCGCCGACGGACCGGGTGTCGAATCCGACCGTATAGGTGGCCGGGAGGAGACCGACAGCCTGTCGTACACGCTGACCGGTACCAAGGTCGCGAGGGTTGACGCGCAGCAGTCGTACTCGCCCGCCGGCGGGGACTACAGCGAGACGATGCATCTCACCCAGGACAAGAAGACCAAGCAGTGGCGCATCGATGTGCCGCCGCGCGGTGTCGTCATGGGCAAGTCGGACTTCCAGCGCAACTACATGTCCGTCGACAAGTACTACTTCGCCACGAACACCACGCTCGGGACCTCTCCGCACACGGCGGCCGTCGCCGATCCCGTCTATGTGCGCAGGAACGTGGATCCCATGACGGAGATGGTGCGCTCGCTGCTCAAGGGGCCCACGAGCTGGCTCAATCCGGTGGTCAGGTCGAGCTTCCCGACCGGTACGGCGCTGAAGGAGGACGACGCCTCGCTGGCGCCCAACGACCAGAACATCCTGACTGTGCCGTTGAACGACAAGGCGGCCCGGGTCGGGCTGGCCAAGTGCAAGGAGATGGCGGCGCAGCTCCTGTTCACGTTGCAGAACGTCACCCCCACGGTTGACGAGGTCGAGCTTCGGGCGGGCGGCCGGCAGCTGTGCACGCTCACGGAGGGCGGGGCGGAGGATGTGGCCATGCGCGGGTCGGTGGAGCGTGCCGAGTACCTGTACTTCCTCGACGCCAAGCACCAGCTCGTACGGCTGGCCCCCGCCAGCAACGACACGCGTCCCGATCCCGTGCCGGGTGCCCTCGGGGAGGGCGAGAAGCAGCTCGAGTCGGTAGCGGTGTCGCGTGATGAGGACATGGCGGCCGGGGTCGCACAGAACGGCAAGGAGCTGTACGTCGGGGCGCTCGTGTCGGGCGGCCCGCTCGGGGAGCCCGAGCTGACCAGCGACGGCAGGACGCCGGACGAGCGGTTGTCGGCGCCGAGCTGGGACGCCCAGGGCGACCTGTGGGTGGCGGACCGCGATCCCGACAACCCTCGGCTGCTTCTGCTGGAGGAGGGCGTGGGTGATCCGCTGGTGGTGAAGACGCCGCCGGGGCTGGAGGGACGCATCGAGTCCGTGCGGGTTGCCGCCGACGGCGTGCGGATCGCGCTCGTCGTGAAGCAGGGCGACAAGTCGTCGCTGCTCATCGGGCGGATCGAACGCGGCGAGGACGACAAGGGCGGGAAGCAAGCGGCCGTGTCGGTGCACGAACTGCGCTCCCCGACCCCGGAGTTGGAGGAGGTCGCCGCCATGTCGTGGGCCGGGGACAGCCGGCTCGTGGTGGTCGGGCGTGAGAAGGGCGGTGTCCAGACGATGCGGTATGTGCAGGTCGACGGCTCGACTCCGGAGGGTCCGGTGCCCGCGGCCCTCAGCGGCGTGAAGGAGATCACCGCGTCCGAGGACGCGCGGCTGCCGCTGGTCGGCTACTCGGAGGACGGGATCGTACGGCTGCCGTCCGGGATGCAGTGGCAGAAGGTGGTGACGGACGGGACCGCGCCGGTTTATCCGGGGTGACGTTTCGTCCGGGCGGATCGTCCGGGCCGAGCCGTTGAGGTTCGTGGACGGTGAGCTTGGCGGCCGCTGCCGGCCGGAGGAGGACTCCGGTTGGAAGCGGCCGCTTTTCGTTGCGGGGTGGGAGTCCTGATTCTTATGTGGTCGCGTGGGAATTCGGTGCTGACGAGGGACGGAAGTGCGCCTCTGTGGGGGAGCTGGAGTTATCCACAGGGAGTTATCCACAGGGGTGGTAGGGCGGCCCGGGCGTTGGCACAGTGGTGGGCATGCGGGGGTGGTGGCAGGACCTCACCGACCTGGTGCTGCCGGGCGAGTGCGGAGGCTGTGGAAGGTCTCGCACGGTGCTCTGCCCGGAGTGCCGTGCCGTCCTGAGCGGGGCCGTACCGAGCCGGGTGCGACCGGTGCCGGAGCCGCACGGGCTGCCGGTCGTGCACGCGGCGGCCCGGTACGCGGACGAGGTGCGGGCGGCGCTGCTGGCTCACAAGGAGCGCGGCGCGCTGGCACTCGCGGCGCCGCTCGGAACGGCTCTGGCGGGGGCCGTGCGGGCGGGGCTTCGGGAGGCCGGTGCGGGAGGCGGTGGGGCGTCGGTGCGGGGCGCGTGGCCCTGGCGAGCCGGGCGGGATGCGCCGTCCGTGGGGACTGTGCGGGCTCAGGGTGCTCAGGCACGTGCCGACGGGGCGGGGTGGCTCCGGGACTCCGGTGCGCCTGTGCTGCTCGTACCTGTGCCGTCCGCTCGTGGGGCGGTGCGGGCGCGTGGGCATGATCCGGCGCGGCGGATCGCGCTCGCGGCTGCGGGTGAGCTGCGGCGGGACGGGACGTCGGCGCGGGTGCTCGCCGTGCTGCGCCAGCGGCGTGCGGTGGCCGATCAGTCGGGGCTCAACTCCCGGCAGCGGCTGGACAATCTCGCGGGCGCGCTCACGGTGGCTCCTGGTGGCGGCCGGCTGCTCGCCGGTGGCCCGGTCGTGCTCGTCGACGACCTGATGACGACGGGCGCGTCCCTGGCGGAGGCGGCGCGTGCCGTGCGGGCGGCCTTGGCGGAAGGAGGGAGCGTATATGGCAGAACGCTGGAGGGGGTGGACGCGTATGGATGGGTGACCGCGGAGTTCGGTGGGTGTGGCGACGGCACAACCGCTGTGTACACGGCGGGAAGTCGGGAAAGCACAGGGGAACGGAGAGCGGGATCTACGGAGGGCGTGGTGCGGCGGACGCGTGAGATGGCGGGAATCATGGGTGCCGGACCGGTCGGTGACCCGATCTGCGCGGCCGTGGTCGCTGCGACACCGGATTCTTTCGAAATAAACCGGAACTGACTGCGAACTTGCATCGTTGCAGGTAACGAGAGGGTCAATTCACCTGAACGGAGGTACGCCGCAGTAGAGGGTGACGACATCCGTCCAGGCGAGATATGTTCGGTTGTGAGGGAAAGGCGCAGGCCATCCCTGTCATATCCGAATGCCGTGCCGCGGGTTTTACGCAATGACTCGCGGCCATGGGGTGGAGATCTTGCCCATGGGGGAGGAGGAGGTGGAAGTCACCGAGTCCGAGGTTCCGGGGTTCACCGGAGCCTGGTGCAAAAGGGAGATGCTCCGCCGATGGAGCGGAGCGATCCGGGAACGGAGTTCTGCGTGGACATCGTCGTCAAGGGCCGCAAGACCGAGGTGCCCGAGAGGTTCCGCAAGCACGTGGCCGAGAAGCTGAAGCTGGAGAAGATCCAGAGGCTCGATGCCAAGGTGATCAGCCTCGACGTCGAGGTGTCCAAGGAGCCCAACCCCCGACAGGCCGACCGCAGTGATCGAGTGGAGATCACGCTCCGCTCCCGCGGTCCGGTGATCCGGGCGGAGGCAGCGGCCAGCGATCCGTACGCGGCACTCGACCTCGCGGCGGAGAAGCTGGATGCCCGGCTGCGCAAGCAGCACGACAAGCGTTTCTCGCGCCGAGGCGCACGCCGACTCACGGCGGCCGAGGTTCCCGACCACGTTCCGGGCGCGGCGACGCTCAACGGGAACGGCCACACCTTCCAGACGGAAGAACCGGACGGCATTCCCACAAAGAAGATCGGCTCGCTCGAAGTGAAGGGCGAAGGCCCCCTCGTCGTACGCGAGAAGACGCACGTCGCCTCCCCGATGACCCTCGACCAGGCCCTCTACGAGATGGAACTGGTCGGACACGACTTCTACCTGTTCGTCGACTCCGAGACGAAGGAACCGAGTGTCGTCTACCGACGCCACGCCTACGACTACGGCGTCATCCACCTCAGCACGGACCCGATGGTCACCCAGGCGCAGGCTCCCGGGGCAGGTGGCACGCTGGGCGGCTGACCCATCCGGCTGACAGCTGAGCCGGTGCCCCTGGAGCGCGTGTGCGCCCCCAGGGGCACCGGTGTGCGACCACTTCGCGCCCCGCTCGTCACCGTAGTGTCGGACAGGCATGAAATCATGGCCGCACCGGCCCAACCGTTGGGCCGTTGCCTTGGGTTGGCGATGGCACAGGACCAGCCACAGCCTTCAGGGGGAGGAAACGATGGCGGACAGCTTCGGACCGATGCGGGACGAGGATGCCGACGGAGACGTCGTTGGCATGGGCCCGAACGTGGGCTCTCCACGCAAGGAGCCGATCAGAGTCCTCGTCGTGGACGACCATGCCCTCTTCCGCCGTGGTCTGGAGATCGTCCTCGCTGCCGAGGAGGACATCCAGGTCGTGGGGGAGGCAGGTGACGGCGCGGAAGCCGTCGACAAGGCCGCTGACCTGCTGCCGGACATCGTGCTGATGGATGTGCGGATGCCCAAGCGGGGTGGGATCGAGGCCTGCACCTCCATCAAGGAGGTGGCTCCCAGCGCGAAGATCATCATGTTGACGATCAGCGACGAGGAGGCCGACCTCTACGACGCGATCAAGGCCGGTGCGACCGGCTATCTCCTCAAGGAGATCTCCACGGACGAGGTGGCCACGGCTATCCGCGCGGTGGCCGACGGGCAGTCGCAGATCAGCCCGTCCATGGCGTCGAAGCTGCTCACCGAGTTCAAGTCGATGATCCAGCGGACGGACGAGCGCCGGCTGGTGCCCGCGCCGCGGCTGACCGACCGTGAGCTGGAGGTCCTCAAGCTCGTCGCCACCGGAATGAACAATCGCGATATCGCCAAGGAGTTGTTCATCTCCGAGAACACCGTGAAGAACCATGTGCGCAACATCCTGGAGAAGCTGCAGCTGCACTCCAGGATGGAGGCCGTGGTGTACGCGATGCGGGAGAAGATCCTCGAGATCCGTTGACCGATCGGTGGTTTCGGCGGTCTCGGCGGTTTGGTCGTCTGTCGGCCTGACCGCGCTGAAGGTCACGCCATGATGCGAGTGAGCTCCTTGGTGAGTGGCTCGCACAGGTCGGGTGCGTCCACCCGCTCCACGCGTACGTCCGTGCAGTCCACCCAGCCCGCCGCCTCGGCCAGTGCCTGGGCGACGGCGGGGACCGCCTTCGGGCCGTCCAGGGTGATCTGCTTGGCCACCAGTGTGCGGCCGTCGCGGGCCGGGTCCACGCGGCCGACGAGATGGCCGCCGGCCAGGACCGGCATCGCGAAGTAGCCGTAGACCCGCTTCTGCTTGGGGACGTAGGCCTCCAGTCGGTGGGTGAAGCCGAAGATCCGCTCTGTCCGTGCTCGTTCCCAGATCAGGGAGTCGAAGGGGGACAGGAGCGTTGTGCGGTGGCGGCCGCGCGGGGGTGTCTCCAGGGCCGCGGGGTCGGCCCAGGCCGGCTTGCCCCAGCCTTCCACCGTGACCGGGACCAGGCCGGAGTCGGCGATCACCGCGTCCACCTGTTCGCCCTTGAGGCGGTGGTAGTCGGCGATGTCCGCGCGGGTGCCGACGCCGAGGGACTGGCCGGCCAGGCGGACCAGGCGGCGTAGGCACTCGGTGTCGTCCAGTTCGTCGTGCAGCAGTGGGTCCGGGATGGCGCGTTCCGCCAGGTCGTAGACGCGCTTCCAGCCGCGGCGCTCCACGCAGACCACCTCGCCGTACATCAGGGCGCGTTCGACGGCGACCTTCGAGCCCGACCAGTCCCACCAGTCGCTGGTTTTCTTCGCGCCGCCCAGTTCGGTTGCGGTGAGGGGGCCCTCGGAGCGGAGCTGTTTGATCACCTGGTCGTAGGCGCCGTCGGGGAGTTCGTGGCTCCAGTGGGGGCGGTTGCGGTAGGCGCGGCGGCGGAAGGCGAAGTGGGGCCACTCCTCGACGGGGAGGATGCAGGCGGCGTGGGACCAGTACTCGAAGGTGTGCGGGGCGGGATGTGTGCTCTTGGACGCGGGCGTCCAGTACGCGTTCTCGACCGTCTTGCGGCCTACCGCGCCCAGGCGGGCGTACGGGATGAGTTCGTGGGAGCGGGCCAGGACGGAGATGGTGTCGAGCTGGATCGCGCCGAGGTGACGGAGTATGCCGCGAACGCCCGACCTGCGGTTGGGGGTGCCTAGGAAGCCCTGGGCTTTCAGGGCGATGCGGCGGGCTTCGTCTGCCGTGAGGTTGGTGGTGGGGCGCGGGGTCGTCATGGGATCGGACGATAGAGGGTGGCACTGACAGTGGGGGGTGAGCTGGGGATTTGCGGGTGGGTGTGCGGTGTTGGGGGTGGCGTCGGGGTTTTCTCGCCCCCGCCGCCCCTACCCGTCCCATCCCCCAGGGGCTCTGCCCCTTCGACCCCGGCCCGCTTCTGGGGGCTGCCGCCCCCAGACCCCCGCTTCGGCCCTGAAGGGGCCTCGTCCTCAAACGCCGGACGGGCTGAAATGCGCGGGCCTGCGCCGAGAAGTCGCCCCTCGCTCCACCATGACGGCCCCTGCGGGTGGGTGGGGGATCGGGATGGTGCTGCCTCGGCCTCAAACGCCGGACGGGCTGAAAGTGCCTGGGCCGGTGCCGAGACGTCGCCCCTCGCTGCACCGTGACGGCCCCTGCGGGTGGGTGGGGGATCGGGATGGTGCGGCCTCGGCCTCAAACGCCGGACGGGCTGAAAGTGCCTGGGCCGACCTCCAGACAGTGCCGTCGGTCCATTGAGGTCCCCTGCGGGTGGTGGGGGATCGGGGCGGCTTCCTGCACTCGGGTGGGTGTGGGTTAGGGCTGGGCTGGGCTCGGCCTCTGGGGTGGGGCGGGCAAGTACGGCGCTGTTGAGGGGAGGCTCAGGTCTGAGGGGAGTAGGGAACCCAGCCAGCAGTCGCGGCGTACGCCCTGGTGGACGAGGGCGGAGCGGAGGGTGCCCTCGAGGGTGAAGCCGGTGCGTTCTGCGACTGCGCGGGAGGGGTGGTTGCCGACCTCCGCGCGCCATTCCACGCGGTCGATCGACAGGTGGACGAAGGCCCAGCGGGAGGCGGCCAGGACGGCCTCGCTGACGTAGCCGTTGCCGCGGTGTTCCTTCGCTGCCCAGAAACCGATCTCGGCCCCGCTCATGGAACGCATCGTGACGCCGAGCATGCCCACCAGGTCCTCCCCTTCGGGGAGGAAGAGGCCCCAGGTGAACATCGAACCGTTGTGCCAGCCCTCCGGGACCTGTTGGTGCGTGAAGCTGTGGGCGTGCTCGTACAGGTAGGGGGAGGGGATCGTGGTCCAGCGCAGGATGTCGGGGTCCTGGACGGCCTCGTACACGGCATCGGTGTCCGGTGGGCCGACCGTGCGCATGAGGAGGCGGTCCGTGGTGAGCGTGACGGGTTCCATCGGCCGATTCTGCTCGGGGGTTCGTCGCGCGCGCCATTCTTTATGCGCTGCGTGAACCAGCGCTGCGTGAACCATGCGGTGTGTGAGCGTGTGATCGCGTTTCGCACAATTCGTTGGTGGATCGCGGCACCATCCGCGACCCCCGGCCGTTGTCCCTTTGACGGAGATTTGAAGCAGCGGATCGTCGGCGTCCCCGGCAGGCTCCCGGCGCGGCGGGGTCCTCGCATACGATGGCCGTTGCTCAGACAAGTCAAATGGAAACCGACCGTCCCAGGCCCGACCGGCAAGGAGACCAACCCCCGTGTCCGTCCTCTCGAAGATCATGCGTGCAGGCGAAGGCAAAATCCTGCGCAAGCTGCACCGCATCGCGGACCAGGTCAACTCCATCGAAGAGGACTTCGTCGACCTCTCCGACGCCGAGCTGCGGGCCCTCACCGATGAGTACAAGCAGCGCTACGCTGACGGTGAGAGCCTGGACGACCTGCTGCCCGAGGCCTTCGCCACCGTTCGCGAGGCCGCCAAGCGCGCTCTCGGCCAGCGCCACTACGACGTGCAGATCATGGGCGGCGCCGCCCTGCACCTCGGCTATGTGGCCGAGATGAAGACCGGTGAGGGCAAGACCCTCGTCGGCACGCTGCCCGCTTATCTCAACGCACTGTCCGGCAAGGGCGTTCACCTGATCACGGTCAACGACTATCTGGCCGAGCGCGACTCCGAGATGATGGGCCGCGTCCACAAATTCCTGGGTCTGGAAGTCGGTTGCATCCTCGCCAACATGACGCCGGCCCAGCGTCGCGAGCAGTACGCGTGCGACATCACGTACGGCACGAACAACGAGTTCGGCTTCGACTACCTGCGCGACAACATGGCGTGGTCCAAGGACGAACTCGTCCAGCGCGGCCACAACTTCGCCATCGTCGACGAGGTCGACTCCATCCTCGTCGACGAGGCCCGTACGCCGCTGATCATCTCCGGCCCGGCCGACCAGGCCACCAAGTGGTACGGCGACTTCGCCAAGCTGGTCATCCGCCTGAAGAAGGGCGAGGCCGGCAACCCGCTCAAGGGCCTGGAGGAGACCGGCGACTACGACGTCGACGAGAAGAAGCGCACGGTCGCCATCCACGAGGCCGGTGTCGCCAAGGTCGAGGACTGGCTGGGCATCGACAACCTCTACGAGTCGGTGAACACGCCTCTGGTGGGCTACCTGAACAACGCCATCAAGGCCAAGGAACTGTTCAAGAAGGACAAGGACTACGTCGTCATCGACGGCGAAGTCATGATCGTCGACGAGCACACCGGCCGTATCCTCGCCGGCCGTCGCTACAACGAGGGCATGCACCAGGCGATCGAGGCGAAGGAAGGGGTGGACATCAAGGACGAGAACCAGACGCTCGCCACGATCACCCTGCAGAATTTCTTCCGCCTCTACAAGCGCCACGACCAGGACGGCAAGGAAGAGCCCGGCCTGTCCGGCATGACCGGTACGGCGATGACCGAGGCCGCTGAGTTCCACCAGATCTACAAGCTCGGCGTCGTCCCGATCCCGACCAACAAGCCGATGGTCCGCAAGGACCAGTCGGACCTGATCTACCGCACCGAGGTCGCGAAGTTCGAGGCGGTCGTCGACGACATCGTCGAGAAGCACGAGAAGGGCCAGCCGATCCTCGTCGGTACGACGTCGGTCGAGAAGTCCGAGTACCTCTCGCAGCAGCTCAGCAAGCGCGGCGTCCAGCACGAAGTGCTGAACGCCAAGCAGCACGACCGGGAGGCGATCATCGTCGCCCAGGCCGGCCGCAAGGGCGCCGTGACCGTGGCCACCAACATGGCCGGCCGTGGTACCGACATCAAGCTCGGCGGCAACCCCGAGGACCTCGCCGAGGCCGAGCTGCGCCAGCGCGGCCTCGACCCCGAGGAGCACATCGAGGAGTGGGCCCACGCCCTGCCCGCCGCGCTGGAGCGGGCCGAGCAGGCGGTCAAGGCGGAGTTCGAGGAGGTCAAGGACCTCGGCGGCCTCTACGTCCTCGGTACCGAGCGGCACGAGTCGCGGCGTATCGACAACCAGCTGCGCGGTCGTTCCGGCCGTCAGGGCGACCCGGGCGAGTCCCGCTTCTATCTGTCCCTGGGCGACGACCTGATGCGGCTCTTCAAGGCCCAGATGGTCGAGCGCGTGATGTCGATGGCGAATGTCCCCGACGACGTGCCGATCGAGAACAAGATGGTCACGCGCGCGATCGCGTCCGCGCAGTCGCAGGTCGAGCAGCAGAACTTCGAGACCCGTAAGAACGTCCTGAAGTACGACGAGGTCCTCAACCGCCAGCGCGAGGTCATCTACGGCGAGCGGCGCCGCGTCCTGGAGGGCGAGGACCTGCACGAGCAGGTGCAGCACTTCATGAACGACACGATCGACGCGTACATCGACGCGGAGACCGCCGAGGGCTTCGCGGAGGACTGGGACCTCGACCGGCTGTGGGGCGCCTTCAAGCAGCTCTACCCGGTGAAGGTCACCGTCGAGGAGCTGGAGGAGGCGGCCGGCGACCGTGCCGGGCTGACCGCCGACTTCATCTCGGAGTCCATCAAGGACGACATCCACGAGCAGTACGAGGCGCGTGAGACGCAGCTCGGCTCCGAGATCATGCGTGAACTCGAGCGCCGGGTCGTGCTGTCGGTCCTGGACCGCAAGTGGCGCGAGCACCTCTACGAGATGGACTACCTCCAGGAGGGCATCGGCCTGCGCGCGATGGCGCAGAAGGACCCGCTGGTCGAGTACCAGCGCGAGGGCTTCGACATGTTCACCGCGATGATGGAGGGCATCAAGGAGGAGTCCGTCGGCTACCTGTTCAACCTGGAGGTCCAGGTCGAGCAGCAGGTCGAGGAGGTCCCGGTCGAGGACACCAAGCCGGTGGCCGACCTCGAGAAGAAGGACGCGGTGCCGGCGCAGGCGGGTGCGCGTCCCGAGATCCGCGCCAAGGGCCTCGAGGCCCCGCGCCGCCCGGACCGGCTGCACTACACCGCGCCCAAGGTGGACGGCGAGGGCGACATCGTCGAGGGCGACTTCGAGAACGGCGAAGAGCCGGTGCGTTCCGAGGCCGACGGCCTCACGCGCGCGGAGCGGCGCAAGCAGTCGCGTGGTGGACGGCGCCGTAAGAAGTGACGTCGGTGAGGCGGTGCTGCGAGGACGTGGCGCCGTCGAGCGGACAGTGACAGTGGCGGTGCCTGGGGCGCCGTAGTGGCTGGAAGGGCCGGGTCTCCTTTGGGGGCCCGGCCCTTCGGTTTGGGCGCTTCGTGGCGTGGACGAGCCCGCGCTTGTGGTCAGTCGTCGTCCTTGTGGGGCCTTCGTGGGCCGCCCAGTTCCACGGCCGTGCAGCGCCAGCGGAGGTCGCCGCCTTGTTCCAGGCGGAATGCCATGGCGCGCAGCTGGGTGCCGGCGCCGATGCGGGCGAAGGCCTCGACGGCGCCCGGGCGGGGTTCGAAGAAGCCGATGTCGCGGACCACGGGGCGGGTGCCGTGGGTGCGCAGAGGGCTGCGTTCCGCGAGCCAGGCGAGGTCGTCGTAGGCACGGCCTGCGGTGTGGCGGAGCATCGAGTGGACGGGGCGCTGGCCGCTCAGGACCAGGAGCAGGCGGTCGGCGAAGACGTCGGTGGGGCGGAGTTGGGGGACGGCGGGGCTGTAGGGGGCCGGTCGGCCTGTGGGGGTGTGCGCGTGGCTCGGCTTGAGGGCTGGCGTGGGGGCGGTCGCGGTCGGTGGGCGGGTGTCCGCGGGCCTGGTGCGGGCGTGGAGTCCCGTGGTGCCCGGAGAGCCGGGTGGGCGGCCGTCGGGGGATGTCGTACGGGGTGCGCCGCCGCTCGGGATGCGGGGTGGGGTGCTGCCGGGGCGGCGGGTGTCGCGGCGGGTCGGTGGGCGGGTGCCAGGGCGGTGCTGGGTCCTGGTCATGACCTTGTTCATGGGGTCCCCGTTCGGTGGGCCCGGAGATACCGGGCAGTAACTTCGCGGTCGGTGATCTTGTACGGGGTTCTGGGTGCCGACGGCAAGGAAGCGCCGGCTCGGATCGAGGGGCCGAAAACTTCACTTATCTGGGTGATCGAGAGGCTCGAAAGGCCATGTTGGCGGGCCTGCACCGGGTGAGTTTCCGGACCGGAGTGGACGCCCGACGACGCGGTGATGGGGACTCGAAAGGGGACACGCGCACGTATCCTGAAGGCCGTTCGGGAGGTGCGGGGTCCGCCCTTCCGAGTCCTTGCGGAGCCTTCCGAGTACGAAAGCGGTCAGTCATGCGCGTCTACGTCCCCCTGACCCTCTCCGGCCTCGCCGAGGCGTACAAGACGGGCGAGTTGGGGACCCGGCCGCTCGTCGCGTACGCCGTCACGCCCGCGTTGCGCGAGTGGTACCTCTCCGACGACATCGAGGAGCTGGAGTACGCGGCGCTGAACCGGGCCGCGCTGGCCTCGCTGCGGCTGCTGGCGGCGGACGGCGGTGCGGTGCGGCGGCGGGTCGTGGTCGCCGTGGACGTGCCCGACGGGGCGGCGGTCGCCGATCCCGACCGGGGGCTGGATCCGTCCGCGTTGGGTGAGGTGCGGATCGCCGGAGGCGTGGCGCTGGCGAAGGCTGCCGCGGTGCATGTCGACTCGGGCGACGCGCAGGCGGATGTGACGGCGGCGGTGGAGGCGCTCGCGGCGGCGGACGGCGGGGACGACGACGCCCAGTTCGTCGTGGACGGAGCCGAGGACCACGAGCTGCTGTGGTACGCGACTCAGGAGATTCCGAATCTGGTGGGGCTGGGGGACTGACGCCGGCGCCGGATGGCTGCGGATGCCTCGTTGACCTGCCGTTCTCTTGATTGTCAGTGGTGGCGGGTACGGTTTTTGGCATGGGGAAGCGAGTAGGGACGCACATTGTCTGGGACTGGAACGGGACGCTGTTCCATGACAATGACGCGATCATCGGGGCGACGAACGCGGCGTTCGCCGAGCTGGGGCTGGAGCCGATCACGCTGGAGCGGTATCGGGCGCTGTACTGCGTGCCGGTGCCGAAGTTCTACGAGCGGTTGCTGGGGCGGCTGCCGAACGAGGCCGAGTGGGAGGTCATGGACGAGACCTTTCACCGGTACTACACCGAGCACCGGGTGAGGTGCGGGCTCACCGAGGGCGTGGCGGAGCTGCTCGTGCAGTGGCGGTCGGCGGGGCGCAGCCAGTCGATCCTGAGCATGTACGGGCATGACGAACTGGTCCCGCTGGTACGGGGGTTCGGGATCGAGGAGCACTTCATACGCGTCGACGGGCGGACCGGGCCGTCCGGCGGCAGCAAGGCCGAGCACATGGTGCGGCACATAGAGGCGCTGGTGAGTGTGGATCCCGCTCGTACGGTGGTGATCGGGGATGCCGCCGACGACGCGGTGGCGGCGCTGCATGTGGGGGCGCGGGCCGTGCTCTACACCGGGGGGTCGCACAGCCGGGCGAGTCTTGAGGCGGTGGGGGTGCCGGTGGTGGACACGTTGGGGGAGGCGGTCGCGGAGGCGGAGCGGCTGGCGGCGTAGCCGGGCTCTTTCGAGCCGTCACGTCACCGGTGCCTTCGCCCGTAGCACCGTCAGGAACTCGCGCATCCAGCCGGAGTGGTCCGGCCAGGCGCGGGCGGAGACCAGGGTGCCGTCGACCACTGCCTCGGCGTCCTGGAAGGTGGCGCCGGCGGCTTGCATGTCCAGTTCAAGGGCGGGGTACGCGGTGACGCGGCGGCCGCGGAGGCTGTCGGTCGCGGCGGTGAGCAGGGGGCCGTGGCAGATCTGGGCGACCGGCTTGTCGGAGTCGAAGAACGACTTGAGGATCTTGCGGAGTTCGGGGTCGTTGCGGAGGTACTCGGGGGCGCGGCCGCCAGGGATGACGACGGCGGCGTAGTCGCCGGGGTCGACCTCGGAGAAGGCGAGGTCGGCGGGCCAGGTGTAGCCGGGCTTCTCGGTGTAGGTGTCGAAGCCGGGTTCGAAGTCGTGGACCACGAACTGGAGCTTCTTGCGGGTGGGGGCCGCGATGTGGACGTCGTAGCCCTCTTCGCGGAGGCGCTGGTAGGGGTAGAGGACCTCCAGTGACTCTGCGGCGTCGCCGGTGACGATGAGGATTTTCGCGGTCATGTCGGTGCGCTCCTCTTGTTGGCCGTCGTGCCGTGGTCTGCGGCTCCGTCGGGGGCGGCCTACTGGGCAACGTGCCTCTGGGTGGCGGGATTGCCAAGGGGGTGTGCGGCTGTGGGGGTGCCAGGAGGGTGGGATTCTGTGACCGGTGTTCGCGGGGTGCACGGCGGTGCGGCTGGGTGCGGAGCGCTGCGCCGCCCGGCGCTACCGGGTGCCGCCCACGGGCTGCGACACGGGGTCGTCCCCGTGGCCGCCCATCGGCTGTCGCTGTGTGCGTTCGCTGCATCCAGCGGCCCCACCTCAGCATCCAGCGGCCCCACCTCACCGCTGTTTTCGGACACGGGCTGCCTCCGGATGGCCCGCTTCCGCCTCGTCCCTTGCCCGAGTCGCCCTCTCGGTCCTCCCTCCCAGCCTCCCTCTCGCCACCCCACATCGCCAGTTACGCCCTCCCCGCCCCGTTTGCCCCTGTGCAGAACGTCAAAGTTCCACCCCTGGTTTTGTACACATACGGCTCATGACGGGCCCCCTGTAAGGAGCGATAGCCTTGGTGGCGTGATCAGCGCGATAGCTCGCGGGGGCACTGGTGCCCCTGCCCTGCGCCCGGGGAGCACGGACGACATCCGTGACCGGGCGGCGGTCGCTGATCTTCGCGGGCGGGAGGGGGGCGCAAGGGCTCCCGGGACGTCATGTACACCCTGGGCCCGGACGTGGCAGAGAGCAGCGTCACACCCCGTGGGCAGCTCAAAATTGGCTCATATATCCCCGCTCATCTCACCTCGCGGCATAGCGTCGAAGCAGACCGGACACCCCGCGTCGCGGCGTTACGCCGGAGGGGAAGAGACCGTACTTCCTTCTACGTCACGCAATGGCGCGCGACAGGAGCCAGAGGACAATGCAGACCAAGCTGGACGAAGCCAAGGCCGAGCTGCTCGAGAGGGCCGCCCGGGTAGCTGAGAACAGCCCGGTCGGGGGGTATCTACCGACCGGGACGACGGACGAGGGCACCGCCGGCACCCCGGACCACGACACCGTGCTCGCGTTCCTCCAGCGCTACTACCTGCACACCGCACCGGAGGACCTCACCGACCGCGACCCGGTCGACATCTTCGGAGCCGCCTTCTCGCACTACCGTCTGGCCGAGAACCGTCCCCAGGGCACGGCCAACGTGCGGGTGCATACACCCACCGTGGAAGAGAACGGGTGGACCTGCAGCCACTCCGTCGTCGAAGTCGTCACCGATGACATGCCCTTCCTCGTCGATTCCGTGACCAACGAGCTGACCCGACAGGGGCGTGGGATCCACGTCGTCATCCACCCGCAGGTCTTCGTCCGCCGCGACGTCACCGGCAAGCTCATCGAGGTGCTCACCGCGCCGCCCGCCGGCGAGCCGCCGCACGACACCCACACCGAGTCCTGGATCCACGTCGAGATCGACCGCGAGACCGACCGCGCCGATCTGAAGCAGATCACCGCCGACCTGCTGCGTGTCCTGTCCGACGTCCGCGAGGCCGTCGAGGACTGGAGCAAGATGCGGGACCTGGCCATGCGCATGGCCGACGAGCTGCCCCAGGAGCCCCATTCCGACCTGCGTGAGCAGGAGTTCGAGGAGGCCCGCGAGCTGCTGCGCTGGCTGGCCGACGACCACTTCACCTTCCTCGGCTACCGCGAGTACGAGCTGCGGGAGGACGACTCGCTGGCCGCCGTGCCGGGCACCGGGCTCGGTATCCTGCGCGCCGACCCGCACCACGCCGAGGGCGACAGCCACCCCGTCAGCCCGTCCTTCGAGCGGCTGCCCGCCGACGCCCGCGCCAAGGCCCGCGAGCACAAGCTCCTCATCCTCACCAAGGCCAACAGCCGGGCGACCGTGCACCGTCCGTCGTACCTCGACTACGTCGGCGTGAAGAAGTTCGACGAGAACGGCGAGGTCGTCGGCGAGCGGCGGTTCCTGGGACTGTTCTCCTCCGCCGCCTACACCGAGTCCGTCCGCCGCGTGCCCGTCGTGCGGCGCAAGGTCGACGACGTGCTGCGGGTCGCCGGGTTCTCGCCCCACAGCCACGACGGGCGAGACCTGCTGCAGATCCTGGAGACGTACCCGCGCGACGAGCTCTTCCAGACCCCGGTCCCCGAGCTCCAGCAGATCGCCACCTCCGTGCTCTACCTGCAGGAACGCCGTCGGCTGCGGCTCTACCTGCGGCAGGACGAGTACGGGCGTTACTACTCCGCCCTCGTCTACCTCCCCCGGGACCGCTACACCACCGGCGTGCGCCTGCGGATCATCGACATCCTGAAGGAGGAGCTCGGCGGCACCAGCGTCGACTTCACCGCCTGGAACACCGAGTCGATCCTCTCCCGGCTGCACTTCGTCGTCCGGGTCCCGCAGGGCACCGAGCTGCCGGAGCTCAGCGACAGCGACAAGGAGCGCATCGAGGCGCGTCTCGTCGAGGCCGCGCGCTCCTGGGCCGACGGCTTCGCCGACGCGCTCAACGCCGAACTCGGCGAGGAGCACGCCGCGGAGCTGCTGCGCCGCTACTCCAATGCCTTCCCCGAGGGCTACAAGGCCGACCACAGCCCGCGCTCCGCGGTCGCCGACCTCGTCCACATCGAACAGCTCACCGAGGAGAACAACTTCTCGCTCAGCCTGTACGAGCCGGTCGGCGCCGCCCCGGAGGAGCGCCGTTTCAAGATCTACCGCAAGGGCCCGGCCGTCTCCCTGTCGGCCGTCCTGCCGGTCCTCACCCGGCTCGGCGTCGAGGTCGTGGACGAGCGGCCGTACGAACTGCGCTGCTCCGACCGCAGCGCCGCCTGGATCTACGACTTCGGTCTGCGGATGCCCAAGTCGGCGGGCGCCGGTGACTATCTCGGTGACGACGCGCGCGAGCGGTTCTCGGAGGCGTTCGCCGCGACCTGGACCGGCAAGGCGGAGAACGACGGCTTCAACGCCCTCGTGCTGAGCGCCGGGCTGACCTGGCGGCAGGCGACGGTGCTGCGGGCGTACGCCAAGTACCTGCGGCAGGCGGGCTCCACCTTCTCGCAGGACTACATGGAGGACACCCTCCGCAACAACGTCCACACCACCCGCCTCCTCGTCTCCCTGTTCGAGGCGCGGATGTCGCCGGACCGCCAGCGCGCGGGCCGCGAGATCGTGGACGCGCTGCTCGAAGAGGTCGACGCGGCGCTCGACCAGGTCGCGAGCCTCGACGAGGACCGGATCCTGCGGTCCTTCCTCACCGTCATCAAGGCGACCCTGCGGACGAACTTCTTCCAGGAGGCGCTCGGCGGCAAGCCGCACGACTACGTCTCCATGAAGTTCGACCCGCAGGCCATCCCCGACCTGCCCGCGCCGCGCCCGGCGTACGAGATCTGGGTCTACTCGCCGCGCGTCGAGGGCGTGCACCTGCGCTTCGGCAAGGTCGCGCGCGGTGGCCTGCGCTGGTCCGACCGGCGCGAGGACTTCCGTACCGAGATCCTCGGCCTGGTCAAGGCGCAGATGGTGAAGAACACCGTCATCGTGCCGGTCGGCGCCAAGGGCGGCTTCGTCGCCAAGCAGCTGCCGGACCCGAGCGTGGACCGGGACGCGTGGCTCGCCGAGGGCGTCGCGAGCTACAAGACCTTCATCTCGGCGCTGCTCGACATCACCGACAACATGGTCGCGGGCGAGGTCGTGCCGCCCGCCGATGTCGTACGGCACGACGAGGACGACACCTACCTCGTCGTCGCCGCCGACAAGGGCACCGCGACCTTCTCCGACATCGCCAACGGGGTCGCCGAGCAGTACAACTTCTGGCTCGGGGACGCCTTCGCCTCCGGCGGCTCGGCCGGCTACGACCACAAGGGCATGGGCATCACCGCCCGCGGCGCCTGGGAGTCCGTCAAGCGCCACTTCCGCGAGCTGGGCGTGGACACGCAGACCCAGGACTTCACGGTCGTCGGCATCGGCGACATGTCCGGTGACGTGTTCGGCAACGGCATGCTGCTCAGCGAGCACATCCGCCTGGTCGCCGCCTTCGACCACCGGCACATCTTCATCGATCCGGTCCCGGACGCGGCGACCTCGTACGCCGAGCGCCGTCGCCTGTTCGAGCTGCCGCGCTCCAGCTGGGCGGACTACAACACCGAGCTGCTGTCGGCCGGCGGCGGGATCTTCCCGCGCAGCGCCAAGGCCATCCCGGTCAACGCGCACATCCGCGAGGCCCTCGGCATCAAGGGCAAGGTCTCCAAGATGACGCCGGCCGAGCTGATGAAGGCCATCCTCAGCGCGCAGGTGGACCTGCTGTGGAACGGCGGCATCGGTACGTATGTGAAGGCCTCGACCGAGACCCAGGCGGACGTCGGTGACAAGGCCAACGACGTCATCCGCGTCGACGGCGCCGACCTGCGCGTCAAGGTCGTCGGCGAGGGCGGCAACCTGGGCCTGACCCAGCTCGGCCGGATCGAGTTCGCGCGACACGGCGGCAAGATCAACAGCGATGCCATCGACAACAGCGCGGGCGTGGACACCTCCGACCACGAGGTGAACATCAAGATCCTGCTCAACGGCCTGGTCGCAGAGGGCGACATGACCGTCAAGCAGCGCAACAAGCTGCTCGCCGAGATGACCGACGAGGTCGGCCGCCTGGTCCTGCGCAACAACTACGCGCAGAACACGGCGATCGCCAACGCCCTCGCCCAGTCCAAGGACATGCTCCACGCCCAGCAGCGCTTCATGAAGCACCTGGTCAGGGAGGGTCACCTGAACCGGGCGCTGGAGTTCCTGCCCACCGACCGCCAGATCCGCGAACGCCTCGGCACCGGCCATGGCCTGACCGGCGCGGAGACGGCCGTCCTGCTGGCGTACACCAAGATCACGGTCGCCGACGAACTGCTGGACACCTCGTTGCCGGACGACCCGTACCTGAGCACCCTGCTGCACGCGTACTTCCCGACCGCGCTGCGCGAGCAGTTCCCGGAGTACCTCGTCAGTCACCCGCTGCGCCGTGAGATCACCACGACCGTGCTGGTCAACGACACGGTCAACACGGGCGGTACGACGTATCTGCACCGGCTGCGCGAGGAGACCGGTGCCTCACTGGAGGAGATCGTCCGGGCGCAGACCGTGGCCCGCGCGATCTTCCGCTCGGCGGTCGTGTGGGACGCGGTCGAGGCGCTCGACAACAAGGTCGACGCCGCCGTCCAGACCCGGATCCGGCTGCACTCGCGCCGCCTCGTCGAGCGCGGCACGCGCTGGCTGCTCAACAACCGGCCGCAGCCGCTGGAGCTCGCCGACACCATCGACTTCTTCGCCGAGCGGGTCGAGCAGGTCTGGTCGCAGTTGCCGAAGCTGCTCAAGGGCGCGGACCTGGAGTGGTACCAGCAGATCTACGACGAGCTGACCGGCGTCGGCGTCCCGGCCGAACTGGCCACCCGCGTGGCCGGGTTCTCCTCGGCCTTCCCGACGCTGGACATCGTGTCCGTGGCCGACCGCCTGGGCAAGGACTCGATGGACGTCGCCGAGGTCTACTACGACCTCGCCGACCGCCTCAGCATCACCCAGCTCATGGACCGCATCATCGAGCTGCCTCGCTCGGACCGCTGGCAGTCGATGGCCCGCGCCTCCATCCGCGAGGACCTCTACGCCGCCCACGCGGCCCTGACCTCGGACATCCTGGCGGCCGGCAACGGCACCGCGACGCCCGAGCAGCGGTTCAAGGCGTGGGAGCAGAAGAACACGGCGATTCTTGGGCGGGCGCGGACGACGCTGGAGGATATCCAGGGGTCGGAGGCCTTCGATCTGGCCAACCTGTCGGTGGCCATGCGGACCATGCGGACGTTGTTGCGGCAGCATTCGTAAGTCTTTGAGTGGTACGTAGGTCAGGGCGCCCCGGACTGTGACAGTCCGGGGCGCTCGTGCATGTGGGGCAAAACGGCTCGCGTGAGCATGATGCGGGCCGTGTTGCGGAGAACGGCGGGCGTTCCGCAGGTCGTTGCCGGGCTTGCCGCCGGGTTCGTAGTCCTGCTGCTCGTCCTCGTGATCGTCCGGCTGCCGTGGGCCGGTGACCTCGGCGTGCACGCGGCGACCGTGCAGAGGCTGCGGCACAGCCTGGTCGATCCCGGCAATCCTCTGGGCGACGCGGACACGCCGAGTCCGTACTACTCGCCGTGGGTGGGGTACCACTGGGTCACTCCGTGGGTGAAGTACGGGGATGTCGTCATGGCGCGGACGGTTCCGGCTCGGCAGATTTCGGCGTACGGGGCTTACACCGTGGCGCCTGGGCATCCCGACTTCTTCCTGCCGGATGAGGGGCGGCGGGAGGCGGCTGTGCGGCGGTACTTCGCGGTGGGGACGTCGGTGGGTGTGCGGCGGGGGGTTGTGGAGGCATATCGGGTGCGGTGGGTTGTGGATCGGGGGGTGGGGCGGAGGGAGGCGGGGGTGCGGGTGGTGGCTTGGGGGCCGGGTGGGGAGGTGTTGTATGAGGTGGTGCGGTGAGGTTCGTGTGTTGTGGTGCCGCCGACGGGTTTCGCCCCCGCCGCCCCTACCCGTCCCGTCCTCCAGGGGCTCTGCCCCTTCGACCCCGGGTCCCTTCTGGGGGCTCCGCCCCCAGACCCCCGTATCGGCCCCGAAAGGGCCTCGTCCTCAAACGCCGGACGGGCTGAATGACACGGGCCCGCGTCGAGAAGGTGCCGTCGGTCCACTAAGACGCCTCGGCCTCAAGCGCCGGGCGGGCTGAAATGCCTGGGCCGGTGTCGAGGAGTTGCCGTCGGTCATAGGTGGGGTTGCGGGTTCACGACCTGCATGTCCTGGCTAGCGCAGCGCGCTCCGTATCAGACGTGCCGCTCTGCGCACCCTCGGCCGGGCCAGTCGCCGTGCCGCCGGGTGGACCAGCCTCGCCGTTACGCCCGCCGGCTGCCACCGCACCTGGAGGCGGCCGGGGCCTCGGCCCTCGGGTTCGATTGTTACGTGGTGGGGGGCCGTGGCGGTGTGGTAGTTGATGCGGGTTGTGAGGGTGGGGAAGGTCAGGGGGGCCAGGAGTACGGCCGTGTGGCGTAGGCCCTGGTGCTCGATGCGGAGGAGGGGGTGGCGGACGCCCGCGAAGCCGTGGTGGGGGACGGGGGCCGTGGTCAGGTCCAGGTGGACTTGGCCCTCGAAGACGCCGGGGCTGACGGGGGTCAGGCGGAAGGGGGTGGTGAGGCGGCGTCGGCCGGGGGTGAGGAGGAGGCTTGCGCGCTGGGGGCCGACCGGGAGGCGTAGGCCGGGGTCGTAGGTCCGGATCGTCAGGTCGATCGAGGCGCCGGGGCCGCGGGTGAGTTCCGTGATCTCGTGGCGGAACTGGGCGCTTCGGAACGGGCGGGTGTCCAACTCCAGGTCGGCCACGTCCAGTTCGCGGCGGGACCAGGTTGATGGAGGGAGGGTGGCTCCCCAGTACGTGTTGCCCTCCGCGTCCTGGCTGACTTGGCGGGGTGCCACCGCGCGGCCCAAGCCCCTTGCCGCCAGTCGTGCTTCGGGGAAGCGGCGTTCGCGGATCAGCTGCAGGACCACCCGTTCCGTACGCGGCAGTCGGGCGTAGGCCTGGGGGGAGAGGGTTTCCAGGTAGGGGACGGTGATGTCCGCGAAGGAACTCAGCCATCGCTCGTCGCGGTACGGCAGGTCCCCGGCGTACATACGGAAGTCGTGCTTGAGGAACTTGTAGTCCTTGTCCTCGCGCAGCGCCCCGTGCCCGCTCTCGGCGAGGAAGCCGTCGATGAGGCGCTGGACCCGGACGCGGTCGCGGACGTTGTCGAGTCTGTCGCGCTGGTTGGAGATCGATGCCGCGTCCGTGGTCGCGAAGGGTGCGATGTGCCAGCGGTACACCGGCTCCGGGATGATCGTGAACTCCTTGGCCAGGCAGTACGCCTGTGCCGTGAACAGCTGGTCCTCGTAGTGGATGCCCTCGGGGAATCGCAGGTCGTGGCGGTCCAGGAACGTGCGGGCGTACATCTTGCTCGTCGACAGGTGCTCGAAGAGCAGCCGGGGTTCCGATTCGATGCCTACCACCGTGCGGGCCTCCGCGACCAGGTGCGGCATCCATTTCGTACGGCGGCCGCTGTCCTCCCGGATCCGCAGTACCGCGCCCATCGCGAAGTCGATCTCCCGGTCACGGTGGGCCGCCAGGAGCAGTTCGACCGCGTTGTCCGTGAGTTCGTCGTCGCTGTCCAGGAACATCACGTACGGCGCTCGGGTGATCTCCAGGGCGCGGTTGCGCGGGGCGCTGCAGCCGCCGCTGTTCCGCGGCAGGCGGAGGTGGCGGATGCGAGGGTCCTCGGCGGCCAACGCCCGCGCCACTTCGGGGGTTTCGTCGGTCGAGTGGTCGTCGCTGATCACGATCTCGATGTTGGCGTGGGTCTGGCGGCGTACCGATTCCACTGCCCGGGGGAGGCGTTCCGCGTCGTTGTGGACGATGACCGTGACCGTCACGTCCGGGGCATCCAGGGGTGCGGCTTCGGGGCTCATGCCGTCTCCCGGGGGGTCGGTGCCGGTGTGCGTTGCTCCAGGGGGGTCACCTGCGGCAGGGCTTCCTCGCTCTCGCCCAGGAACACGCGGCGTACGACCCGTTCGGCGGCGCGTCCGTCGTCGTACTCGCAGAAGCGGCGGCGGAAGGCCGCCCGTGCCTTCGTCGCGCCCTCGTCGCGCCAGGCCTCGGTGGTGAGGATCTCGGTCAGTTCCTGCTGGGTGCGGGCGACCTGGCCCGGTGGCTCGGCCAGCAGGTCGAAGTAGACGCCACGGGTGGAGCGGTACGTCTCCCAGTCGTCGGCGTGGATGACGATCGGGCGGTCGAGGTTGGCGTAGTCGAACATGAGGGACGAGTAGTCGGTGACCAGGGCGTCGGCGGCCAGGGCCAGGTCCTCGACCGGGTCGTAGGCGGACACGTCGATGATTCGGCCGGTGCGGCGCAGGGTGGTCAGGGGGCCGCTCAGGGGAGATGCGGTGCCGTCGTAGAAGTAGTGGCCGCGGACCAGGAGGACCGTGTCCTCGCCGAGCCGGTCGGCGAGGCCGGCGAGGTCGAGGCGGGGGGTCCAGCCGGCCTCGTAGTCGCGGTGGGTGGGGGCGTAGAGGATCGCGCGGTGCGTCGGGGGGATGCCCAGGCGGTCGCGGATGGCGCGGATGTCGGCTGCCGTGGCCGTGTAGTAGACGTCGTTGCGCGGGTAGCCGTGGTCGAGGGAGACGAAGCGGGACGGGTACGCGCGTTCCCACATGCGGGTGGAGTGGCTGTTCGCCGAGACGCTGTAGTCCCACTTGTCGATACGGGCGAGAAGCGCTTGGAAGTCGAGGCCCTTGGCCGCCGCCGGGAACTCCATCTGGTCCACGCCCATGCGTTTGAGCGGGGTTCCGTGGTGGGTCTGGAGGTGGATCGCGTCCGGGCGTTTCACGATCGCGTTGGGGTAGTTGACGTTGTTGACCAGGTACTTCGCCGTGGCCAGCACCTCGCGGTAGCGGCGGGTGCCGGGGAGCACGTGGTCGGTGTGGGGTTGCAGGAGGGGCGCGTTCTCGGGGGTCACCACCCACACCGGGTGGATCTGCGGGGCGAGTTCGGTGAGCTTGGCGGCGATGGCCGCCGGATTGCAGGCGACCCCGCGGTTCCAGTACGCCGCGAAGACGGCCAGGTTGGGGTTGACCGGGCGGGACAGGGCCGTGCGGTAGTGGTGGTCGCCGAGGGCGGCGGCGACCTGGCGCCTGCGGGTGCGTACGGCCGACTTCGCGGCGCGGCGGGCGCGGTTGGCGGCCTGGAAGGCGCGGTACCTGGTGTAGGCGTTCTCTTCGAGCAGGGCCCGGCGGATGCCCTCGGGGCCGGCGGGGCGGCGGTGCCCGGGCGGGCGGTGGCGTACGGCCGCTGCGGCGGCTCGGCGGAAGAACTCCCTGGCCACGGGGTCCGGCATGGTCGTGCGGGCGAAGGCGCGCAGGCAGTCGTGGACCATCACGTCGTACAGGACGGAGAGGGTTGCGCAGACGCGTGCGGGGCGGGTCGCGGAGACGCGTGCGGGGCGGCTTGCGGAGTTCGCCGTGGGGAGGGGCGCGGCTGTGGGGAGGGGCGCTGTGGTGCGGTTCTCGGTGAGGGTGAGGAGCGTTTCGTAGCGGTCGACGAGGGCGTAGTGGTCCTCGGGGGTGACCGGGGGGAGGCTCTCGGGGCGCAACTCGTGGTGTTCGTACGCCACTTGGTTCAGGGCCGCGATGCGGTCGGCGAGGAGGAGGGCGGCGTAGGCCGCGAACGGCTCGTCGGGGGTGGTGAGTCGGCGTTCGTGCGCCTGCCAGAAGGGGGTGCGCAGCGCGCGGTTGCCCAGGAGCGGAGTGATGCGGAGCGCGCTGCGGGCGATGTCGTCCAGGGGGTGGGCGGCGCGGCCCGCGCGGGCCAGGCGGGGGCCGTCCTCGGAGGGGAGGCCGGAGGTGTCCCAGGTGGAGCGGACGTGGTCGAAGAGGAGGACGTCCACCTCGTCCGGCAACTCCGCGGCACGCTCGGCGACCATGCGCGGGGCGCCGGCGGGCAGACCGTCCTTGCTGTGCACGAAGTGCAGCCAGCGGCCGGAGGCCCGGGCAGCCCCCGCCGACCGGGCCGCGGCGTCGTCCGTCCCGTCCGGCAGGGGCAGGACCAGCATCTGGGGGGCGTACGCCCGGGCCGTCTCCTGCGCCCAGGCGCCGACCGCGGCCACGATCACCTCGACGTCGGGGTGGGGGTGCGCGGCCAGGGAGGCGAGGAGTCCGGTCAGACGGCCCTGGGTGTTGGGCCCGTGGACGACGACGGTGAGTTCGGGCATCGCGAGGACTCCTTCGCCTTCGTCACCGCTGTGGGGCACCCTGCTCGGACATAGTGTCACTAATGGGGTGAAAGGGTGACCCTGGAGTGCGCCTCACGAGGGAACCGCGGCGGAGGCGGGGGTGGGGACGGGGGCGGGATTCGCCTTGGGCTTCGGGTTCGGCTTGGCCGCCTTGTCGCCCGTGAACGCCTCGTACTCCTTCAGCACCTCGTCCGTCGGCCCGTCCATGCGCAGCTCGCCGCGCTCCAGCCACAGCACACGGTCACAGGTGTCGCGGATCGACTTGTTGTTGTGGCTGACCAGGAACACCGTGCCCGCGTGCTTGCGCAGCTCGCGGATCCGGGCCTCGGAACGCTTCTGGAAGGAGCGGTCACCCGTCGCCAGCGCCTCGTCGATCAGCAGGACGTCGTGGTCCTTGGCTGCGGCGATGGAGAAGCGCAGCCGGGCCGCCATGCCGGAGGAGTACGTGCGCATGGGAAGGGTGATGAAGTCGCCCTTCTCGTTGATGCCGGAGAAGTCGACGATCTCCTGGTAGCGGTCCCTGACCTGTTCGCGGGACATGCCCATCGCGAGGCCGCCGAGGAAGACGTTGCGCTCACCGGTGAGGTCGTTCATCAGGGCCGCGTTGACGCCGAGGAGGGACGGCTGGCCGTCGGTGTAGATGTTGCCGTTCTCCACCGGGAGCAGGCCCGCGACCGCCTTGAGCAGGGTGGACTTGCCGGAACCGTTGGTGCCGATGAGGCCGATGGCCTCGCCCCTGTACGCCACGAAGGAGACCTTCTTGACGGCGTGCACCTTGCGCACACCCGCCGCCTTCTCGGTCTGCTTGCGACGCAGGATGCGGTTGAGGGCGGCGGTGGCCGAGCCGCGGCCGGCGCCGGTGCCGTTGACGCGGTAGACGATGTCGACGTCGTCGGCGATGACGGTGGGGATCCTGTTGGCGGGGGTCTCGTCGGTGGGGATGCGGTCGTCTGCGGTCTTTGCGTTGTCAGCCACGGCCGTACGTCTCCTCAGCCTTCCAGAAGTAGATGAAGCCGCCGACGCCCGCCAGCAGCGCCCAGCCCGTCGCGATCGCCCACACGTGCGGCGGGAGCTGGCTCGCGTGGAAGCTGTCGATCAGGGTGAAGCGCATCAGGTCGATGTAGACGGCCGCGGGGTTGGCCTGCAGGGCCGAGCTCACCCAGGACGGCAGGTCGTCGTGCTTGCTCATCATCTTGCTGATGCTGAACATCACGCCCGACGCGTACATCCAAGTACGCAGCACGAACGGCATCAGCTGCGCGATGTCCGGGGTCCGCGCGCCCATCCGCGCCATGACCATCGCGACGCCCGCGTTGAAGGTGAACTGCAGCACGAGTGCCGGGACCGCCAGCACCCAGGAGGCGGCGACCGGAATGCCGAAGCAGAGCAGGATCACGACCAGGGCCGCCATCGAGAACAGCAGCTGCTGGAGCTGCTGCAGCGCGAAGGAGATCGGCAGCGCGGCCCGCGGGAAGTGCAGGGCGCGGACGAGGCCGAGGTTGCCGGAGATCGCGCGCGTGCCCGCCATGATCGAGCTCTGCGTGAACGTCCACACGAACACACCCGTCACCAGGAACGGGACGTAGTCCGGCACGCCGTGGCTGGTGCCGAGCAGGACGCCGAAGATGAGGTAGTACACCGCCGCGTTCAGCAACGGCGTCATCACCTGCCACACCTGGCCGAGCTTCGCCTGGCTGTACTGCGCGGTCAGCTTGGCGGTGGCGAACGCGGTGATGAAGTGGCGGCGCGCCCACAGCTGGCGGATGTACTCGGGCAGGGACGGGCGGGCACCACTGACCGACAGGCCGTGCCGGGCGGCGAGGGCCGTGAGGTCGGTTTCGGGCGGGGCCTGGGTGGTGGGCGGTGTGTGGAGGGCCTGGGTCACATCCGCTGCTTTCTTCGGGGAGGGGCGGGGTGAGGCGTTGGGTGCTGGTGCTGGTCCGTCGTGGCGGTGCTGGTCGGCGTGGTGCTTGCCGGGGTGTGGTTCGGCGGTTGCTTACGCTTCTCTTCACGTTTTCTTACGTCGGGACGGGACCGTATCGTCGCAACGTGAGCGTAGGCGGAGGGGGCGTCGGAACGCAACCGTTTCGTCGTGACGTGGATGACGTAACGGCGACGTGGCGACGGCACGGTTGCGTTGCGACGCGCGCGACTCGGCAGGTCGGTAGCGACGAAACGGTTGCGTTCCGACGCCCTACGTGGGGACGGGACCGTATCGTCGTAACGCCCTATGCTGGTCCGCATGACGACCAACGCCGACCAGCCCCAGACGCGCCCGCGCCGCCGGACCCCCGCCGGCGCGGCCGTGCTCCGCGAGGACGTGACGGAGGCCATTCGGGCGGCCGTCTTCGAGGAGCTGGCGGCCGTCGGCTACGCGCGGATGTCGATAGAGGGCATCGCGCGCCGCGCGGGCGTCGGCAAGACGGCGGTGTACCGGCGCTGGCGTTCCAAGCTGCATCTGGTGCTGGACGTGGTGTCGGCGGTCGCGGTGATGGGGCTGCCCACGCCGAACACGGGCTCCCTGGAGGGTGACCTGCGGATGCTGTACGAGGTGACCTCGCGCGCCCTGCGTCACCCCGCGGTCTCGCAGATCATCCCCGACCTGCAGGCCGAGGCGGCCCGCAACCCCGAGATCGCCGAGGCGCTGCAGAAGGCGTTGGAGCAGGGGCAGGAGGGGGTCGCGAACAAGATCCTGATCGGGGCGGAGCAGCGCGGCGAGCTGCGCAAGGGCTTCGACGACGAGCTGGCGCTCGACCTGATCTCGGGCCCGCTGTACTGGCGGACGGTGGTGGCGGCCCGCGGCCAGAAGTTGCCCAAGGGCTACCTGGACGCGCTGGCCCGGGCCACGACGCAGGCGCTCAAGGCGCTGTGAGTAGGCTGCGCGCAGCGACCGCCGGTTGATCGAGGCGGCCTCACCGCGCGCGTGCGGTGAATCCGGGATACCGGAGTACCGGAACAGAGGCGGAGACTGCCGTGAGAGTCGTGATCGCCGAGGACAACGCCCTGCTGCGCGAGGGTCTGGTCCTGCTGCTGACGTCGGCCGGACACGAGGTCGTGGCCGTCGCCGGCACGGGCCCCGAGATCCTGCCCGCGCTGCTGGAGCACCACCCCGACGCCGCCGTGCTCGACGTACGGATGCCGCCTGACTTCCGCGACGAGGGGCTGCGCGCCGCGCTCGCCGCGCGCAAGGAGATGCCCGGGCTGCCGGTGCTGGTGCTCTCCCAGTACGTCGAGCAGTCGTACGCCGCCGAACTCCTCGGCGGTGGCGCGAGCGGCCTCGGCTACCTGCTCAAGGATCGGGTCGGCCGGGTGGACGAGTTCCTCGACGCGCTGGAGCGGGTGGCGGGCGGCGGCACAGCGCTCGACCCCGAGGTGGTCACCGAGCTGCTGACCCGCCGCCGCGACTCCCCGCTCGACTCCCTCACCCCGCGCGAGCGCGAGGTGCTGTCGCTCATGGCCGAGGGCCACGACAACGCGACCATCGCCAAGACCCTCGTCGTCACCGAACGCGCCGTCCACAAGCACATCGGCAACGTCTTCCTCAAACTCGGCCTGCCGCAGAGCGACAGCGGGCATCGAAGGGTGCTGGCGGTGCTGGCGTACCTGAACAACGCACAGCGCGGCTAGCCGCCCAACCGTCGGGCGAGCTCGGCGGATGAAGCACACCGAAGGCACCCCACACCTCAGTCCCGTGCCGCCCCCGGATGCAACCGCACCCACCCCTCCCACGCCGACGTGATCATGTCCTGGACGTCGTGCTTGGCCTTCCAGCCCAGTTCTGTGGTGATGCGGTCGGCGGAGGCGACGACGCTGGCCGGGTCGCCGGGGCGGCGGGGGGTGACGGTCGGGGGGCGGTCGTAGCCGGTGATGGCGTTGATCATGTCGATCATCTCGCGGACCGAAACGCCTTCTCCGCGGCCGATGTTGAGGGTGAGGTCGCGGCCGGGAGCGTCCTGGAGGGCGCGGGCCGCGGCCACATGGGCCTCGGCCAGGTCGACGACGTGGATGTAGTCGCGGACGCAGGTGCCGTCGGGGGTCGGGTAGTCGTCGCCGAAGATGCGCGGGGGCGCGTCCTCCGTGAGCTTCTCGAAGACCATGGGGATGAGGTTGAAGACCCCGACGTCGGCGAGTTCGGGGGTCGCCGCGCCCGCCACGTTGAAGTAGCGCAGCGATGCCGTGGACAGGCCGGTCGCGCGGGCCGTGGCCCGGACCAGCCACTCGCCGGCCAGCTTCGTCTCGCCGTACGGCGACATCGGCACGCACGGCGTCTCCTCGGTGACCAGGGCGCCGTCTCGCGCAGCGTCCGGCATGCCGTACACCGCCGCCGACGAGGAGAAGACGAAGGACCGTACGCGGGGGGCCGAGGCCACCGCGTCGAGGAGGACGCGCAGGCCCTCGACGTTCTCCCGGTAGTAGTGCAGGGGGCGGTCGACCGACTCGCCGACCTGCTTCTTCGCCGCGAGATGGATGACACCGGTGATGCGGTGCGCCATCAGGGCGCGGGCGACGCGCTCGCCGTCCAGGGTCGAGCCGACCACGAGCGGCACGCCGTCCGGCACGCGCTCGACGATGCCGGTGGACAGGTCGTCGTACACCACGGCGTGCTCGCCCGCCTCGGTCATCGCCCGTACGACGTGCGCTCCGATGTAACCGGCGCCGCCGGTGATCAGCCAGGTCATTGTGCGGCCGTCCCCTCATCAGTGGGCCTGTGGTCGTCCGCGGTCGGTGTCGTGACCGTGGTCGGTGTCGGTGTCGGTGCTTGCGGTCGGTGCTGTCGGTCGGTGCCTGCCGTCGGTCTCAGAGACGTCGGTGTCAGTGACGTCGGTGTCAGTGACAGTGAAGCAGGCGGTGGAGTCTCGCGCGGACTACTGAGGTAACTCCGCGTAAACCAGGGGCCACGCGTAGTGCCAGTGCTCCGGAGTTCGTGGCGTACGGCTGTACGAGTAGTAGGGCGTGACGGGTGCTGAACACGGCGCGGCGGCGCAGCAGGCCGGCGCCCGCGCGGGCATGCGCTGTGACCTCGCGGTATGCGCCGGCTCGGAAGCGCACGCGTACGCGTAGATCCCAGGTGCCCGCGCCGGACGACCCGGAGAAGGTGACCCAGGGCACCGGCGTGTCCACGCACCAGCCGCCGTCGGTCGAACGCGTGGGCGCCACCGCGGTACGCGCCCCCGCCGCCCGCCCCGACTCCCGGCATCGCCACTCCACCTCCAGCGCCTCCGGGCCCGCCTGCGCCACCCTGCCGTACAGCTCGTGCAGGCGCAGCCGGAGAAGGGCGGCACGCGCGCGTGGGCGCAGTTCCGCGTCCATGGCGAGGGGGAGGAGATGGACGGGACGCGTCAGTACGGGTTCCAGGGTGACCTGGGGGAGGTCGGCGGACCAGGCGGGCGTGCCGTCGGGGGTGCGGGCGTAGGGAGGGAGGAGACGGGCGGGGCGGGAGGCCAGGTCTCTGAGGCGGGGCAGGTCGCGGGGCTCGGGGGAGGCCAGGACGACGCGGCCGATGAGGCGGCCGGGTGCGGTGGGGTTGTACGCCCAGTCGGACGCGTCGTACTCGGCGAGGTACGCCCGGGTGTGCGCCCACCACGCGCGCCGGTACTCGGTGTCGTGCATGCCCAACTCGCGCACGTACATGCGCAGTTCGTGGTCGAGGAACTTGCCGCGCGCCGCCCGCGCCAGCTCCTTCTGGCCGGCGCCCAGCAGGATCTCGTACGCCAGTCGGCACGCCTCCGTGCGCGCCCGCCAGTTGGCGATGTCGGCGCGGTCCAGGGAGATCGACAGCCGGTCGGCGGAGCGGCGCACATGCCAGACGTACACCCGGTCGGGGACGAGGGCGATGCGCGGCCCGGCGGCCAGCACGCGCGCGCTGAAGACGAAGTCCTCGTAGGGGAAGCGGCCTTCGGGGAAGCGGATGCCGTGCTCGCGCAGGAAGTCCGTGCGGTAGAGCTTGTTGACGCAGAGCGTGTCGTGGACCAGGCGTGGGCGCTGCACGGGCCGCTCGTACACGGCGTGCGCGGCGTACAGAGCCGCCTCCCACGGCACCGCACGCCCCTCGGGCAGCTCCCGCCGCACGCAGAGCCCGCCCGCCACCTCCGCGCACGCGCCCCTCGCCGCCGCGAGCAGCGTGTCCACCGCGCCCGGCGGCAGGACGTCGTCGCTGTCCAGGAACATCACGTACGGCGCTGTCACCCGGTCGAGGCCGGTGTTGCGCGGGCTGCCGCAGCCGCCGCTGTTGACCCGGCACCGGACCACCTTCACGCGCGGTTCGCTCGCGGCGAGGCGGGCGAGGAGTTCCGGGCTGTCGTCGGTCGAGCAGTCGTCGACGGCGACGACCTCCCGGACCGCGGGACCCTGCGCCAGCGCCGAGCGGACGGCGGTCGTCACGTGCGCCGCGTCGTTGTAGCCGATGACGACGACGGCGACCTGCGGCTCGCGCGCGGTGTGCGAGGTGCTCGCGGCGCTCGCTGCGTGCACGGTGTGCGGGTCGCGCGTGGCGGGTGCGGCGGGAGGGTGCATGGGCCCGTTCCGGGATCGTGGGAAATGGTGGATTGTCGCGCCCGTCAAGCGGGACTTGTCGCCCGTCAAGCAGGACTTCTCGCCCGTCAAGCGGGACTTGGGGCCCGCTCCGGGAGACGGCGGGAATCGAGGCCCGGTTCACTCGCGGGCGGCGGCACTTCGGGGCCGGACGGGCCGGTCGAGCGCCACAGGCGCGTGAACGCGAGGACGGCCGCCGTGGCCAGGAGTCCGTTGCGCAGGAGCATCAGGGCGCAGCCGGTCCAGGTGCTGGTTATGACCTGGTGGTAGAGGGTGGGGTAGACGACGGTGCTGACCGCGGTCGCCGCAACGACCAGTGCGGCCACCGGGCGCTGGACGGTCCGCCGGGACGTCAGGCACACGGCGGCCAGGCCCAGCAGCCAGATCATGTACTGCGGGCTGATCACCCTGCTCGTGACGGTGAAGAGCAGCACGGCGGCCAGCGCCGCGTCGTACGGGGTCGCCTCGGTCCAGCGCCCGGCCGTCGCCCGGAACCGCCACAGCAGCAGGGCCGCGAAGGCGAGCGCCGTGAGCGCGAGGGAGACCTGGGCGACGGCGGCCACGTACGGGCCGGTGAACTCCATCGCGCCGTACTGGTAACGCGCCCTGCCCGGCCACCCGGCATGGGTCGCGAGGCCGAGCACGGTGCCGCCGAGGGACTCGATCTGGACGCCCCGGCCGCCCTGCTGCGGCAGGAAGGCGAAGGGATCGTCGAACGACACCGTGAGCAGCAGGAGGGCCGCCGCTCCCGCCGCGGCGCCCGAGATCCAGGCGGACCGTGACGCACGCCCCTTCGGCGTCCCGATGAGCACCAGCGCCGGCCACACCTTCACCAGGGCGCCCAACGCCGCGAGCGCACCGCACGCACGCGTGGAGCGCGGCAACGTCAACAGGGCGATGACGGCGAAGGCCGTGACCTGGACGTCGTAGCGGGCGAACGGGATGTGCAGAAGGAGCGGGAGGCCGCCGGTCCAGAGCGCGGCCCCGCGCAGGGTGCGGCCGGGGCGCGTGCCCGCGCGCGTGAGGGCGACGGTGACGGCCGCGTCCGTGAGCACGGTGAGGGCGACGAACGCCTGGAAGTACGTCAGTCCCGGCAGCAGCGCGGGGGAGAGCAGAACCGGCCCGGCGCCGGGCGGGTACTGCCACAGCGGGTCGTGCGCCGGGAAGGCGCCGCGGGAGAGGGTGCCGTACCAGTGGCCGTACAGGCCCCACACCTCGCGGGCGACCCCGCCGCCGCCCAGCAGGTGGAGGGAGTTGTGGGCGAGCAGCCACAGCATGGCGGCGCGGGTGAGCAGCCAGACGGCGGCCAGCGCGGGGACGCGGCGGTCGGCGGGGCCGGTGAGGCTGGTGAGGCGTGGGTGGTTCATCACGGCGGATCGTAAGCCGGGTGAATGCCATATCGAGGTAATACGCCGTCAATCAATAGTAAGAGTCTGCTAATAGCACAAAATTGGCCCTGTGATGAACGCCGAACGGAGGCAGCGGGGGAGCGGCTGTCGCGCAGCCGGCGCGGCCACCGCCACCGCCGTCTGTGTCCCTGCGGTCCCCATGGCCGTCATGCTCGGGATCGGGCTGTGGGGGCTCGACCGGGAGGGCATGTGGCGGGACGAGGGGGTGACGTTCCAGGTCGCCCGGCGGTCGGTGTCGGAGATCTGGCGGCTGCTGCAGGGTGTGGACGCCGTCCACGGCCTGTACTACCTGCTCATGCACGCCGTCCTCGCCGTGCGCCCGGACGAGGGCGTCCTCTCCGGCGAGGTCGCCCTCCGGCTGCCGTCGGTGCTCGGCGCGACCGCGGCGGCGGGGCTGATCGCGGCGCTCGGGGCGCGGCTGGCGCGGCCGAGGGTGGGGCTGTGGGCCGGGCTGCTGTTCGCGGTGACGCCGATGGTCGGGCACTACGCGCAGGAGGGGCGGTCGTATGCGCTGGTGACGGCCGGAGTGGCGGGCGCGACGCTGCTGCTGGTCCGGCGGGTGTGGTGGGCGTACGGGGTCGTTCTCGGGATCACCTGTCTGCTGCACGAACTGGCCCTGCTCGCGGCGTGCGCGCATGCGGTGACCCTGGCGGCGGGCCGGGCGCCGAGGCGGGTGTGGTTCCGGTGGGCGCGCGCGGTGGTGGGTGTGGGGGTCGCCCTGCTGCCGTTGGTGACCGTGTCCCGGGCACAGGCCGGGCAGGTGGAGTGGCTCGCGGAGCCGGGGTGGGGGACCGCGGAACGCCTGCTCCGGGGCTTCGTCGCCGGGCCCACGGGGGTGGTGTTCGGGGCGTGCGTCCTGTTGATGGTGGTGGGGCTGGGGGCGGGGCGGGTCGCGGCGGTCGCGTTGCCGCTGATGGTGCTGCCGCCGGTGCTCCTCGTCGCCCTGTCGCAGGTGCGGCCCGTCTACGACGACCGGTATGTGCTGTACGCGCTCGCCGGGGCGCCGTTGCTGGTGGCGGCGGGGGCGGATCGGGTGGCCGGGCTCGTGGCGAGGGAACGCCGGTACGGCGGCCGCCTGCTGAGCCCCCTGAGCCCGCTGAGCTCCCTGAGCCCCCCGAGCCCGCTGAGCTCCCTGAACCCCCTGAGCCACCCGATTCCCCTGGCCGGCACCCTCGCCATCACCCTCGCCTTCCTCCACCACCTCCCCCTCCACCGCCAGGACCGCTCCCCGACGCACCGCCCCGACAACCTCGCCGCCGCCTCCGCCTTCGCCACCCGGCACCTCGGCCCCGGCGACCCCGTGCTGTTCCTGCCGTCCATCGGGCGGCGCGCGGCGCTCGCGTATCCGCAGGGGTTCCGGGAGGCGTGGGACGTCGCGTTGCGCCAGTCCGGGCCGAGGTCGGGGACGTTGTACGGCCGTGAGGTCGGGGCCGAGGAACTGCGGCGCAGGCTCGACTCGGTCGACCGGGTCTGGGTCGTCGCCGAGCCGTACGCCCTGAGCTCACCCTGGTACCCACGCAACCCCACCGAGCGCACCAAACTCGCCATCGTGGGCGAGGAGTTCCGCCCCCTGCCCACGGGCCGACCCGACGACCCTCTACGGCTCTACGTCCGCCGCCCACCCACACACCAGGCCGCGGGCCGGCATCGAGTACGGCCCACGCACCACACCGCGGACTCGCCCCGGGCCCGACCCGCCCAGCCGGCCCCGCCTGCGCACCCCACCCCCTCTACACCTCCCGCCCCGTCCCCTCCTCCAACGCGGCCGAGTCCAACGCAGCCGAGTCCAAGGCAGTCGTGAGCTGATCCAGCCGAGCCCGCAGCTCGCGGATCTCGTCCACGTCGAAGCCCGTCGCCTCGGCGATTCGGCGCGGTACCTGGAGGGCCCGCTCGCGCAGTGCGGTGCCCTCCTCGGTCAGCCGTACCTCCACCGAGCGCTCGTCGCGGGCGCTGCGCTCCCGGCGTACCAGGCCCGCCGCCTCCAGCCGCTTGAGCAGCGGCGACAGCGTGCCGGAGTCGAGTCGCAGGTGTTCGCCCAGCTTCTTCACGGGCAGGTCGCCCTGCTCCCACAGCACCAGCATCACCAGGTACTGCGGATAGGTGAGCCCCAGGTCCTTCAGGACCACGCGATAGACGCCGCCGAAGGCGCGTGACGCGGCGTTCAGGGAGAAGCAGATCTGCTGGTCGAGGCGGAGCCAGTCCGCCGTGGGCGAGGTCGTCATGTCTCCAGAGTAGCTCGTGCCCGCCATTTAGTTGTACCCAATTGAATTGTGTGCTCTACTTGTGGTCGTGCGGCGGCCACCCCCAGAGCCGCCGGAACGTGACTTGAGAGGGATGGTTTTCCATGGACGCGCTCTACACCGCTGTCGCCACCGCCACCCACGGCCGTGACGGTCGTGCCGTCTCCAACGACGGCAAGATCGACCTCAAGCTGGCCCCGCCGGTGGAGCTGGGCGGCAACGGCGAGGGCACCAACCCGGAGCAGCTGTTCGCCGCCGGGTACGCCGCCTGCTTCGGCAGCGCCCTCGGCCTCGTCGGCCGCCAGGCCAAGGTCGACGTCTCCGACGCCGCCGTGACCGCCGAGGTCGGCATAGGCAAGCAGGGCGAGGGCTTCGGCCTGAAGGTGACGCTGCGCGTGGAACTGCCCGACACCCTGGACGAGGCGACCGGCCGCAAGCTCGTCGAGACCGCCCACCAGGTCTGCCCCTACTCCAACGCCACCCGCGGCAACATCGAGGTCGACCTCGTCATCGAGTAACAACTCCCGGAGTCATGGAGGGGGCCCCACCCGGGGTCACCGAGGGGCCCCACCCGGAACCGACCGTCACCCGATCCGCGCCAACACCTCCCCCGTCCCCCCGCTCCAAGCCACCACCACCGCCTCCTCCGGCACCCGCTTCCACCGCGTCAGCAGCAGCCAGCGCGCGTGGTAGCGCCGGACGACGGCCGTGCGCTCGGCCCGGGTCGACGCGGGGGAGAGGTAGGCGCGGACATCGGCGAGCCGACGTTCCCGTTCCCGCTCGTCCAGGGCGGGGTCGGGCCAGATCGGCGCGGCGAGGTTCGGGCCGTACCCGGGGATGGAGCGAGGGGCGAAGTGCCCGTCGGAGATGACCACTTCGCCCTTCCCGACATGCCGTGCCACCCACGCGTACGACGGCCAGAGCGACGGCTGCTCCAGCCCGACCGGATCCAGCGCACGCGGCACCACCGCCCCGCCCTGCACGGTCAGGAACCCCACACAGGCCCCGGCCGCCGCGGCCCCGCCCAGCACCCGGCGCGCCCTGCCCCATGGCCGGGCCGCCGCCAGCTCCACGGCGAGCGCGAACTGCAACGGCACGAGGGTGAGTCCGAGGATCCTGCCGTAGGTGTAGTGGCCGCTGACCCAGCCGTACGCCACGAGCAGGCAGTCGAGGGCGAACATCAGCACCAGCGGATCCCGCCACGAGGCCCTCCGCCACCGTGCCCACAGCGCCGGCAGCCCCAGCAGCGCCAGCCAGAACTGCCCGAAGAGCTGCTCGTACAGCCGCCGGTGCATCCAGTCCACGCTGTCGTCCCCGGCCAGCGCGAACACATCGAAGTACGGCCAGGACCAGGCGACCAGCAACGCCGTCCCGGCGGCCACCCCCCACCGCGCGAGCACAGGACTCCGCCACCCCCGCCACCCCCGCTGCCACCCGGCGACGAACGCCACCGCCCCCAGCACCGCCGCCATCGCGGTGATCGGATGGACCAGCAGGATCAGCCCGTACAGCGCCCCGATCCCCGCGTACCCGGCAAGACCCGGCAGCCCGCTCGGCCCGACGTACCGGACGAGCCGCTCCCCCCGTGCCTGCTCCGTCCGTGTCCCCTCCCCCCGCGCCCGCGCCCCCGTCAGCGCCCACGCCCAGAACGTGAGCCCGATCGCGCAGGCCGACGGATAGCCGAGATTCCCCGTCATCGACATCAGGCTCAGGTACCCGCTCCACCAGGCCCGCTCGGTCCCCCACAGCAGCGTCATCGCCCCCACCGCGAGCACCGGCGCCCACGGCCTCGCCGTCAGCACCCGCACGAAGCGCCCGATGCCGGTCAGCAGCACCAGCAGGTTCAGCGGTCCGGCCAACCGCACCACCTCCCAGCCGCCCAGCCCGGTCAGCCGGGCGAACGCACCCTGTGCGACGGCGTACGGCGAGTAGTACGGGCTGCCCGCGCCCGGCAGGTCCGCCATCGGATGGCGCGGGTGGAACAGGTCGGCCCGCAGGCGTTCCACGACCGCCGCGTGCTGGCCCGCGTCGCAGCACAGCGGCACGGCCCAGTACGCCAGCGATATCACCAGGAAGAACAGAAAGCCGAAGACCTGGTACGGCGTCGGGCGCCAGACACGGCCGCCGCGCAGCGCGGTGGCGCCGCGCGCCGCCCTGAGAACGAGTGTGCCTACGGCCGCCTTTCCGGCCTGGGAGGTTGAGTGGATTTGGGGCATTTGTCGTATGTTCCCGATCGGGTCAACGACATTGCCTTACTCACCTCATCGAGTGAGTCCGAGTGGGCCCGAGTGAGCCGGTCCCCCCCCGGCCACCCACACGCACAGAACTAGCGAGCGTCCGTCAGCGACCTCGGACCCGCCGGAGCCGGGATCCTCTCCACCCCGATCGCCTCCTCCGACATCGGCTCACCCAGCAACACCGTCCGCACCACCCGCTCGGCGGCGTGTCCGTCGTCGAACTCGCAGAACCGCTCCCGGAATCCCGCCCGCGCCCCCGTCGACTCCTCGTCCCGCCAGGTCCCGGACGCGAACAGCCACGCCAACTCCCGGTAGGAGCGCGACACATGGCCCGGCGCTTCGGCCGTGATGTCGAAGTACGTGCCCCGGCTCGCGGCGTACGCCTCCCGGTCGTCGGCGTGGATCACGATCGGCCGGTCCAGGTTGGCGTAGTCGAACATCAGGGCGGAGTAGTCGGTGACCAGGACGTCGGCGGCGAGCATCACGTCCTCGACGTGCGGCTCGTCCGTCGCGTCGATCAGTACGCCCCGCCGGTGCAGATCGGCCAGGCCCGCCCCGCGTGCCGTGCCCTGAGCCAGCGACGGGTGCAGCCGTACGACGAGCGTGTGGTCGGCGCCCAGATCCGCGGCGAACCGGGCGAGATCGATCCGGTCGACATGGCCGCCCCGGCGATAGTCGCGGCGGGTCGGCGCGTACAGCACGACGGTCTGCCCGGCGGGGACACCGAGCCGCGCACGGACGGCCTCACCGGCCTCCGGACCGGCGTTGACCAGCACGTCGTTGCGTGGGCTCCCCGTCGGCAGCGAGGTGAAGTGGCACGGATACGCCCGCTCCCACACCAGCTCCGAGTGCCGGTTGGCCACCAGGCTGTAGTCCCAGCGGTCGGCCCGCCACAGCATCTTCGGCACGTCGAAGCCGTGCCGGGCACCGGGCTTGGTCAGCAGGTCGGCCGCCATGTACTTGAGCGGGGTGCCCTGGTGGGTCTGGAGGTGGACGCTGCCGGGGCGCTTGGCCAGGTTGCCGGGCCAGTTGACGTTGTTCACCCAGTACGTGGCCCGCGCCATGACCTCGTGATAGCGCTGCGAGCCCGGCGTCACGAAGTCGATCCCGGACGGCAGCGTGTCCACCGCGTCCTCCTGGACGACCCACACGCCCCTGAGGTGCGGGGCGATCTCGCGGGCCTTGGCGTGGATCGCCGCCGGATCGCCCAGCACCCCGCGATGCGAGAACGCCGAGTAGACCGCCAGGTACGGGTCGAGCGGCAGCCTCGACTGGACGGCGTACCAGGCCCGCCCGGCCCGCTGCGAGGCCGCCCGCGTCACGCGCCGCTTGCCGTTCCCGGCCGTCCCGCGCAGCTCGCGCAGACCGTGCGCCATGGCGTACGCCGCGTAGGGCGCCCTCGCCACCAGCCGCATCTCCTTGCCGCGCCGGCCGTCCGGCCGGGTGAAGCCCTTGGGGAGATGGCGGGTGTGGAAGGAGCGGATCTCGCGGTAGAAGTCCGCCCGGTCCGCGGGCGTCACCCGGTCCTCGCGGGCGAGCACGAACAGCATGTGGTCCAGGGCCCGTTCGAACAGCAGGGGGCGCGCCCACTCCAGGTCAGGGCGCTCTTCGAGGAACGTGAACAGGCCCTCGTACTGCGCGAAGATGTCGAAGTGCCGCCGCCCCGGCGTCTTGGTGATCGCACCCTGCCGGCGCTGCCGGTACTCGACCCCGATCCGCTCCAGGCAGGCGATGCGGTCGGCCAGCACCATCGAGCGGTAGGTGACGGGCGCGTCCTCGTACAGGCCCGGTGCGTAGCGCAGTTCGTGCTTCAGGAAGAAGTCGCGCCGGTACGCCTTGTTCCAGGCGACCAGGAACAGGTGCAGGTACTCGGGGTTCTCGCGGACGGAGAAGGTGCCCGTGCCGGCCGCGGCCAGCAGGTCCGCCGCCGTGCTGCGGCCGCCGCGGCCCCACCAGTGCGTGCGGACGTGGTCGAAGACCAGGATGTCCGGGTCACCGGTCCCTTCCAGGTGCGCCGCCACCGCCGCCAGCAGGCCCGGCGTGTAGGAGTCGTCGCTGTCGAGGAAGAGGACGTAGTCGCCGCTCGCCTCCTCCAGACCGGCGTTGCGGGCCCGGCCGAGGCCGACGTTCTCCGCCAGGTGCAGCACGCGCACGCGTGCGTCGCGCTCGGCGTAGGCGTCCAGGATGGCGGGGCAGCCGTCGGGGGAGCGGTCGTCGACGGCGATCACCTCGAAGTCGGTGTACGACTGCCCGAGCACCGAGTCCAGGCACTCCCGAAGGAAGCCCTGCACCTTGAAGACGGGGACGATGATGCTGAAGCGGGGCACAGGTCAGCTCCTCACGAGGACGGGGGCGGGGGCCGGGACGCGCTCGGCGAGGGGGATCACCGCCGGGATCGACTCCGCCGGCTCGCCCAGCAGCACCCGGCGTACGACGCGCTCGGCCGACTGCCCGTCGTCGAACTGGCAGAAGCGCTCCCGGAAGGCGGCGCGCAGCGCCGTGGCCTCCTCGTCCGCCCACGAGCCGTCACGGAAGACGGCCGCCAGCTCGCCCGGCGTGCGCGCCACCCGGCCCGGCGGCGCCTCCATCAGGTCGAAGTAGACGCCCCGCAGCTCCCGGTAGACGTCCCAGTCGTCCGCGTACACGACGATCGGCCGGTCCAGGTTCGCGTAGTCGAACATGATCGACGAGTAGTCGGTGATCAGCGCGTCGGCGGCCAGGCACACGTCCTCGGCGCAGCGGTGTCCGGTGACGTCGATGATCCGGCCGGTGCCCCGCGCGGCGCCCTGGTCGTAGAAGTAGTGCGCGCGCAGCAGGACCACGTACTCGTCGCCGATCTCCTCGCACAGCGCCGCGAGGTCGAGACCGGTCTCGAAGCCGGTGGCGTAGTCGCGGTGCGTGGGTGCGTAGAGCAGGGCCTTCTTGCCCTCGGGGATACCGAGTTCGCGGCGGACGCGGGCGACGTCGTCGGCGGTCGCCGTGTAGTAGACGTCGTTGCGCGGATAGCCGTACTCCAGGGGTTCGTGCGCGGACGGGTACGCGCTCTCCCACATCTCGGTGGAGTGCCGGTTGCTGGTGAGGTTGTAGTCCCAGCGGTCGACGCGGGCGAGCAGCTTGGCGAAGCTGCCGGTCGCCGCGGCCACCACGGGGTACGCCGCCTGGTCGGCGCCCATCTTCTTCAGCGGGGTGCCGTGCTGGGTCGACAGATGCACGCTGCCCTCGCGCTTGACCACGGCGTCCGCGAAGTTGGCGTTGTTGATCAGGTACTTGGCCCGCGCCAGCACCTCCCAGTAGGCACGGCTGCCGATGACCGCGTACTCCACGTCCGGCGGCATGGCGTGTTCCTGGTCCGCCTCGACCAGGAACACCGAGCGCAGATGGGGGGCGAGTTCGCGGGCCTTGGCATGGATCGCGGCCGGGTTGCAGAGGTAGCCGCGGCCCCAGTACGCGCAGTACACGGCGAGGTTCTCGTCCAGCGGCTGCCGCAGCTGAAGCCGGTACCGCAGCCGGGTCCGCAGCCCATGCGGCCACGGGACGCCCGAAGCCGCCTTCGCCGCCGCCTGGTTGGCCCACCGCAGCGCCCGGAACGCCAGGTACGCCCCGTTCGCCAGCAGCCGGTGCTGCACGCCGAGGCTGCCGCCCGGCGTCCGGAAGCCGTCGGGGCAGTGCCGCCGGTAGAGCCTGCTCGCCCGGAGGAAGAAGGCACGCCGTCCGCGCCGCAGCCGTCGCGGATGGGCCGCCGTCTTCAGTACGGCGGCGACGAGCTGCTCGAACAGCGGCCCGCGCCGCCCCTCGGACAGCCCCAGCTCGGCCGCCCCCGTCAGCACCAGCTCGGCCTGGTTCAGCAGCTCGAAGTGGTGCTCCCCCGGGCGCCCCAGCCGGCTGCCCTGCCGCCGCAGCAGATGCCGTACGACGACCTGGTGCAGCACCGCCATGCGCTCGGCGCTCGCCACGACCAGGCCGCCGAAGCCGACATCGGTGAAGTGACCGTCGGGGAAGGCGAGCCGCTGCTCGGCCAGGAAGGCCCGGCGGTAGACCGCACTCCACGCCGGGAGCTGGACCCCCGTCAGTTCCGGCGCCTGACCGGGCGCGAAGACCCCGCCCGGCGCCCGCGCCAGCAGGAACGCGGCCGGATTGGTCGGCTCGCCCATCCACCACGGGGTCCGCTCGTGCTCGAAGTGCAGGACGTCCACGTCACCGGTCTCGCTCAGCCGGGCGTCCAGCACCCCCAGCGCCCCCGGCACCAGCATGTCGTCGCCGTCCAGGAACAGCAGCCACTCACCGGTCGCCGCCCGCATGCCGGCGTTTCTCGCGCCGGCCAGCCCGGCCGAAGGCGGTGAGTACACGGGCGCCACCCGGCAATCTCGCTCGGCGTACCCGTCGACCACGGTCGCCGCCGGGGAGTCGGGGGCGTCGCAGACCGGGATCAGCTCGAAGTCGCCGAAGGGCTGGGTGAGGACCGAGGCCAGCGCCAGGGACAGCCGGCCCGCGACCCCATGGGACGGAACGATGATGCTGAAGCGGGGCATACTGCTCTTTCTGTCGTTTCTTTCTGTAGATCTGTCGATCTGTCGAGGCGCTACGGGCGGCCTGGCCGCCCGGCCGGACGCCAGGTGTGAGGCCGGGTCGGCGTGGGCCGTGACGGGCTGGAGGGCATGCGAACTCCGTTTCAGCGAGAACGGATCTCAGCGGCTCGTGGCGACGGTACGGGGTGGCGCCGATCCAGCGGCACGACAGGCGGGAGGCCGGTCTCACCCAGCACCACATGGCGTACGACCCGCTCGGCGGCGCGCCCGTCGTCGTACGGGCAGAAGCGCGTCCGGAACGCCGACCGCAGCTGGGTGGAGCGCGAGCCGCGCCAGTGGCCGGTGGCGAAGATGTCGATCAGCTCGTCCTCGCTGCGCGACACCGCGCCCGGCGGGAAGGACCGCACGTCGAAGTAGGTGCCGCGGGCCGCCTCGTACGCCTCCCGGTCGTCGGCGTGGATCACGATCGGCCGGTCCAGGTTGGCGTAGTCGAACATGATCGCCGAGTAGTCGGTGACCAGGGCGTCCGAGGCGAGGCACAGCGACTCGACGCTCGGGTGGCCGGTGACGTCGATGACCTGGTCGGTGGTCGGGGCGAGCGGGCCGCCGTGCCGGTGGTGGCCGCGGGCGAGGACGACGTAGCGGGGGCCCAGGCGGCGCGTGACGCGGTGCAGGTCGAGGGGGGTGATCTGGGTGCGGCGGTAGTCGCGGTGGGTGGGGGCGTAGAGGATCACGACGGCGCCCTCGGGGATGCCGAGGGACTCGCGGATCCGGGTCACGTCCGCCGAGGTCGCCTGCTGGAAGACGTCGCTGCGCGGGCTGCCGCACTCAAGCGTCGTGTAGCCGCCCGGATACACGCGCTCCCAGGTCAGCGTGGAGTGGCGGTTGGCGGACAGGACGTAGTCCCAGCGGTCGACGTGGTCGAGGAGCTCGTCGAAGTCCGTGTCCCCGGAGGCGGCCGGGCGTTCGCGCAGGTCCAGGCCCATCCGCTTGAGCGGGGTGCCCTGCCGGGTCTGCACGAGGACCTGGCCGCGGCGCTTGACCAGGCGGCGGTCGAAGTCGGCGTTGTGGACGAGGTACTTGGAGCGGGCGAGCGCCGTCCAGTAGGCGGCCGTGCCGGGGCGCACCCGGCGGGTGCCGGTGGGCACGGAGTCGTGCTGCTCGGCCTCGGCGATCCAGGCCGTGCGGATCCGCGGGGCGTGCGTGCGGAACGCCTGCTCCAGGGCGCCCGGGTGGCAGCCGTGGCCCCGGACCCCGTCGGCGGCGAAGACCGCGCGGTCGGCGCGCACGGGGAGACAGCGCTGGACGCGGTAGTGCAGGCGCAGAGCGGCGGAGCGCAGGCCCTTCAGCAGGCGGTCGGTGAACTTGGCGGTACGGCGGAGCAGGGCCGCCGTCAGCTGCAGGGCGCGGTAGGTGCGGTGCAGGCCCAGGCGGACCAGGGCGTAGTGGACGCGGGTGCGGGCCGAGGCGGGGGCGCCGGGGGCGCGGTAACGGCGGTAGTACGTGCGCGCCCTGCGCAGGAACTCGGCGCGGCTGCGGCGCGGGAGGCGGTCGCGGCGGGCGAACACCACGATCAGGTGGTCGACCATCCGGCGGAACAACAGCGGGCGCCAGCGGGCCAGTTCGGGGCTCTGGTCGACGTACGCGAAGACACGGTCGTACTGCTCGAAGATGTCGAAGTGCTTCGGGCTGACCGTGCCGAGGATGCCGCCCCGGCGCCGCTGCCGGTAGTGCACGCACACCCGGTCCAGGGTCGCGATCGACTCCGCCGTCATCAGGACCGGGTACGTCCAGGGCGTGTCCTCGTAGTAGCCGGACGGGAAGGCGAAGCCCTGCTGCTCGACGAACTCCCGCCGGTACGCCTTGTTCCAGGCGACCATCAGCAGCCGCAGCAGCCCCGGCCGGTCCGCCAGCCGGAAGGGCGCCGGGCCCTGTTCGGTGAGCCGGTCGGCGGCCTGGTTGCGGATCGTCTCGCCGGTCCAGAAGGTGCGCGCGTAGTCGTAGACCAGGACGTCCGGCTCGCCGGTCTCCTTCAGCCGGTCGGCGATCGCGTGCAGGGCGTCGGGGGTGAGCGTGTCGTCGCTGTCGAGGAAGACCAGGTAGTCGCCGGTGGCCTCGGCCATACCGGCGTTGCGGGCGGGCCCCAGGCCCTGGTTCTCGGCGAGATGCACGGGGCGTACCCGCGGATCGCGGGCCGCGAACTCGTCGATGATCGCGCCGCACGCATCCGGCGAGCAGTCGTCGACGGCGATCAGTTCGAGATCGGGGTACGACTGCGAGAGCACCGATTCCAGGCACTCGTGCAGATACGCCTGAACCTTGTACGCGGGGACAATGACACTGAACCTGGGCAAAGGACATCCACTGGGTCGGCCGGGGCGGTGGCGGCGGCAGCGCCTTGCCCGGCAACGGCCAATGGAGTGACTTGGTTACGCCGCGGTACGGCATACGGGGGATCTTGAATGAACGTGAGGGGGCGGACCGATGACGGTCCGCCCCCTCAAGCGTGTTGCGCTTGCGCCTACTTGACCGCGCCCGCCATCACACCGGACACGAACTGCCGCTGGAACGCGAAGAACACGACCAGCGGGATCACCATGGAGATGAACGCGCCGGGCGCCAGGACGTCGATGTTGTTGCCGAACTGCCGTACCTGCGTCTGCAGGGCGACCGTGATCGGCTGGCTCCCGGAGTCCGTGAAGATCAGCGCGACCAGCATGTCGTTCCACACCCACAGGAACTGGAAGATGCCGAGCGCGGCGATCGCCGGACCGCCGAGCGGCATCACGACACGGAAGAACAGGCGCAGTTCACCGGCGCCGTCCAGGCGGGCCGCCTCCAGCAGCTCCCTCGGGATCTCCGCGAAGAAGTTCCGCAGCAGGAACACCGCGAAGGGCAGCCCGAAGCCGACGTGGAAGAGGATCACGCCGATCAGGGAGCCGAAGATGCCGATGTTGCCGAAGAGTTCGGCGATCGGGATCAGCGCCACCTGCACCGGCACGACCAACAGACCGACCACGCCGAGGAACCACCAGTCGCGGCCCGGGAACTCCATCCAAGCGAACGCGTATCCCGCGAGCGAGCCGATGATGACGACGAGGACCGTCGCCGGGACCGTGATCAGCACGGTGTTGAGGATCGAGTCGGTGATGTCGGGGTTGCTCAGGAGCTTGTCGTAGCTGTCGAAGGTGAGTTGGGAGGGCTTGCTGAAGACCTCCCACCAGCCGCTCGCGGTCATCTCCTCCGGCGGCCGGAGGGACGACAGCAGCAGCCCGATCGTCGGGACCAGCCAGAACAGCCCGACGACGATCAGGAACACCCGCACCAGGCCGCCACTGACGAAGGCGGCGAGCCGGGCGCCGAGGGACTCCTCGGCCTTGACGGCGGTCGGCGGCGGTGGCGCCGCCTCGGTGACCTTGCCGGCGTCCGCACTCATCGCCGCCCCTCCCGCCTCAGCCGACGGATGTTGAACCACATCACGGGAATCACCAAGAGCAGCAGGAACACCGAGATCGCGCTGGCGATGCCCGGCTGGTCCTCGGAGAAGCCCTTGCGGTACAGCTCCAGTGCGAGGACGTTCGCGTCGTCCTGGGAGGAGCCCGGGGCGATGATGAAGACGAGGTCGAAGATCTTCAGGACGTTGATCATCAGGGTGACGGTCACGACCGCGAGGACAGGTGCCAGGAGGGGCACCGTGACCCTTCTGAACACCTGCCACTCACTGGCGCCGTCGACCCTGGCCGCCTCCAGCAGCTCGCGCGGGATGCCCGCGAGCCCGGCCGCGATCAGCACCATCGCGAAACCGGCCCACATCCAGATGTACGACCCGATGATGGACGGCGTGACGAGGGACGGGCCGAGCCAGTCAAGGCCGTTGTACGGCTCCTTGAAGTTGTCCGCCGGGAGCTTGAGTTGGGCACCCTCGGCGGCGGCAGGCAAGGTGAACGTGCCGTCATCGGCCGCCTTCGTGGACGCCACGACCTCGCCGTCCTTCACGGCCTCGATCCGCATCCCGGCATAGCCCAGCTCGGACGCGTCGACCCCGCCGAGCGTGCCGACCCCCTTGCCGCGCGTGAAGTCCTGCCAGGTGGTGCCGGTGATCGTGGCCGGGTCGGCCTTCGCCTGTACGGCGGTCTTGGCGTCGTCCGGCATCTGGTCGGGGGCGACGCCGACGAGGGGCAGGACGACCGGGGTGCCGGCGCTGACGGTGGCCTTGGTGATGAAACCGCCGCCCGGCGCCGCTTCCAGGGGCGATTCCCGGCCCGGGTGCGCCTTCGGGAACGCGGACGCCTGCGCGAAGGTGTCGTGGACACCCACCCACACCGCGTTCGCCACGCCCTTGTCCGGATCCTGGTCGTAGACGAGCCGGAAGATGATGCCCGCCGCCAGCATCGAGATCGCCATCGGCATGAAGACGACCAGCTTGAACGCCGTGCCCCAGCGCACCCGTTCGGTCAGCACCGCGAAGATCAGACCGAGCGCGGTGGCGACCGTCGGCGCGAACACCACCCAGACGACGTTGTTCTTGAGGGCGGTGCGGATGCCGTCGTCCGTGAACAGGGCCTCGTAGTTGTCGAATCCGGCGAGCCCGTCGCCGGACTGGTCGTAGAAGCTGCGGACGACCGAGTACCCGATCGGGTAGACCACGAGCGCGCCGAGCAGCACCAGGGCGGGCAGCAGGAAGAGCGCCGCCATGCTCAAGCGCGTGCCGGTCACACTCTTGCGCGACTTGGGTGCGGCAGGGGCCTGAGGAGCCCCTGCCGCTTCCGTCGACGCCATGGCGTCAGTTTCCGTACGCCGCGGCCGCGTCGGCTTCCAGCTGCTGCTGGGTGCCCGCGATGTCCGACGGGTTCTTCAGGAAGTCCTGAAGGGCCTTCCACTCGCCCTTGCCGGGCGTGCCGCCGAAGGCCTGCGGGGCCTGGTCGGACATGTCGAAGCGGAAGTCGTCGCCGGAGTCGATCAGGGCCTTGGCGATCTTCTGCTGCACCGCGTTCGGATACGCCGAGTTCTCCACGTTCTTGTTCGGCGAGAGATAGCCGCCGAGCTTCGCCTGGATCGTCGCCGCGTCCGGGGAGGCCAGGAAGGTGGCCAGGGCCTGCGCCGCCTTGGAGTCCTGGAGGATGACGGCCGCGTCGCCGCCGGAGACGACGGGCGCGGTGTCACCGACGGCCGGGAACGGGAACACCTTCGCGTCCGTGCCGACCTTCGCCTTCGCCTGCGTGATGTTGACCTGCGCGAAGTCGCCCTCGTAGACCATGGCGGCCTTCGGCTGGTCGCCGCCGGTGAAGGTCTGGGTGACGGACGCCGGGAAGTCGGTCTGCAGCGCGCCGTCCGCGCCGCCCGCCACGTAGTCCTTCTTGCCCCACACCTGGGCGAGCGTGGTCAGCGCGTCCTTCACGGACGGGTCGGTCCACTTGATCTCGTGCCGCGCCAGCTGGTCGTACTTCTCGGGGCCCGCCTGGGAGAGGTAGATGTTCTCGAACCAGTCGGTGAGGGTCCAGCCCTCCGCGCCGCCGACGGAGAACGGGGTGACGCCGGAGTCGTAGACGGTCTGCGCGGTGGTGAGCAGCTCGTCCCACGTCTTGGGCTCGGTGGCCCCCGCGTTCTCGAAGACCTGGGCGTTGTACCAGATCAGAGACTTGTTGGCGGCCTTGTAGTAGACGCCGTACTGCTTGTCGTCGACCTTGCCGATGTCCTGCCAGCCCTGCGAGTAGTTCTCCTGGAGCTCCTTGATCGCGTCGGCGCCGAGCGGCTTGGCCCACTTCTTGTCGACGGCCTGCTTGATGGCGCCGGGCTGCGGAAGCATCGCGATGTCCGGCGGCTGGCCGCCCGCGACCTTCGAGCCGAGGAAGTTGATGATCGGGTCCTGGGCCGGCACGAAGGTCACCTTGGCACCCGTGCGCTTCTCGAACTCGGCCAGGACCTTCTTGAAGTTCTCCTGCTCGGCACCGGTCCACACGGCGGCGACCTCAAGGGATTCGCCGTTCAGCTTGGGAAGGGTGACGGTGCCGGCGGTCTCCTGGCCGGAACCGGTCTGTTCGTCGCCGTCGTCATCGCCGCCGCATGCCGTGAGCGAGAGCGCGAGGGCTCCCGCCAGTACGGCGGCCGCGGTCCTGGCGGCCCTGCTTGTCCGGTTCTTGCTGCTCGTGCTGCGCATCACTGCCCCGTTCTTCGTGCCTCGTCGAACGTTCGAGCGCTGTCCCGTTTGATCTGGTCTACGCCCTGGGGTTGGGGGCGGCAAGACCGCGTCCGCTGTCAAGCGGGAGATCGTGACCGCCTCGTGACCAGGGTCTCCGACGGTTGGGCCGGACAGGTGCGGTGCGCGGGGGCTCGCGTCCCTGGGGGCTGCGCCCCCAGACCCCGCTATCGGCCTGAACGGCCTCGTCCTCAATCCCCGGACGGGCTGAAAATGCCGACCGGCGTCACAGGAGTGACGGCACCTCGGTCGCCGCCACCTCCCGCGCCGCCCGCTCCAGCGCACTGGCCAGCAACGCCAGATCCGTGGGCCCGTTCCCGAGCTCCCGCACCGGGCGCCGGGCCGGTGGATCGCCCATCCGGTGCCACTCCAGCGGGACCACCGTGGGCCGCAGCGTCGCCGTCCGCGGAATACGTCCCGTGACCCGCCCGCCCTGGAACGGCACCGCTCTGCCGTCCGCCCAGGCCAACCGCCCCCGCCCCGGCGCCGGTTCGTCCGGCCCCGCGGTGACCGCGTCGAGCGTCACCCGCAACGTCGCCAGGCGCGCCGGCTCCGACTCCGCCGTGCGGCCCCCGATCGCCGCGGCGGCCACCAGGTGCACCCCGAGCCGCTCGCCCTCCCGGGCCACGGCCTCCAGCGCGCGTATCACCGAGCCAGCCGCGGGCCTGCCCGGCGAGCCGAGCGCGGGCGACACCAGCGCGTCCAGGTCGTCCACGACCACGACGAGCCGCGGCAACGGCGGCGGCACGGCCTCGGCCTGCCGGCGCGCCACCCCGGGCCGCAGCCGGATGGTGGAACTGGGCGGGGTGTCGAGATCGCCCGTGGGATCACCGCCCCCGGTACCGGTACCGGCCCCCGCCGCGCGTTGCGCGACCATCCGGCTCGACAGCTCACGGCCCGTGTGCCACTCGGTGAAGTCGGACCGCCCGAGCAACTCCGCGCGCCGCTTCAGCTCGGCGCTGAGCGACTGGGCGAACTCCCGCATGCGGACCGGGTCGTTGGCGGTGAGGTGGGTGGTGACATGGGGCACGTCCGTACAGACCCGCAGTCCGTCGCCGTGGGCGCCGCCCGCGCTCACCGTGTCCCGGCCGTCCACCAGCACGACGCTCAGCCGGTCCGGGCGCTCGGCCGCGGCCAGCGAGGCGACGACGGCCCGCAGCAACTCCGTACGCCCGCTGCCGGACGGCCCCTCGATCAGCAGGTGCGGTCCGTCGGCACCGAGGTCAGCGCTGACCGGCCCGCGCGGCCCGGCCCCGAGCACGGCACACGCCCGCCCGCCGAGGGCCTCCGCGTCATCGCCCGCGTCGGCCCACCGCGCCATCAGCGACGCCGGTGTGGCCCGGGCCAGCCCCAACTCGTCCAGCAGCCGCGCCGCCTGAGGCAACGGCACGGACACGCGCGCGTGCCGCTCGCCGCCGGCGCCCTCCGTCCGCAACGGCGCCATGGCCCGCGCGAACCGCTCCGCCCAGGCGAGCGAGACGGCGTCCACGGCGGCGACGGTGCCGTGCCCGACGGGACCGTGGCCGGGGTCGGCGGAGGCGTGGGCGGAAACGGAGACGGATCCGGCAGGGCCGTCGCCGGCCGTGCCGTCGGCCACGCGGCCGGCACCGACGGCGCCCGGATCGACGGCACCGCCCCGCGCCACCCGCATCAGCCGCAGCGCCGTCGCCACATCGCCGCTGAGCAGCGCGACCGCACCGCACTCCCGGAACACCGGCGACACCGTGCACGCCGCCTCGTAGGTCTCCGTCACCGGTGACGCGGGCGACGCCGAAGCCGTCTCGGCCAGGCACACGACATGGATCCCGGCCCGCGGCCCCTCCGCCGTCAACCGGGCCACGGCCTCGCGCACATCGGCACCGCCGGGATCGCCGTCCACGACGACCACGCTGTACGGCCCCGAGAATCCGGCCGCCCCGTCGGCAGGGTCGTCGTCCCGCGCCCACGAGGGCCGCCGCACGGCACGCTGCGCCGGGACCTGCCCGCCCGCGTCACGTGCCGAGCCACCCGCGGCACTCACGGCACCGGCAGACCTCGCGCCGGCGGGCGTCTCCGCCGCCATGTCCTCAAGGCGCCGCAGCAACTCCTCCGTACGAGCCGTCGCCTGTTCGCGGTCGTAGGCCAGCAGCAGGCGGCAGTCCTGGCCGTGTCCGGGGCGGACCTGCGGGAGCCAGCCCAGCCAGGACCACTCGGCCGTGCGCTCCTCCAGCGGACGGGAGCGGTCGGCGCTGATCAGGACCAGCTCCAGGGTGTCAGGCGAGTGCAGCGCGGCGAGCTGGGCGATCACCGCGCGGGCCAGCCCCGCCAGCCGCTCGCGCGGGCCGGCCAGACCCAGCGCCCCGACCTCGCGCAGATCGGCGGTCACCGGCACCGCGGGCAGCAGCCCCGAGCCGTCGGGCGCCGCCCGGTCCGCCGTGCCGAGCCGTACCGTGAGCGCCTCCGGGTGACCCGGTGCGCGCTCCCACAGCCGGGGTCCGGGTCCCAGGGCCGTCAGCAGCAGGGACGCGGGGTCCGGCCATCTCTCCGGCAGCCGGGGGCCGTTCGTCGTCGAGGGCGGCTCGGTCGGGGCAAGGGGCTCATCGTCGTCGTAGCCGCCACGCCGGGCTGTCGGCTCCTGCTCCCCGCGTCCGCCGGCTAGCCGCCGTGCCCACGCCGAGAGGCCTCCGCGCCTGCGCACGCCCGGCGGCACGTCGGTGCCCCGCAGCGGGGTGCCTTTACGGGTGCCGCCGTGCGCCGGGGTGCCCCCGCCGTCGCTCGACGCGTCTTCGGCGCCGTTGTGCCCCCGGTCGCCCGCCTGGAGCGGGCCCACCCCGAAGCCCGCGCCGTGCGTGTCGCCGCCGCGCGGTCCCGGAGACGGCCGCTCGCCCCGGCCATGCCGTTCGATCCGCGGTGCCCCGCCCTGGAGCGGCACGACGGGCGGCTCGACGGGGTCGTGCTCCTGGGCGGCAGACAGGCCTCCCGAGGGAGCGGACGCGTCGGCGCCGTCCGCCACGCGTGCGTGCGGCGGCGTGGCGGCACCGCGCGCGGGCGCCTCGGGGCCGTCGCTCCCCGGGCGGCGGGCGTCCCCGTCGTCCCCGGCAGGGACCCGCACATGTCCCTCCCCGTCCGGCTCCGTCCGCACCCGCGCCCCCGGCCCGCCGGCCGGAGCCAGCCGCAGCGCCGACTCGCCGATCCGCAGCAGCGAACCCGGCGCGAAGCGCACCGGGCGGGTGCTCACGCCGGAGCCGTCCAGCGTGGTGCCGTTGGTGGAGTCGAGGTCGGCGACCGAGACGCGGCCGTCGGCGGCGACCGTGACCGCGCAGTGGAGGCGGGAGACGTCCGGGTCGTCGAGCGGGACGTCGGCGTCGGCGGAGCGGCCGATGCGGATCTCGCCGCCGTGCAGCAGATGGACCCCGCCCGCGTCCGGGCCGGCCACGACATGGAGCTGGGTCGGGGCGTCGTCCAGCTCGGGGTGCGGCTCGGGCGCCGGCGGGGCGCCAAGGGACAGCACCGCGCCGTCCGTCAGCGGGGGCTCGCCGAGCGTGCTGCGCCGGTCGTCGAGCCGCTCCGCCCCGGCGTACAGCACGACCGGGCCGTCGCCCCCGGACACCGCCGAGGCGAGCCCCGACGCCACCGCGGCCAGGGCCGTGCCCGCGGGCGCCGTGACCAGCACGTCGCAGCTCGCGGCTCGGCCTCGCGCCGGGGCAGGCGGGGCCAGCGGGTCTACGACGGTCAGCCGGATCTGCATCGGCGTCAGCGGTCCCTTCTGCGCGGGCGCGGACCAGGGCCCGTCCGACGGATCTCCCCACCCCACACGAGCACTTCGGCCAGTACTCCACGCATCCTCGCACCTGCCACTGACAACGCGCCCCCCGCCCGAAGGCAAGTGATCTTGATTGGTCGGCTCTGCCCGCAAAAGTGCCTGACAAGTGCACTGCCGGTGATCAGTTGAGATCGCTCACGTCCGCTTGCGGCAACCACAAGACAGAGCCGAGCGTCTTTCCTTCGAACATGTACGGGAACCCGTACGTAAGACGGACAGAATGACGACAGGCCGGTGCCGTGGGGGACGGCACTACAGTGGATCGGAACGTAGGCAAGCAGCAGGGAGCGCGACGTGCGGCCGGTAGGCAGCAAGTACTTCCTCGAGGAGCCGCTCGGACGTGGCGCCACGGGGACCGTCTGGCGAGCCCGTCAGCGGGAGACCGCGGGCGCCGAGGCGGCCGTGCCGGGGCAGCCCGGCGAGACCGTCGCGATCAAGGTCCTCAAGGAGGAGCTCGCCAGCGACGCGGACATCGTCATGCGGTTCCTGCGGGAGCGGTCCGTCCTGCTCCGGCTGACCCACCCGAACATCGTCCGGGTCCGCGACCTGGTCGTCGAGGGTGAGCTGCTGGCCCTGGTCATGGACCTCGTCGACGGCCCCGACCTGCACCGCTACCTCCGCGAGAACGGCCCCTTCTCGCCGGTCGCCGCCGCCCTGCTCACCGCGCAGATCGCCGACGCCCTCGGCGCCAGCCACGCCGACGGCGTCGTCCACCGCGACCTCAAGCCCGCCAACGTCCTGCTCCAGCAGAACGCCGGCCAGATGCACCCGATGCTGACCGACTTCGGCATCGCCCGCCTCGCCGACTCCCCGGGCCTGACCCGCACCCACGAGTTCGTCGGCACGCCCGCGTACATCGCGCCCGAGTCCGCCGAGGGCCGCCCGCAGACGTCCGCCGTCGACATCTACGGCGCCGGCATCCTCCTCTACGAGCTGGTCACCGGCCGCCCGCCGTTCGGTGGCGGCTCCGCCCTGGAGGTCCTCCACCAGCACCTGAGCGCCGAGCCGCGCCGCCCGTCCACGGTCCCCGACCCGCTGTGGACGGTCATAGAACGCTGCCTGCGCAAGAGCCCCGAACAGCGGCCCAGCGCCGAGAACCTCGCCCGCGCCCTGCGCGTCGTCGCCGAGGGCGTCGGCGTGCACGCGAACTCCGCGCAGATCGCGGCGGCCGAGGGCGTCGCCGCGCTGCTCGCCCCCGACCCCTCGCCGGCCACCGTGCCGGGCTCGGCCGACCCCACCCAGGTCATGCAGCACGGCGCGGGCGCCGGGGCGTACGACCCGAACGGCGCGACCAGCGTCCTGCCGCACACCGGTGCCCCCGGCCCGGCGGGCGCCGCCGACCCCACCGCCGTACTGCCGAACACGGGCGGTCCGGGCGGACGCGGCGGCGCCGACCCGACGGCCGTGATGCCGCCGATGCCGCCGGGACAGCCCGGTCAGCAGCCGGGGCAGCCCGGACCCGAGGATCCGCACCCCTGGCAGAACCAGCTGCGCGCGGCCCGGGACCGCAACGAGCAGACGCAGGTCCAGTACCTCGACCCCAACCAGGACCCGCTGCGCCGCCGCCCCCAGCGGCAGGTCGCCCGCCCGCAGCAGCAGCCGCACCCCCAGCAGCAGCCGCACCCCCAGCAGCAGCGGCCTCCGCAGGGCCGGCCGCCGCAGGGATACGGCCATCCGCAACAGCAGCAGCCGCAGCCGTACGCCCCTCAGCGCCAGCCGCAGCAGCAGCCCCAGCGGTACGCCCCGCCGCCCACGCCGGAGCCGCAGCGGCCGCAGCGCGAGCCGCGTGAGCCACGCCGGCGCAGCTCCAACCCGATGCGGATCCCCGGCCTCGGCTGCCTCAAGGGCTGCCTGTTCACGATCATCATCCTGTTCGTCGCGGGCTGGCTGGTCTGGGAGCTGAGCCCGCTGCAGGAGTGGATCGGCACGGGCAAGGGCTACTGGGATCAGCTCACCGACTGGTTCAGCACCGTGACGGGCTGGATCGGGGAGCTGGGCGGGGGCTCGGGCACCAACTGACCGGACGCGGCGACGAAGTGACGAGGCCGTGCGGCGTCGTGGCTGCACCTCGGCTGGGTTGGTGATTTGTCGACACCTGGCGGGTGATTTCCGCCTCCGCAGTGAAGGTTGGCTCCTCGGGCGCGTAGTTTTAGCGACTACACGCGTCGGTAGGAGCAGTCTTGGCACGGAAGATCGGCAGCCGGTACACCGCCAACCAGATCCTGGGGCGGGGCAGCGCCGGCACGGTGTGGCTGGGTGAGGGGCCCGAGGGCCCCGTCGCCATCAAGCTGCTGCGTGAGGATCTCGCGTCCGACCAGGAGCTCGTCGGACGCTTCGTGCAGGAGCGGACGGCGCTGCTCGGTCTGGAGCACCCGAACGTGGTCTCCGTACGCGACCTCGTCGTCGACGGCAACGACCTCGCGCTGGTCATGGACCTGGTCCGGGGGACGGACGTGCGCACCCGGCTCGACCGCGACCGACGGCTCGCGCCCGAGGCGGCGGTGGCGATCGTCGCGGACGTCGCGGACGGGCTGGCGGCGGCGCATGCGGCCGGGGTCGTGCACCGGGACGTGAAGCCGGAGAACGTCCTGCTGGACATGCAGGGCCCGCTCGGGCCGGGCGGCTCCCACCCCGCCCTGCTGACGGACTTCGGTGTGGCGAAACTCATCGACTCACCGCGCCGCACCCGCGCGACGAAGATCATCGGTACGCCGGACTACCTGGCGCCGGAGATCGTGGAAGGCCTGCCTCCGCGGGCGGCGGTCGACATCTACGCGCTCGCCACGGTCCTGTACGAGCTGCTGGCGGGCTTCACCCCCTTCGGCGGCGGCCACCCCGGCGCGGTCCTGCGCCGCCACGTCACGGAGACGGTGGCTCCCCTGCCCGGCATCCCCGACGAGCTGTGGCAGCTCCTCGTGCAGTGCCTGGCGAAGGCGCCGGCCTCGCGGTTGCGGGCGTCGGAGCTGGGGGCGCGACTGCGGGAGCTGCTGCCGATGCTGGCCGGGATGCCGCCGCTGGACGTGGACGAGCCGGACGCGGAGGCCGCGGAGGAGGAGACTCCGGTCGCGGAGGAGGCGGCGCCGGTGGGGGAGCGGGTGCGGCGGCGGGGTGCGGTGCCCTTGGTGCCGGGCGCCAAGCCGGCCGACTCCAACCGGGACACCCATACGTCGATGAGGGTGCCGGGGCCGGACGAGCTGGCGGGTGGTGCGCGCGGTACGGCGCGGGTGCCGAGGGCGGCGGGGGCGCCGCGGCCGGGTTCCGCCCGTCATCGGGCTGCCACGCGTCGGCGCCGGGTGGCGCTGAGTGCGGCGGCGGTGGCCTTGGTGGCGGCGGCCGGGGTGGGTACGTGGCTGGCCACCTCGGGCGACGATGCGGACGCTACGCCCCAGGACTCGAACAACTCGGCCCCGGCAGCTCCCTAGCCTTCCTCGCCCCCGCCGCCCCTACCCGTCCCGTCCCTGGGGGCTGCCGCCCCCAGACCCCCGCTTTCGGCCCGAAGGGCCTCGTCCTCAAACGCCGGACGGGCTGAAAGTGCCTGGGCCTCGTCCGTAAGCGTCGGGCACCCGGAGCTCCCCGCTTGGCGGAGCCGTTACGCTGGAGGCGTGGCAGTCGTCGATGTATCCGAAGAGCTCAAGTCCCTCTCCTCGACCATGGAGTCGATCGAGGCCGTTCTGGACCTCGACAAGCTGAGGGCAGACATCGCCGTGCTCGAGGAGCAGGCGGCCGCGCCGTCCCTGTGGGACAACCCGGACGAGGCGCAGAAGATCACCAGCAAGCTGTCCCACCTCCAGGCCGAGGTGCGGAAGGCCGAAGCCCTGCGTGGCCGGATCGACGATCTCGCCGTGCTGTTCGAGATGGCCGAGGAGGAGGACGACCCGGACACCCGTGCCGAGGCCGAGTCCGAGCTCTCCGCCGTCCGCAAGGCACTGGACGAGATGGAAGTGCGGACGCTGCTCAGCGGGGAGTACGACGCCCGTGAGGCGCTCGTCAACATCCGCGCCGAAGCCGGCGGCGTCGACGCCGCGGACTTCGCCGAGAAGCTGCAGCGGATGTACCTGCGCTGGGCGGAGCAGAAGGGCTACAAGACCGAGGTCTACGAGACGTCGTACGCGGAAGAGGCCGGCATCAAGTCGACCACCTTCGCCGTGCAGGTGCCGTACGCCTACGGCACCCTCTCGGTCGAGCAGGGCACCCACCGGCTGGTGCGCATCTCGCCCTTCGACAACCAGGGGCGCCGCCAGACCTCCTTCGCGGGCGTCGAGATCCTTCCCGTGGTCGAGCAGACCGACCACATCGAGATCGACGAGTCCGAGCTGCGGGTGGACGTGTACCGGTCCTCCGGCCCGGGCGGCCAGGGCGTGAACACCACCGACTCCGCGGTGCGCCTCACTCACCTCCCCACCGGCATCGTCGTCTCCTGTCAGAACGAGCGGTCGCAGATCCAGAACAAGGCGACCGCGATGAATGTCCTCCAGGCGAAGCTGCTGGAGCGGCAGCGCCAGGAGGAGCGGGCCAAGATGGACGCCCTCAAGGACGGCGGCAGTTCCTGGGGCAACCAGATGCGTTCGTACGTCCTGCACCCCTACCAGATGGTCAAGGACCTGCGGACCGAGTTCGAGGTCGGCAACCCCGAGGCCGTGTTCAACGGCGAGATCGACGGGTTCCTGGAAGCCGGAATTCGCTGGCGCAAGCAGCAAGAGAAGTAAGTTTGTCGACAAGGCAACTGCCGCCATCACGGTGGCAGTTGCCTTTTCTGTGCCTGCATGTCTGGGTTTTACATCACACTCACAGGCTCCAACTCTCCTCATAGCTCCCGTTATTGGACATGGCGGCCGCAAACGGCCTTGACGAGTCCTTGAAAAATGGGAAGGGTAAAGCGTGGCATGCGTGTCTCTGGGGCGCATGTGAACCGGGGGGCCTCAAGTTCAGCTACCTCCGTCGATCACAAGTCCCTGGCGCCCGCCTCATTGACGATTCAGCTACTGGGGGTAGCAACCACATGACGAAGAAGACGCGGATCCGTATCGCGCGGCTCGCGGCCGGCGCCGTGATCGCGGCCGGTGCCTCGCTGACCGCTGCGGGTGCCGCATCTGCCGCGGAGGCGGACGACGACTGCCTGCTCGGTATCCTGTGCGCGCCCGAGGACCCGACCGAGCCGCCCGTTCCCACCGAGCCGCCGGTTCCGACGGACATCCCGACGGACATCCCGACCGATCTGCCGACGGACCTTCCGACGGACCCGACGACGGACCCGACCGAGCCGCCGGCGCCCACCGACGACCCGACCACCGACCCCACCGACCCGGGTGACGGCAACAACGGTGGCGGCAACGACGACGGCAACAACGGCAACAACGGTGGCGGCAACAACACCAACCCCGACGGTGGCACCTCCCCGCAGCAGGAGGGCTCCTCCGGCCTCGCCGACACCGGCACGGAGAACACCGGCACGGGCGCCAGCACGTCCGCCCAGGGTGGCGGCGACGAGCTCGCCGAGACCGGTGCGGCTCAGACCACGTTCCTGCTGGTCGGCGCCGCCACGATGATCGCCGGTGGTATCGGCTTCCGCATCCTGCCGCGCCTCGTGGGCGGCCGCGGCGGTGCGGCTGCCTGACGGTAGCCGTTGATACACGCCGTGTGACGTAGGTCGTACGGCCGAGGGGCCCGAAGCGCGCTGCGCTCCGGGCCCCTCGCCATGTCCGTGTGCGGTGGGTGCGCCTGCCTACGCCGTCTGGTGCGCGAGCAGCGCGACCGCCGCGATCAGCACCGCCAGCAGGGCGATCAGCGTCATCGGGTTCAGGCCCGCGAAGGGGCCCTCCTGCTGCAGCCGCTCACGGTTCGCCCGGCAGACGGGGCAGCGGCCCTCACTCACGGGCGCGGCACAGTTCGCGCACACCAGCCGGTCGTACGTCATGCGCCACCCTCCTCAGCGTGTTCCCTCCGGGGTTCAACGGGCTCGGCCTCGAGAACGTTCCCCTCCTCTACTGTGCCAGGTTCCTGCGGAAGCTGCGCCGGGTCGCTCCCAGAGGGGTGGTTGAGGGGGAATCGCGGCTGCGGGCCGGTTGTGGTTGCTCGCGCCCACGCGGCGGAGCCGCATATCGACACAGCCCCGCGCCCCTTACGGGGGCGCTGAACCGGAACAAAAGTGCACAAGGCTTACGCAACCCATCCTGGCGACTGCGCCCCGCCCTCCGGTTCGCGTATGGTCACGCTCATCTACCCCCGGCGACCCATGGTGCACCCGTGATCCGACTCGACAACGTCTCCAAGGTCTACCCCAAGCAGACCCGCCCCGCACTCAGGGATGTGTCCCTGGAAGTGGAGAAGGGCGAGTTCGTGTTCCTCGTCGGGTCCTCCGGCTCCGGAAAGTCCACCTTCCTGCGGCTGATCCTCCGCGAGGAGCGGTGCAGCCACGGGCAGGTGCACGTCCTGGGCAAGGACCTCGCGCGTCTGTCCAACTGGAAGGTGCCGCAGATGCGCCGCCAGCTGGGGACGGTGTTCCAGGACTTCCGCCTGCTGCCGAACAAGACGGTCGCGGAGAACGTGGCCTTCGCGCAGGAGGTCATCGGCAAGTCGCGGGGCGAGATCCGCAAGTCCGTGCCGCAGGTGCTCGACCTCGTCGGGCTCGGCGGAAAAGAGGACCGGATGCCCGGTGAGCTCTCCGGTGGTGAGCAGCAGCGGGTGGCCATCGCCCGCGCCTTCGTCAACCGGCCCAAGCTGCTCATCGCCGACGAGCCCACCGGCAACCTCGACCCGCAGACCTCCGTCGGCATCATGAAGCTGCTCGACCGGATCAACCGGACGGGCACCACCGTGGTGATGGCCACGCACGACCAGAACATCGTGGACCAGATGCGCAAGCGCGTCATCGAGCTGGAGCAGGGCCGCCTCGTCCGCGACCAGGCACGCGGCGTCTACGGCTACCAGCACTGACCGCACCGTCCACGGAAAGGCTCAACCAGACGCCATGCGCGCCCAGTTCGTACTGTCCGAGATCGGTGTCGGTCTCCGCCGCAATCTGACGATGACGTTCGCCGTCGTCGTCTCCGTCGCCCTGTCGCTCGCCCTGTTCGGCGGGTCGCTCCTGATGAGCGACCAGGTCACCACCATGAAGGGCTACTGGTACGACAAGGTCAACGTCTCCGTCTTCCTCTGCAACAAGAGCGACGCCGAGTCCGACCCCAACTGCGCCAAGGGCGCGGTCACCGAGGACCAGAAGAAGGAGATCCTCGCCGACCTGGGCAAGATGTCGGTCGTCGATAAGACCACGTACGAGTCGCAGGACCAGGCGTACAAGCACTACAAGGAGCAGTTCGGCGACTCCCCGCTGGCCGCCTCCCTCACGCCGGACCAGATGCAGGAGTCGTACCGGATCAAGCTGAAGGACCCGGAGAAGTACCAGGTCATCGCGACCGCCTTCAACGGGCGGGACGGCGTGCAGTCCGTGCAGGACCAGAAGGGCATCCTGGACAACCTCTTCAAGCTGCTCAACGGCATGAACTGGGCGGCACGCGCGGTGATGGCGCTGATGCTGGTGGTCGCGCTGATGCTGATCGTCAACACCGTGCGCGTCTCGGCGTTCAGCCGGCGGCGTGAGACCGGGATCATGCGCCTTGTCGGTGCCTCGGGCTTCTACATCCAGGCGCCGTTCATCATGGAGGCCGCGGTCGCCGGGCTCATCGGCGGGACGGTCGCCTGCGCCTTCCTGGTGATCGCGCGGTACTTCCTCATCGATCATGGACTGGCCCTGGCCGACCAGCTGACCCTGGTCAATTTCATCGGCTGGGACGCCGTCCTGACCAAGCTCCCGCTCATCCTCGCGACAAGTCTGCTGATGCCGGCGTTGGCGGCGTTCTTCGCGCTGCGCAAGTACCTGAAGGTGTGACGAACGCCAAGGGGGCCGTACGGGCAACGGACCGTACGGCCCCTTGCGTTGTCCTAGACTCACCGGCATGTCAGGTCGTGACCTGTTCTGTCAGCCCCGCCGCTTCGGCCGCGGGGCCGCCCTGACATTGGTCTTCGCGAGCGTGCTCGTCGCCGGCGCCGCGACCGGCTCGCTGCCCGGCCCCGACCGGAAGTCCCCGGACGGCGCAACCCGCCCGGACGCCTCCGCGGTCCGGCACGAGGACATCGCCGAGGTGGCCGCCGAGGCCATGGCGGCCGGCAAGTCACCCGTGGAGGCCGCCGAGCGCGCGGTCAGCCGCAGCGGGGACCGCTGGGGCGCCGTCTACTCCGAGGGCGAGTACGAGGAGTTCGAGGAGGCCCTCGACGGCGAGTACACCGGCGTCGGCCTCTGGGCGCGACGCGAGCGGGACGGCCGTATCGAGGTGACCAAGGTGCGGGCGGGGTCGCCCGCGGCCACCGCCGGAATCCGCGCGGGCGACCGGCTGCGCAGCGTCGACGGCGCGAAGGTCGACGGGCGTCCGGTCACCGAGGTCGTCTCCTTACTGAGGGGCGACGCGAAGGACGCGCCCGCCGGTACGGCGGTGAAGGTGGGGCTGGAGCGCGGCACGCGCGAGTGGGACCTCACGCTGCGCCGCGCCGTGCTGTCCACCGACTCGGTCACCGTTCGAGAACTCGCCGGCGGCATCACCGTCATCCGGATCGCCTCCTTCACCAAGGGCTCCGGCGACGCGGTCCGCGCCGCCGTACGGCAGTCCCCGGCCTCCTCCGGCATCGTCCTCGACCTGCGGGGCAACTCAGGCGGCCTGGTCACCGAGGCCGTCACCGCCGCCTCCGCCTTCCTCGACGGCGGCCTCGTCGCGACGTACGACGTCGACGGCGACCAGCGTGCCCTGCACGCCGAACCCGGCGGCGACACGACCCGGCCCCTGGTCACGGTCGTCGACGGCGGCACGATGAGCGCGGCCGAGCTGCTCACCGGCGCGCTCCAGGACCGCGGGCGCGCGGTCGTCGTGGGCAGCCGCACCTTCGGCAAGGGCTCGGTCCAGATGCCGAGCCGCCTCCCCGACGGCTCCGTCGCCGAGCTGACCGTCGGCCACTACCGCACCCCCTCCGGACGGGCCGTCGACGGCGCGGGGATCACGCCCGACCTGGACGCCGACCGGGGCGTCCTGGAGCGGGCCGCGACGGTCCTCAGCGGACTCGGCGACTCGTAGCCACTGGTACCCACTCGTAAATCGGCTTTCCGCCTACCCCCTCCATAGTGCGAAAATGGACGGCACTATGAGCAAGGGAATGTACGTACCGAAGGAGTCCCAGCCCAAGCAGGGCGGGGCGGCCGCGAAGTCCAGGGACGGCGAGAAGGGCGGCAAGCGCAAGATCGTCGCCCAGAACAAGAAGGCCCGCCACGACTACGCGATCATCGACACCTACGAGGCCGGCCTGGTGCTCATGGGCACCGAGGTCAAGTCGCTGCGCGAGGGGCGGACCTCGCTGACCGACGGCTTCGTCCAGATCGACGGGGGCGAGGCGTGGCTGCACAACGCCCACATCCCGGAGTATCACCAGGGCAGCTGGACCAACCACTCCGCGCGCCGCAAGCGCAAGCTCCTCCTGCACCGCGAGGAGATCGACAAGCTGGAGGCCAAGGCCCAGGAGACGGGGCACACGATCGTGCCCCTCGCCCTGTACTTCAAGGACGGCCGGGCGAAGGCCGAGATCGCCCTCGCGCGAGGCAAGAAGGAGTACGACAAGCGTCAGACCCTGCGGGAGAAGCAGGACCGGCGGGAGTCGGACCGGGCGATCGCGGCGGCGAAGCGGCGCCAGCGGGAGGCGTAGCCCGCAGGAATACGGTGGCATCCGCGGGCGTTGGTCACGTACGATGGCACTGCACCTCACGGTAGGTGCGTAGCAGTTTGAAAAATCAACATGGGGATGATCGGTTTCGACAGCGGCTGTTGAAACAGGGGAAGCGTGTCGAGGAAGCGGCAATGATCTCGTTAACCATATGTCGCAACCAATAATCGCCAATTCCAAGAGCGATTCCCGCGCCTTCGCCCTCGCTGCCTAATAAGCAGTGAGTGAAGGCCCTTACGGGTGTCAGACCGGGGGTGTTCCCGACCCGGACCCTGGCATAATCTAGGGAACTAAACCATCCGGCCCGGTCACGGGGTCGGATGGGAAATCAAACAGTGACTGGGCCCGTCGGCGACTTGTTCGCGTGATCGCCGGGGCCGAGAAAATCGCAGCGAACTGCACACGGAGAAGCCCTGATTCTGCACCGTTGGACGCGGGTTCGATTCCCGCCATCTCCACGATCGGGAGGTTTTCGAACCTCCCTGACCCCATGTGGGCAAAGGCCCCGTTGCTTTCGAGCAGCGGGGCCTATGTCATGCCGGATGACGGCCGACAGGGGGCGGTGATCTACTGGGCGGATGCCTACCGCCTTCCGTACCGTCCCCAGCGTCCTCGCCGGTTTAATACTGCTCGCCGCGTGCGGTTCGGAGCGTTCTTCGGAGCCCGCGGTCGGTGCCGGTGTTTCGTGTTCCGGTACGCCGACTTCGCTGCCCCTGCCTTCGCTCGACGGTCCGGGCGAGGCGGGCGTGAAGGTCACCGGCCTGTACAGGTGCGGGGCGGACTTCTCCGCCGAGTTCGAGGTCACCAACCAGGGGACCGAAGCGGCCACCTACACCGTCACCCTCGGCCTCCGCTCGGCGTCCGGCGGCAACGTCGACAACGCGGAGCAGACCGTCGCGTCGGTCGGGCCGGGGCGGACCGTCAAGAAGACCGTCGGCATGGGGGAGTCGCTCGGGCCGGACGCCGATGTGACGGGCGTCGAGGTGGTCAAGGTGCGCAGCGTTCCCGTCGACGAGGCGTCGACCGCCTCGGGGACCTGCCCCGCGTCCGGGCTGCACGTCTACGCGGACCAGGGCGACGCCGCCATGGGCCTGCGCGTCGTCGGACTGCATCTCGTCAACTGCGGGACCCGGCCCTATGAGCTCAACGGCTACCCGGAGCTCGAACTCTTCGACGAGGACCACGACAAGGCCGACAGCGTGCGGATCCTCCACGGAACCGATCGGATCAGCACCGGCGTCGGAGGCGAGGGCAGCCCGCAGCGCGTCGTTCTGCGGCCGGGCGAGGCCGCGCGGACGACGCTGGCCTGGCGGAACACCACCGGGTTCGGCGATCCGGTGAACGCGCCGTACGTCCGCGTGCGGGCGAAGGCGGGTGCGAGCCCCGTGATGGTGGTGCCGGAACTGGACCTCGGGACGACGGGGAAGCTCGGCGTCGGGCCGTGGAAGAAGGACGAGACGTACCGGGGTGCCGGCCCGGCCACGCAGCGGCCGACGCCGACGCCGTAGGGCTCCCTGCCACGCCCTCCCGCGCTTGCCTCACATGGCGGACGAGCCCGATGTGGTGTCCGACCCCATATCGACGGGTCGTTCACGCTTCTACGGTCCCTCCCCATGACACAGACCAGAGCCGCAAGCCGTCATATCCCTGTCCGTTCAGCTCTCCTGGCGACCTTGCTCGTCGCCCTGATCGCCGCCTTCCTCACACCGGGCCGAGCCGCGGCGGCCTCGCTTCAGGAAGTCACCGGGTTCGGATCCAACCCGGGTGCGCTGCGGATGTTCCGGTACGTCCCCGACGGGCTGCCCACCGGCCGGCCCGTGGTCGTCGCGCTGCACGGCTGCACGCAGAACGCGTCCGGCTACGGCACCGGCAGCGGCTGGACCGAACTGGCCGACCGCTGGGGCTTCTCCGTGGTGCTGCCGCAGCAGCAGACCGCCAACAACGCCTCGTCCTGCTTCAACTGGTTCCAGAGCGGCGACATCGCGCGCGGCCAGGGCGAGGCCGCGTCCGTCGCGCAGATGGTCGACCGGCAGATCGCCGACGTCTCCGGTGAGGCGTCGCGCGTGTATGTCACCGGGCTGTCCGCCGGGGGCGGGATGACCGCCGTGATGATGGCCGCGTACCCGGAGAAGTTCGCCGCCGGCGGGGTCGTCGCCGGGCTGCCGTACGGATGCGCGCAGGCCGCCGGGTCGCCGTACGTGTGCATGTACGTCGGCGCCACGCAGACGGCGAAGCAGTGGGGCGACCGGGTGCGAGCCGCCCGCCCCGGCCACACCGGGCCCTGGCCCATGCTCACCGTCTTCCAGGGCAGCGCCGACTACACCGTCAAGCCCGTCAACATGACCGACCTGATGAAGCAGTGGACCGATGTGCAGGGGGCCGACCAGACCGCCGACGTCAGTGACACGGTGGCCGGCCACCCGCACCAGGTCTTCCGTGACCCGGCCGGGAAGGCCGTGGCGGAGACGTACAGCATCACGGGCATGGGGCACGGCCAGCCCGTCGACCCCGGCAGCGGCACCGAGCAGTGCGGGACCGCCGGGGCCTACATCCTCGATGTGAACCTGTGTGCCGCCCACCGCCTGGGGCTGACCTGGGGGCTCGCGGGCTGAACTCCCGTGTCACGCAAGGGCCCGCCGCGCCGTACTCGCCCGTTCCGTCATCCTCGGCGGCAGCAGGGTCGCCTCCGGTGCGTCCTTGCCGTCCAGTTTCCGCATCAGCAGCTCCACCGCCCGCGACCCCACCTCGGCGGACGGCAGGGCGATCGACGTGACCGGCAGGCGCAGGGACTCGGCGAGTTCGTCGGGGCAGATCGCGGTGATCGACAGGTCGGTGGGGACGCGCAGTCCCAGCTGCTCGAAGGCGTCGATCAGCGGCTCCAGGATCGCCTCGTTGTGGACGACCACTCCCGTCAACGCGGGCTGTTCGCGCAGCAGTTGTTCGGCGACCGCGCGGGCAGCCGCCGGGGACGCCTCGCAGGGGTGCACCGCGGACGACAGGCGCCCACGGTCCGCGGCGGCCGTGAAGCCCTGGACGACCCGCTGGGCGAAGGCCGTCTGCCGTACGTACACCTCCGGCGGCGAGCCCACCAGCGCCACCACCCGGTGCCCGAGCCGCGCCAGATGCTCCACGCAGGCCTCGCCCGCCGCCTTGAAGTCGAGGTCGATGCAGGTCAGTCCGTCGGGGTCGGCCGGGAAGCCGATCATCACCGACGGGCGGTCCAGGTCCCGTAACAGCGGCAGCCGGGGATCGTGCAGCTGGACGTCCATCACGATCAGCGCGTCCACCAGCGCCGTGTCCGCGACCCGCCGCAGCCCCTCCTCGCCCTCCTCCTGGGTGAGCAGCAGCACGTCATGGTCGTACCGTCGCGCCGTCGTCACCACCGACACCGCGAACCGCATCACCACCGGCACATTGATCCCGGCCCGTAACGGCACCACCAGCGCCAGCACGTTGGACCGCCGGCCGGCCAGCGCGCGGGCGCCGGCGTGCGGGCGGTAGCCGAGCAGGCGGACGGCCTCCTCGACGCGGCGCCGGGTCTCCTCGGAGATCGGGCGCTTGCCGCTGAGCGCGTACGACACCGTGCTGGGGGAGACCCCGGCGTGCCGGGCCACGTCCGTGATCTTCACCATCAGGCCGTCTCCACCGTCAGGAACCCGGTCCCCGCCTGGGCCCGTGCCTCGCGCTCGCCGGCCGCCAGACCCCACGGCGCGGACGGGTCACCGCAGGAGGCCCGCAGCGTGTCGCCCTCCCGGACGACCGTGAAGGTCACCTCCCCGACCCGTACCGTCACCTGCGCGCCCCGCTCCAGCCCGAACGCCCGCAGCGTGACCCCGTCGGCATGGTCGTAGTCGGGCCGGTCGTCCACCGCGCCCACCGGGATCACCGCACCCGGCCGCACCAGCAGCGGCACGCTGTCGAAGCCGTGCCTCTCGCGCACCCAGCGCGGACCGGTCACCGTCTCCCCGCTGAGGTAGTGGGTCCAGGTGCCCTCGGGGACGTAGTACGCCACGTCGCCCTCGTCGCTGAAGACGGGCGCCACCAGCAGGTCCGGGCCGAGCATGTACTGCCGCTCCAGATGCGCGCACCCGGGATCGTCCGGGAACTCCAGCACCATGGCCCGCATCATCGGCACGCCCTCGGTGTGGGCGGTGCGGGCGACTTCGTAGAGGTAGGGCATGAGCCGCAGCTTCAGCTGGGTGAACTGCCGTGCCACCTCCACTGATTCCTCGTCGAAATGCCAGGGGACGCGGTACGACGAGCTGCCGTGCAGCCGGCTGTGCGAGGACAGCAGGCCGAACGCCAGCCACCGCTTGAACAGCGCGGGGGTGGGGGTGCCCTCGAAGCCGCCGATGTCGTGGCTCCAGTAGCCGAAGCCCGAGAGGCCCAGCGACAGGCCTCCGCGCAGCGATTCCGCCATCGACTCGTACGTCGCCTCGCAGTCGCCGCCCCAGTGGACGGGGAACTGCTGGCTACCCGTCGTCGCCGAGCGGGCGAAGAGCACCGCCTCCTCCTCGCCGCGGTGCTTGCGCAGCACGTCGAAGACGGTGCGGTTGTAGAGGTACGTGTAGTAGTTGTGCATCCGCTCCGGGTCGGAGCCGTCGGACCAGGCCACGTCGAGGGGCACCCGCTCGCCGAAGTCGGTCTTGAAGCAGTCGACGCCCTGGGTGAGGAGCGCCTCCAGCTTGGCGGCGTACCAGTCGCGGGCCGCCGGAGAGGTGAAGTCGACCAGCGCCATGCCGGGCTGCCACAGGTCCCACTGCCAGACACTGCCGTCCGGCCGCTTAAGCAGGTGCCCGAGCGCCTTGCCCTCCGCGAACAGGGGCGAGCGCTGGGCTATGTACGGGTTGATCCAGACGCAGACCCGCAGGTCCTTCGCCTTCAGCCGGGCCAGCATGCCCTCCGGATCGGGGAACACGCGCGGGTCCCACTGGAAGTCGCACCAGTTGAACTCGCGCATCCAGAAGCAGTCGAAGTGGAAGACGGAGAGGGGGAGTTCGCGCTCCCGCATGCCGTCCACGAAGGACGTCACCGTCTCCTCGTCGTACGACGTCGTGAAGGACGTCGACAGCCACAGGCCGAAGGACCAGGCGGGCGGCAGCGCCGGGCGGCCGGTCAGCGCCGTGTACTTGCGGAGGATGTCCTTCGGGGTCGGGCCGTGGATGACGTAGTACGTCAGCTCCTGGGCCTCCGCGCTGAACTGCACCCGGGACACCACCTCCGAGGCGACCTCGAAGGAGACCTTGCCCGGGGTGTCGACGAAGACGCCGTAGCCCGCGTCGGTCAGGAAGAACGGCACGTTCTTGTAGGCCTGCTCGCTGCAAGTGCCGCCGTCGGCCTGCCAGATGTCGACGACCTGCCCGTTCTTGACCAGCGGCCCGAAGCGCTCGCCGAGGCCGTAGACGGACGTGCCGACACCGAGGTTCAGCTGTTCGCGCAGGTAGTGCGCCCCGGTCGCGTCCCGCATGATGCCCATGCTCTTGGGGCCGCTGGAGGTGAGCGTGCGGCCGCCGGCGAGGAACTCGACCTGCCAGGAGCCGGTGCGGGCGACCCGGACCGACAGCGCGCCGGAGGTCAGGGTCGCGTGCTCGTCGTCGTACGAGATCTGCGGGGCGGTCTCCTCCGACTCGGCGAGCTCGAACTCGGGGCCGCGGGGCTGCTCGCCCGCGAAGTGGGTGAGGGTGAGGCCGATGACGTCGGGCATCGGGGTGTGGGCGTTGATCGTCATGACCGGTCCCGTCATCAGGTCGCCGCGTGTGCGGATGGGCCGGGTCGGCGCGTGGATCTCCAGTGCGCCGTCCGACTCGGTGACGTCGAGGACTTCGGCGGGGTGGGCCGCGGTGACGCCCTCGCGCAGCAGCCAGTAGCCGTCGGTGAACTTCATGTGGGGGGTCCTTAACTCGACTGCGACTGCGACTGCGACTGCGACTGCGCCTGCGACTTCGACCGCGACTGCGTCCGCGGTGATGCCCACTGCGTTCGTCGAATCGTTTCGACGGATTACGTCGAAGCGCTTCGACTGCTCGCTTGTCGAAGGTATGTGTGGGCTCAGGGTGCGTCAATGGCTCGGGCGGGAATGGGGGAGCCATGACCATGACGACGACGACCGCCCGGGCACCGATCGTGGCGGGGCATCCCTTACTCGGCTCCATGAGCGACCTGCTGAACGATCCCCTCGCCGCGTACCTACGGGCGCGCCGCGACCATGGCGACGTGGTGCGCTTCCGGGCCGGGCCGCCGGGGCTGCGGTCCGACATCTACGCGGTGTTCTCCGCCGAGGGCGCACAGCAGGTGCTGGCGACGCAGGCCGCCAACTTCCGCAAGGACAACGTGTTCTACGAGGAACTGCGCCAGTCGGTCGGCAACGGGCTGCTCACCAGCCAGGACGACGTGTACCTGCGCCAGCGCAGGCTCGTGCAGCCGTTGTTCACCCGGCGCCGGGTGAACGGTTACGCGCACCAGGTCGCCGAGGAGGCGGTCGCGCTGGCCGCCGGGTGGCGCGAGGTGCCGGGCGAGACCGTGGAACTGGTGGGTGAGATGCACCGGTTCGCGCTGCACGTCGTCGGCCGGATCCTGTTCGGGACGGACGTGGACAAGGCGTTCGAGGTGATCGAGCGCACCCTGCCGCCGCTCCAGGAGTACTCGCTCAGGCGGGGCTTCTCGCCGGTCAAGGCACCCCGCACCTGGCCCACCCCCGCCAACCGCCGCGCCGCACGCCTCCAGGCGGAGCTGCGCGCGCTGTGCGACGGCATCATCGACAGCCGCCGGGACCGCGACGACCGCGACGACCTGGTCACCCTCCTCGTGCACGCCGAGAACGCCGAGGACGGCAGTCTCGACGCCGACGAACTCCGCGAGCAGGTGCTGATCTTCCTGTTGGCCGGCCACGAGACGACCGCCACCGCGCTGGCCTTCGCCCTGCACCTCCTCGCCCGGCACCCCGAGGAGCAGCGGCGCGTGCGGGACGAGGTGGACCGGGTGCTCGGCGGTCCCGGCGGACGGGCGCCCACGGCCGAGGACATGGAGGCGCTGCCGTATCTGACGATGGTGCTGAAGGAGGCGATGCGGCTGTATCCGTCCGCGCCCGTGATCGGGCGCCGCTCGGTCGCCGACGCGGAGGTGGACGGCGTACGGATACCTGCCGGTGCGGACCTGCTGGTCAGCCCCTGGGTCACCCAGCGCCATCCCGGTTACTGGCCGGACCCGGAGCGTTTCGATCCCACCCGTTTCACGCCGGAGGCGGAGGCGGGGCGTCCGCGTTATGCCTGGTTTCCCTTCGGCGGTGGACCGCGTGCCTGCATAGGGCAGCACCTGTCGATGCTGGAGTCGGTGCTCGGGTTGGCGGTGCTGTTGCGGGAGTTCGAGTTCGAGGATGTGGGGGTGGGGGAGGTGGCGGTCGGGGCAGGGATCACGTTGATGGCGAAGGGGCCGGCGATGGCGCGGGTCGCTCCGCGGGGCTAAGCGGTCGGTGGGTCGTTTTTTGTCTGCGGCGCCGTCGTGGCTGGTCGCGCAGTTCCCCGCGCCCCTGAGGGGGTTGCTGCTAGGGCGATGAGCAGTGCCGTGGCCGCCGCCGTGATCGGGACGCCGTATGCCGCCGTCGGCGAGAGGTGCTCCACCACCCATCCTCCGGTCGCGCTGCCGCACGCGATGCCGCCCAGCAGCGCGGTCACCGCCAGCGTCATGCCCTCGTTGAGGCGGCCCTCCGGGGTGCGCTGTTGGACCAGGGCCATGTTGGTGATCATGGTTGGGGCGGTGGCCATGCCGGAGATCAGCAGCGCGGTGGACAGCAGCAGGAGGGAGCCGGTGAGGGACGCGGCGAGCAGGGGCAGCGTCAGTAGGGCGGTCATCGCCGCTATGCACCAGGCGTAGCAGCGCTCGGCGGGGCCGGACGGGCTGAGCCGGCCGAACCACAGGCCCGCCGCGCAGGAACCTGCCGCCTGGAGGGCGAGCACCGCGCCCGCCGCCGTGCGGTGGCCCTCGGCGTCCGCGAACGCGATCGTGACGACCTCCGTCGAGCCGAACACCGCGCCCATGGCGAGGCAGACGGCCAGCAGCGGCGGCATGCCGGGGGCGCGGAACGGCGACCGTGCCGATGCGGCGGCCGTACGGCCTTGAGGCGGCGGCTCCGTCGACCGCTGGGCGGCGAAGACCAGCACGCCCGTCACCAGGAGCACCACGCCGACCAGCGTCCCCGCCTCCGGGAAGAACGTCCCGCACAGGAAGGCCGCCAGCACCGGGCCCAGCATGAAGCACAGTTCGTCGGCGGCCTGCTCGAAGGAGTTCGCGGTGTGCAGGGACCCGGGGTCGCCCTTCAGCAGGTGCGCCCAGCGGGCGCGGGACATGCCGCCGGTGTTGGGGGTGGTCGCGGTGGCGGCGTACGCGGCGAAGAGGGTCCAGGCGGGAGCGTCGTAGCGCACGCACAGCAGGAGCGCGAGGCTGCCCAGTGCCGCGAGGAGCGTGGCGGGCACCGCGACCCGCGCCTGGCCGTACCGGTCGACGAGCCGCGCGGTCCAGGGGGCGACCAGCGCGGTCGCCGCGAGGCCGGTCGCGGTGACGGCGCCGGCGAGGGCGTACGACCCCCGCGTCCCGGCGATCATCACGACCGCGCTCACGCTGAACATGCCCATGGGCAGCCGGGCGATGAGGTTCCCGACGGTGAAGGCGCGGGCACCGGGGTGGGCGAAGAGCCGACGGTAGGGGCCGGGCACGCGACTCGGGGTTTTCGTGGGCGTTCTCGGAGCTTTCGTGGGCGTCGGGGCATTTCCGTACGGCTGTTGCGGCATGGCTCCACCGTCGCCCGCGGTGGATCAAGGGGTCCAACACCTGCTCGGCGCGGATTCACGCACCCTCGTTGTAAGTTCGCGGCATGTCCGTTCCCGCTCACCTCGACCCCCGCCTCCTGCGCGCCTTCCTCGCAGTGGCCCAGGAGCTGCACTTCACGCGGGCCGCCGCCCGGCTGTACGTCGCCCAGCAGGCGCTCAGCCGGGACGTGCGGCGGCTGGAGCGGGAGCTGGGCGCCGAGCTGTTCGTGCGGACGACCCGGCAGGTCACGCTGACGGCCGACGGCGAGCGGCTGGTGCCGTTCGCCCGCCGTGCCCTCCAGGCCCAGGACGACCTGCTCGCCGCCTTCGGCCAGGCCCGGCCCCTGCTGGTGGACCTGAACTCGCCGGGCATGGCCACCGGCCGCAGGGTGCTGCGGCGGGCCCGCGAACTCGCCCCCGAGCACGAGCTGATGGCCCGCTACGAGAGCGGTCTGACGGGTGCCGCCGGTGAGCTGGTCGCCGGGCGGCTGGACGCTTCCTTCGGGCGGTTCGCGGGGCTGGACCCGGCGCTGCGGGCGGGCCTCGACCACCAGCCGGTGCGCTATGAGCCGATGGCGATCCTGCTGCCCGAGGGCCATCCGCTGGCCGAACTTGAACGGGTGCCGCTGGCCGCGCTGGCCGGCGAGACCGTGTACGCCGGAGCCGGAAACCCCCGTACCCCGGAGTGGACCGACCTCGCGCACCGGCTGTTCGACGGGCGGGGCATCGAGGTCGCCGCGCCCGCGCCGCTCGCCGTCGGCGCCGAGGAGTTCCAGCGGATCATGGCCAAGATGCGGACCCCCGTCCTCGCCGTCATCGAATTTCCGGCCATGCCCGGGGCGGTGAAGCGCCCCTTGATCGACCCCGTGCCCCTGTCACCCGTGTCGCTGGTGTGGCGAAAGGGCCTGGTGCACCCCGCATTCGACGCCCTTCGACGGGCGGCGGCACAGATCGCGGCCGAGGAGGGGTGGCTGCGGCGCCCCGCCGGGGGATGGATTCCAGCCATCGATTTGGACACGATGAACGTCCACAACTGACACTCGGCAAACACAAAACCTCCGCGTGCGCTACATTCTTGGCCTGAGCACGTTTGTGGTAATGGGGGGCGCTCGGCCGGGTGGGGGCTCGGTACGGCGACGGGTGCTCAGGGTCGTGCGCGCACCCAGAACGGTCCCGTGGGGGGATGTGCGTGCGCGTGAAGAAGTGGCGAGAAGACGCCCAACCGGAGTGGCCCGAGGTCGCATCGGGATCCGGGGGCGGTCCTTCCCCGGAGGGCTCGACGGGTGACACCCGGGCCACCCAGGCCTTCCCGGTGACCGGGGAGACCGAGGTCCCTGGTCGGGGCCCGCGCTCCCGGTCCGAGACGGGGGCAAGCGGCACAAGAGGGACGAGACGGACCGAGATGCTCGACGGCTGGTCGGCCTTCGACCGGCCCTCGGCCTCCAGAAACGGCGCCTACCCGCCTGCCGGTGAGACGACGCGGATGCCCGCGGTCCGCGATCCGTGGGCGGAGGCCGATGACGCCGAGGAGCCCGCGCGCCCGGACGCGCGGCCCGGTTCCACCGGCAACTCCGGTGGTACCACCGGCACCTCCGGCGCCACCCACGACCCGCACGAGGTCACCATCCAGCTCGACGGCGTCGGCCTCCAGCTGGACAACATGCTGCGCGCGGCCAAGGACGCCCCGGGTGGCGGGGAGGCCTCCGACGGACCGGTGTTCGTCGACGAGTCGGGCCGGCGCAGCCGCCTCTACCGCCGTATCGGCATGGCCGTGGGCCTGGCCTGCGCGGTGTACGCCGTGGTCATCGTCGCCACCGTGCTGTCCGGCAACTCCGACGCGCCCTGGCTGCCCGTGGAGCGTCCCAAGGAGCAGCCGGCCGGCCAGGTCGACACCCCGCCGCTGCCCGCCGAGTCGGCACCGCAGCCCTCCGCCACCGGCAGCGTCTCCCCGGGGACCTCGCCGACCGCCGGCACCGACACGACCCCGTCCCCGGGCGACGGCACCACCACGCCGGGCGCGTCCACCAGCGCCGACCCCGGCACGTCCGCCGACCCGAAGCCGAGCCCGACGAAGACCACCGCGAACCCGGGCTCGAACCCGACTTCGGACCCCGAGCCGACGACCGAGCCCACCACTCCCGACCCCGACCCGAGCCCGACGGACGACGGCGGCCCCACCGAGGAGCCGACCGATCCCGCGACCACCGACGAACCCGCCACCGGGACGGTCGCCAACGGCCCGAGCGACCCCAGCCCCATCGCGCAGGAGCCGGACACCTCCGCGCCCGCGCCCGCCGCCCCGTCCCCGGAGTACACCCTCTGATGGCATCCCGCACCCGCCGTCACGGGCCCGCGAAGGGAGCCCCCGACGGCTCCCGGCGCCGCCGCGTGCCCATGCGCCTGCTGCTCCCCTCGCTCGTCCTCGTCGCCCTGATGGCGATGCTGATGCTGCGCGGCTACGTCCACAGCGAGATCCTGGCCGACTACCGCGTACGGCCCGCCGCGGCCAACGACAAGGTGCCGCAGGAGATCCTCAAGGGCGGCCCCGTCATCGACACCCGCGACGGCAGCGCCGACACGCTGCGCGTGCCGGACGACAGCGTCGTCCTCACCTTCGACGACGGCCCCGACCCCGAGTGGACGCCGAAGGTGCTGGACGCCCTGAAGCGGAACGACGCGCACGCGGTCTTCTTCATCACCGGCACGATGGCCTCCCGCTACCCGGATCTCGTCCAGCGCATGGTCGACGAGGGGCACGAGATCGGCCTGCACACCTTCAACCACCCCGACCTCTCCTACCAGTCGAAGAAGCGCATCGACTGGGAGCTGTCCCAGAACCAGCTCGCGCTCGCGGGCGCGGTCGGCATCCGCAGCTCGCTGTTCCGGCCGCCGTACTCGTCCAAGTCCGAGAACATGGACAACAACTCCTGGCCGGTGACCGAGTACATCGGCGGCCGCGGCTACATCACGATCGTCAACGACACGGACAGCGAGGACTGGCGCAAGCCGGGCGTTGAGGCCATCATCCGCAACTCCACGCCCAAGCCCGGCAAGGGCGCGATCGTCCTGATGCACGACTCCGGCGGCGACCGGCACCAGACGGTCCAGGCGCTGGACCGGCTCATTCCCCAACTCCAGAGCCGGGGCTACGAGTTCCAGAACCTCACCGAGGCCCTGGACGCGCCCAGCGCGCACACCGAGGTCACCGGCCTCGACCTGTGGAAGGGCAAGGCCTGGGTCTTCCTGGTCGACGCCTCCGACAACATCACCGCGATCCTGGTCGTCGGCCTCGCCGCCATCGGCTTCCTCGTCATCGGCCGCTTCGGCCTGATGCTGCTGCTCTCCGCACTCCACGCCCGCCGCACCCGCCGCCGGGACTTCGTCTGGGGCCCGAACGCGCCGGTCACCGAACCGGCGTCGGTGCTGGTCCCGGCGTACAACGAGGCCAAGTGCATCGAGAGCACCGTACGGTCGCTGATGCGCAGCGACCACCCCATCGAGATCATCGTCATCGACGACGGCTCCAGCGACGGCACGGCCCGGATCGTCGAGGGGCTGGGCCTGCCGAACGTCCGCGTCATCCGCCAGCTCAACGCGGGCAAGCCCGCCGCGCTCAACCGGGGCCTGGCGAACGCCCGTTACGACCTGATCGTGATGATGGACGGCGACACGGTCTTCGAACCGGCCACGGTCCGCGAACTCGTCCAGCCCTTCGCCGACCCGCGCGTCGGCGCGGTCGCGGGCAACGCCAAGGTCGGCAACAAGGACACCCTCATCGGCGCCTGGCAGCACATCGAGTACGTGATGGGCTTCAACCTGGACCGCCGTATGTACGACGTCCTGCAGTGCATGCCGACGATCCCGGGCGCGGTCGGCGCCTTCCGCCGCTCGGCCCTGGAACGGGTCGGCGGCATGAGCGACGACACCCTCGCCGAGGACACCGACATCACGATGGCGCTCCACCGCGACGGCTGGCGCGTGGTGTACGCCGAGAAGGCCCGGGCCTGGACCGAGGCGCCCGAGTCCGTCCAGCAGCTGTGGTCGCAGCGCTACCGGTGGTCGTACGGCACCATGCAGGCGATCTGGAAGCACCGCCGCGCCCTGGTGGAGCGGGGCCCGTCCGGCCGCTTCGGCAGGGTGGGCCTGCCGCTGGTGTCGTTGTTCATGGTCCTGGCCCCGCTCCTCGCCCCCTTGATCGACGTGTTCCTCATCTACGGCCTGGTCTTCGGGCCCACCGAGAAGACGATCGTGGCCTGGTTCGGCGTCCTCGCCATTCAGGCGGCCTGCGCGGCGTACGCCTTCGTCCTGGACCGCGAGCGCCTCACCCCGCTGATCTCGCTCCCGCTCCAGCAGATCCTCTACCGCCAGCTCATGTACGTCGTCCTGCTCCAGTCCTGGATCACGGCCCTCACCGGCGGCCGTCTTCGCTGGCAGAAGCTGCGGCGCAAGGGCGGGGTGTCGGCACCGCCGACCGTACCGACGCAGCGCCGGCAGGCCATGGACGAGAGGCCGGTCCGATGAACCCGCCCACCACCGCACCCACCCTGCCGTCCGACGCGGCGAAGCCCGAGCAGACCGCCCGGCCGGCCCCGGTCCGCGACCGCTACTTCGACCTTCTGCGCGCCCTCGCCCTCTTCCGCGTGGTCCTCTACCACCTGACGGGCTGGGCCTGGCTCCCCCTGGTCTTCCCCTCCATGGGCGTGATGTTCGCCCTCGCCGGCAACCTCATGGCCCGCTCCCTGAAGCGCCCGCCCGTGCAGGTCATCAGGAGCCGCATACGCCGCCTCCTGCCCCCGCTGTGGCTGCTGGGCGTGGTCGGGGTCACCGGCATGGTGATCCAGGGCTGGGGTCCGGACGCCGACGGCCACCCCGGCTGGTGGTGGATCCACCTGGCCTACTGGATCGTCCCGCTCAGCGACCCGCCGTACGCCGAGGGCCTGCCCGGCATCCACGGCTTCCTCGGCGAGAACTGGGCCGTCGACCTCGCGGGACCGCTCTGGTACATCCGCGCCTACCTCTGGTACGTCCTGCTCTCGCCGTTCCTGCTGAAGGCGCTGCGCGCGATGCCACTGGCGACGCTCCTCGCACCCCTGGCGCTGTCGGCGGCGTTCAACTTCGGCTACATCACCCTCCCCGGCGAGCGCATCCCGTCCGCGCTCACGGACTTCAGCACCTTCGGCGCCTGCTGGATCCTCGGCATGGCGCACCAGGAGGGCATCCTGCGTCGCATCCCGCGCTACGTCGTCCCCTCCGTGGCCCCGATCTTCGCCGCGGTCGGCCTCTGGTACGCCCTGAACCACGACTTCGGCGAGGGCAACGACCTGGACAGCATGCCCATGGCCCAGGCCCTGTGGTCCTTCGGCACGGTCATGTTGCTGCTGCACCTCAGCCCCTCCTGGTCCGAGTGGCCGCGCCGCCTGCGCCGCTGGGACCGGGTGATCACCCTGCTCAACTCCCGCGCGGTGACGATCTACCTGTGGCACAACATCTGCATCCTCATCGCCGCGACGATGTGGGACCAGCTGTGGGGCATCGACGTGATGTGGATGCACTTCTCCTGGCTGCTGGAGAGCCCGTGGCCGGTGTTGGCCTTCACCTGGGTGCTCATCGGCAGCTGTGTCGTGTGGTTCGGGTGGGCGGAGGATCTGGCGGCGAAGCGGCGGCCGCAGCTGTGGCCGGACGGTTCCAAGAGGCGCACCGGCCGCAGGGCACGGCGTTCCAGGGGCTGAACCGCCAACATCCTGTAAACCCCACCGGCCGAGGTTCCGCACTGTCAGACCCGCGTGTGACACTGACCGGGTTGCGCAAGTGAACGGGGTGGCCCGAGGGGCCGAGTGGCCCGGTGGTCGGTGGGGAGCAGGCGCTGATGAGCAAGCGGCAAGTGCAGAAGATGCTGCGGTTGATGGCGAGCGGGGAGGCCGTCGAGCTCACCAGCCCCCTGGCCTCCGTGAAGAAGCTCGCCAGGCTGGCCTTCATCGCCCAGCAGTTCGGGTACGAGTACGTGGACGTACGGCAGAGCGCCGGGCGCAACAACGCGCTCGTCATGCTGATCGCGCCCGACCCCAGCCCTCAGGCCCGCGCCCGCGCCGGGCAGAACTGGGCGCAGTATCCGAACGCGAGCGACGGGGTGTCCGTGCCGCCCCTGGTGCCCGACGCCTTCGAACTCCTCAAGGCCCGCATCAACTTCGACCTCACCGGCAAGAGCGCCGAGAAGCGGATGGCTTACGGGGCCATCGGCCTCACCGTCGGCGCCGGAATCCTCGGGGTGCGACTGGGCGGGGACGCCGCTGCCTGGTTCACGGCGGTCATCGTGTGGGTGTTCTTCATGGCGGTCGTCGGCATCGGTTTCGCCGTCAACCGCAAGCGCAACGCCAAGTTCGCCGCCCGGCTGCAGGCCGCCGGGTTCGCGCCGATCACCGACGAGACCGGACGGGTGCGCTATCTGCCGCCCGGCGGGCAGCTGCCCGGGCACGGCAATCCGTTCGCGGCCGGGTCGGCCGGTCCCTACGGCAACCAGGCCCCGGGCCCGGGGGCGCCGGGCGGTTACGGGCAGCAGCAGGGTCCCGGGCCGTACGGTCAGCCTGCGGCGCCGGGTGCGTACCCCGCGCAGCCCGCGGCGCCTGGCTCGTACCCTGCTCAGCCCGCCGCGCCGGGTGCGTATCCCGCGCAGCCCGGCGCGCCTGGTGCCTACCCCGCGCAGCCCGCCGCCCCCGGCCCGTACGGCAACCAGCCCGCGCCGGGTCCTTACGGCGCCCCCCAGCCCCAGGGCCCGTACGCCGCACCGCAGCAGCCCCAGCAGCCGTACGGCCAGCCCCAGCCCCAGCCGCCGTACGGCCAGCCCCAGCCCTACCCCCAGCAGCAGAACCCCCAGCCGCCTCAGCCGCCCCACCCCCAGCAGAACCCCCACTGGCAGCCCCCGCAGCGCTGACCTGGCCGCGTGCGCTTCGTCCCCTATATCCTCTAAATTCTCCGCCCCTGTATCTCACCCTTATATAGGGACGACCAACACAACCTCTCATCCGCCCTACCCGCCGGGTGAGAGCAAAGTTCCCTTCCGGTCACTCGGTGCCACAGGCCGGAAACGCGCCCTCCCTACCTTCGGGACCAGCCACTAAAGCGCGACCGAGCCCCGAAGACCGTGGAGGCGTCATGACAGCCCCTAGCACAGCCCCCGCCGCGAGCAGGGGAGGCCGCTGGATCGACCACTGGGACCCCGAGAACGAGACCTTCTGGAACGAGACCGGCGAGAAGGTCGCCCGCCGCAACCTCTTCTTCTCGGTCCTCTCCGAGCACATCGGGTTCTCGATCTGGACCCTGTGGTCCGTGATGGTGCTGTTCATGGGGCCGGAGTACGGACTCACCCCCGCCGACAAGTTCTTCATCGTCTCGATGGCCACGCTGGTCGGCGCCATCGTCCGCGTGCCCTACACCTTCGCCGTCGCCGTCTTCGGTGGCCGGATGTGGACGGTCGTCTCGGCGAGCCTGCTGCTGGTGCCGACGGTCGCCGCGTTCGCCGTGATGGAGCCGGGAACGTCGTTCACCACCTTCCTGCTGTGCGCGATGCTGGCCGGCGTCGGTGGCGGAAACTTCGCCTCCAGCATGACCAACATCAACGCCTTCTTCCCCCTCCGCAAGAAGGGCTGGGCGCTCGGTCTGAACGCCGGCGGCGGCAACATCGGTGTACCGGTGGTGCAGCTCGTGGGTCTCGCGGTGATCGGCGCCAGCGGCGGCCCGCGACTCCTGCTCGGGATCTACATCCCGCTCATCGTGATCGCCGCCGCCCTCGCGTGGTTCAAGATGGACAGCATCTCGTCCGTGAAGAACGACACGGGCGCCGCCAAGGACGCCGTGAAGGAGGCCCACACCTGGATCATGTCCTTCCTCTACATCGGTACCTTCGGCTCCTTCATCGGGTACAGCTTCGCCTTCGGTCTCGTCCTGCAGACCCAGTTCGGCCGTACGCCGCTCCAGGCCGCCTACGTCACCTTCATCGGCCCCCTGCTCGGCTCCCTGATCCGCCCCGTCGGCGGCTCGCTCGCCGACCGGTTCGGCGGCGCGAAGATCACGCTGTGGAACTTCGTCGGCATGGGCGTCGCGACCGCGGTCATCATCGTGGCCTCGATGCAGAAGTCGCTGCCGCTGTTCACCACCGCGTTCATCGCCCTGTTCGTGCTGACCGGCGTCGGCAACGGCTCGACGTACAAGATGATCCCCGGCATCTTCCACGCGAAGGCCCTCGCCAAGGGGCTGGAGGGTGACGAGGCCGCCGCCTACGGCCGCCGGCTCTCCGGCGCCTCCATGGGCCTCATCGGCGCGGTGGGCGCGCTCGGCGGGCTCGGCATCAACCTCGCCTTCCGCCAGTCCTTCCTCACCGTGGGCTCCGGCACCGGCGCCTTCGTCGCCTTCCTCGCCTTCTACGGGGTCTGCTTCGCGGTCACCTGGGCCGTATACCTTCGCCGTCCGGCCGCCTCCGAGACCCACGCCACATCGTCGACCGAGGCAAAGCCGCAGCTCAGCTACGCCGAGGTGTGACGTAACACTGCCGACATGTAGCCGAACCGAGCCTGTCACGCACCGTTGACAGGCTCGATCGGCATGCAGGTGTAACCACCCTGGGTGAAGTCAGGAACTCCCACGGTGCGACCGCCTGGCGCACGCACCACATCTCTAGCGGGACGAGAGATATGTACGACGAACAGCAGCAACCGGAACACGGGCCGCTAGCGGGATTCACCGTGGGGGTGACCGCCGCGCGCCGTGCCGATGAGCTCGGCGTCTTGCTCCAGCGGCGCGGCGCCGCCGTCCTGCACGCCCCTGCCCTGCGCATCGTGCCGCTCGCCGACGACAGCGAGCTGCTCGCCGCCACCAAGGAGATCATCCAGCGGACGCCGGACATCGTGGTCGCCACGACCGCGATCGGCTTCCGGGGCTGGATCGAGGCCGCCGACGGGTGGGGACTGGGCGAGGACCTGCTGGAACGGCTGCGCGGCGTCGAGCTGCTCGCACGCGGCCCCAAGGTCAAGGGCGCGGTACGGGCCGCCGGGCTGACCGAGGAGTGGTCGCCGTCCAGCGAGTCCATGGCCGAGGTGCTGGACCGGCTGCTGGAGGAGGGCGTGGACGGGCGCCGTATCGCCATCCAGCTGCACGGTGAGCCGCTGCCCGGATTCGTGGAGGCGCTCAGGGCCGCGGGAGCGGAGGTGCTCGGGGTGCCGGTCTACCGGTGGCTGCCGCCGGAGGACATCGGCCCGGTCGACCGTCTGCTGGACGCCACGGTCTCCCGCGGCCTGGACGCCCTGACCTTCACCAGCGCACCCGCCGCCGCGTCCCTGCTGTCCAGGGCCGAGGAGCGCGGGCTGCTGCCGGAGCTGCTCGCCGCCCTCCACCACGACGTCCTTCCGGCCTGCGTCGGGCCGGTCACCGCGCTGCCGTTGCAGGCCCACGGCGTCGACACGGTCCAGCCCGAGCGCTTCCGGCTCGGGCCGCTGGTCCAGCTGCTGTGCCAGGAGCTGCCCGGCCGGGCCCGGTCGTTGCCGATCGCCGGGCACCAGGTGGAGATCCGCGGGCATGCGGTCCTGGTCGACGGGGCGCTGCGGCCCGTGCCGCCTGCGGGGATGTCCCTGCTGCGGGCCCTGTCCCGACGGCCGGGGTGGGTGGTGGCCCGGGCGGATCTGCTGCGGGCGCTGCCGGGCGCCGGCCGCGATGAGCACGCGGTGGAGACGGCGATGGCTCGGCTGCGGACGGCTCTGGGGGCGCCGAAGTTGATCCAGACGGTGGTGAAGCGGGGGTATCGGCTGGCGTTGGATCCGGCGGCGGACACCAAGTACGCGGACGTCTGATCGCCCCCGCCGCCCCTACCCGTCCCATCCTCCAGGGGCTCTGCCCCTTCGGCCCCGCCAGGGGGCTCCGCCCCCTGGACCCCCGTCGGCCCCGAAAGGGCCTCGTCCTCAAACGCCGGACGGGCTGAGAGTGCTTGACCGGCGCCGAGAGCGGCCGTAATCCACCAGCGCCCTCCCCAAACACCCCACCGCCACCGTCGCCAGCACCGCCCGCAGCGCGTTCCAGGCCAGCCACGGACCCTCGAACTCCTCCCGCAGGGCCGCCGGATCACCGGCCCCCTTCAGGCCTTCGTTCAGCGGGATGTTGAAGGCGACGGTGACGAAGAAGGCGAGCGCGTACGCCGTCGCTGCCGCCCACACCCACCCCCGGTACGGCTCCCCGCGCGCCTGCCACGCCGACACACCCGTCAGCACCAGCGCCCCGAGGAAGCTCAGGAAGAACACCGGGTTCTCGAACGCGTCGTTCATGTCCCGCATGACCTCGACGTACACCCGGTCGTCGCTGCGTGCCAGCCCCGGCATCACCCCGCAGGCGAAGATGTAGAAGGCCCCGGCGATCAGGCCCATGGCGACCGTGGCCGCGCCCAGTACGGTTCCCACCAGTGTGCTGTTCCGTGTCATGTCCTCCAGTCAACGGACCCGCACGGCGTCCGAACATGGCCGTCACGCGCAGCCCCATACGCGATCGTCCAGCGCCTACGGCCGGTACGAGGGGTTCCGGCTCCGCGAGCGGGCAGGCACTGTTAGGGGGAACGGTTCCCCAGCCCTCCTCACGGCACCTCACCGACCCCTGATGACCGGGGTGACCTCTAGGCGGTGACAGGCACATGGCACTGGGTTTGGCCACGGACGCGTACGAGCTGCGGTTCGACGCCGGACGGATCTGTCTGGATCTCCTCGCGACCACGCACCCCGAGGAACGGTTCGACTCCGTCGAGGTGTTGTGCGCCTGGATCGCGAGGGCGGGACTGGTCCCCCCGGACACCCCGCTCGCCCACGCCGACGCCTCCTGGCCGGTCGCCTTCCGCGAACTGCGCGGACTTGTCGGGCAGTTGGTGCGGGCCGGCCTCAACCCCGAGCCCTGGCCGTCGTACGACCTCGCGCTCGCCCGGGTCAACGACATCGCCCTTGCCGCGCCCCCGGCCCCCCGTGCCGTACGCGGTGAAGACGGCACCCTCGTGCGGGAGTTGGATCATCCGCCCGAGTGCTCCGCGCTGCTCGGCGCAATCGCGAGGGACGCCCTGGAGCTGCTCACCGATCCGGTCGCGCGGGCCGGGCTGAGGGAGTGCGAGGGGGACAACTGCCCGATCGTTTATCTCGATACGTCCCGGGGGCGCAGGAGGCGCTGGTGTTCCAGTGAGGTCTGCGGAAACCGCGAAAGAGTCGCCCGGCACCGTCGTCGCGCCGCCCTCGCCCGAGCCTGATGGTCCGTTATGCGCCTTCTGTGGAACGGCTGTCGAAGTGATTTCGATTACATGCCGTTTACCTACGCACCCGTAGGGAAGCCTGGATTCGATCTTGCCGATGTGACGGAAATGTAAAGATCGCACGGTGGGAATGTGCTGCCATGTCCCGCTCGTCACGTCACTCCGCAGAAAACTGTCGCCTCACTTTGAACGCTCAACGGACCCCTTCCGTACGGGTAGTCGAGCGACCGACTGGGGGAACCCCCGGACATCGGAGGTGGGCGTGCGCAAGGATTCCGTCGTGGCCAATGAACGTGGATCGAGGGCCCGACATCGCATGTCCCAGCCCTCGGAACCAGATGAGGAGCTGATGCGTGCGCTGTACAGAGAGCACGCCGGACCCCTCCTTGCGTATGTCCTTCGACTGGTCGCCGGTGATCGGCAACGAGCAGAGGACGTCGTGCAGGAGACGCTCATCCGTGCCTGGAAGAACGCCGGGCAGCTCAATCGAGCGACCGGATCGGTACGCCCCTGGCTGGTGACGGTCGCGAGGCGCATCGTCATCGACGGCCACCGCAGCCGGCAGGCCCGGCCGCAGGAGGTCGATCCGTCGCCGCTGGAGGTCATCCCCGCGGAGGACGAGATCGACAAGGCGCTGTGGCTGATGACGCTGTCGGACGCACTCGACGACCTGACCCCCGCCCACCGGGAGGTGCTCGTCGAGACGTACTTCAAGGGGCGTACGGTCAACGAGGCGGCCGAAACGCTGGGCATACCCAGCGGCACCGTCCGCTCCAGGGTCTTCTATGCCCTGCGGTCGATGAAGCTTGCTCTGGAGGAGCGGGGGGTGACGGCGTGATGAGTGTTTACGGGGGAAACCAGGGATTCGGGATGGGCGGTTCGGGTATGTCTGGACCCATGCAGGGACATCCGGTTCCGAGCGAGCACGAGACCGTCGGCGCCTACGCCCTCGGGATTCTCGACGACGCCGAGGCAACCGCTTTCGAGGCGCACCTCGCGACCTGCGAATGGTGCGCCCAGCAGCTGGACGAGCTGGCCGGAATGGAGCCGATGCTGGCCGCGCTCGCGGACCTGCCCGGTTCCGGTTCGCCCGCCATCGGCGAGTCCCTGTCGGCGAAGCCCAGCCCGCGGCTGGTCAACAAGCTCGTCGACGAGGTCGCCGAGCGCCGCGCCCAGAAGCGCCGGCGCAGCTTCTACATGGTGGCCGCGTCGGCCGCGCTGATCGTCGGCGGTCCGTTCGCCGCGATGGCCGCCGGCGGTGGTGAGTCCGGAGGCGGCGACCAGCCGCAGGTCCTGTCGAGCTCCGCCAAGGAGATCTTCGACTCCATGGACACCAAGGTGTCGGGCAAGGACGCCACGACCGGCGTCAGCGCGACCGTCGCCATGGCGGAGAAGGACTGGGGCACCTCGGCCTTCCTCGAACTCAAGGGCGTCAAGGGCCCGCTCAAGTGCTCCCTGATCGCCGTCGGCACCAACGGCGAGCGCTGGACCGTCTCCTCCTGGTCCGTCGGCAAGTGGGGCTACGGCCTCCCCGACGGCAAGACCGAGCAGTCCAAGCAGCCCCTGTACATCGGCGGCGGCGCCGCGCCGAGCCCGGATCAGATCGAGAAGTTCGAGGTCGTGGAGCAGGACGGGGACAAGCTCGTCGAGGTAGACGTGTAGTCGCCGTAGCTTTTCCGGGTCCCCTTCGCGTACGGTTGACGGCTGCCCAGCACGTCAGAAGGGGGCCCGGTGGCCGCTCAGGCTCCACAGGAAACCGCGCTCGAAGACTCCCTGCGAGATCGAGAGATCGGCGTCGAACAAGAACACCTGGACCGGGTGTACCGACGCCTTGAGGAGAAGATCCACGAGGCCGAGTTCCTGATGAACGACGCGGCCAAGCGCGGCCAGGTCGGCACGCCCGGCGCGCTCGCCGAGCGGGACGCGCAGGTCTTCCGGGCCGGCGTCCACCTCAACCGGCTCAACAACGAGTTCGAGGACTTCCTCTTCGGCCGTATCGACCTGCTGCTCGGCAGGGACGGCAAGAAGGGGCCGGACGGCGCGTACACCGCGGTCGAACCCGCCGAGGGCGCGGTCCGCGAGGACAACACCGCCGACATCGCCGAGACCCTGCACATCGGCCGTATCGGTGTGCTCGACCACGACTACGCCCCGCTGGTCATCGACTGGCGGGCCCCGGCCGCGGCGCCCTTCTACCGCTCCACCCCGGTCGATCCGGGGCGGGTCGTACGGCGCCGGGTCATCCGCTCCAAGGGGCGCCGCGTGCTGGGCGTCGAGGACGACCTCATGCGCCCCGAGCTCAAGGCGTCCCTCGGCGGCAACGAGCTGCCGGTCATCGGCGACGGCGCCCTCATGGCCGCCCTCGGCCAGGCCCGCAGCCACACCATGCGGGACATCGTGGCGTCCATCCAGGCCGAGCAGGACCTGGTCATCCGCGCCCCAGCCGCCTCGGTGACGTATGTCGAGGGCGGCCCCGGCACAGGCAAGACCGCCGTCGCCCTGCACCGCGCCGCCTACCTGCTCTACCAGGACCGGCGCCGGTACTCCGGCGGCATCCTGATCGTCTCGCCGACCCCGCTGCTGGTGGCGTACACCGAAGGCGTGCTCCCGTCGCTCGGCGAGGAGGGCCAGGTCGCCATCCGCGCGATCGGCTCCCTCGTCGACGGCGCCGAGGCCACGCTGTACGACTCCCCGGCCGTGGCCCGCGCCAAGGGCTCCTACCGCATGCTCAAGGTGCTGCGGAAGGCGGCGCGGGGCGTGCTGGAGCTGGGCCCGGGAGGCGGGGGCGCTTCCGGCCGGCCCGCCGCCGGTGACGCGGGGGCGAAGCGCACGGGGCAGCTCGCCTTCGGCGAAGACGACGCCGGCTCCGACGCACCCGCGCGGACCCCCGCCGGACCGCCCACCCGGCTGCGCGTGGTCGCCTTCGGGCGCCGCCTGGAGCTGGAGGCCGACGCGCTGGAACGTATCCGCCGGAACGCCCTCGGCGGCACGGCCCCCGTGAACCTGCTGCGCCCGCGCGCCCGCAAGCTGCTGCTCGACGCCCTGTGGTCGCAGTCGGGCGGCGCCTCCCGCCACACCGACCCGGAACTGGCCGCCGAGCTGCGCTCCTCCTTCGACGAGGACGTGACCTCGGAGGACAGCTTCCTCGCCTTCCTCGACGCCTGGTGGCCGGAGATCACCCCGAAGGCGGTCCTGGAGGCGATGGCCGACGAGCGCCGCCTCGGCCGCTGGGCCCGCCGGATCCTCAACCCCGGCGAGGTCCGCAAGGTGGCCCGCTCCCTCAAGCGGGACGGCCTCTCCGTGCACGACATCGCCATGCTCGACGAGCTCCAGTCGATCCTCGGCACCCCGGCCCGCCCGCGCAAGAAGCGCGAGCTGGACCCGCTCGACCAGCTCACCGGCCTTGAGGAGCTGATGCCGGTCCGCGAGGAGTCACAGCGCGAGCGCGCCGAGCGGCTGGCGGCGGAGCGCGTCGAGTACGCCCACGTCATCGTGGACGAGGCCCAGGACGTCACGCCGATGCAGTGGCGGATGCTGGGGCGCCGGGGCCGGCACGCGACATGGACGGTCGTCGGCGACCCGGCCCAGTCGTCCTGGTCCGACGTGGACGAGGCGGCCGAGGCCCGCGACGAGGCCCTCGGCACCCGCCCGCGCCGCCGCTTCCAGCTCACCGTGAACTACCGCAACCCGGCGGAGATCGCCGAGCTGGCCGCGAAGGTACTGGCCCTCGCCATGCCGGGCTCCACGTCACCGTCGGCGGTCCGCTCCACCGGCGTACAGCCCCGCTTCACCGTCGTACGCGACTCCCTCGCGCAGACCGTCCGCGAAGAAGCCGCTCGGCTGCTGGACCGCGTCGACGGCACGGTCGGCGTCGTCGTCGCCATGCAGCGGCGCGAGGAGGCGGCCAAGTGGCTGGCCGGGCTCGGCGACCGGGTCGTGGCGCTCGGCAGCCTGGAGGCGAAGGGCCTGGAGTACGACGCGACGGTCGTCGTCTCCCCGGCCGAGATCGCGGACGAGTCGCCGGCCGGACTGCGCGTGCTGTACGTCGCGCTGACCCGGGCAACCCAGCAGCTGACGGTGGTGTCGGCGGAGCGGGACGAGCCGGACACGACCGGGGTGCCCGACCTCCTTCGAGATTGATCCGGATGAACTACCGGTACGGGAATGGCCTTACGGGATCGGTTTGTTAGCCTGGGTGTGGCACCGGCTCGATCCAAGCCCCCGGGCCCAACCTTCGTCGCTACGAGCGACCACTTGCCGCGAGGCGAGCATGGCGGGTCGGTGTCATGAACGTTGAAGAGACCCACGTCACGATGTGACGTGGGTCTCTTTTCATGGGAAGACGTGGCGAACAATACGTTCGCAATCCACGCCCGGCTAACTCCTACTCAGCGGTAGGTGCGACGATCGGACGGCGAACAGCGACACACGGTGAAAGCAGAGGAAGTCGGCCATGGCAACGGCGCCCAGCGTCTCCTACTCGATGACGGTCCGGCTGGAGGTGCCCGCGAGCGGAACCGCGGTCTCCCAGCTCACCGGAGCCGTCGAGTCCCACGGAGGCTCGGTGACCGGCCTCGACGTGACCGCGTCCGGCCACGAGAAGCTCCGCATCGACGTCACCATCGCGGCGACCTCGACCTCGCACGCCGACGAGATCGTCGAGCAGCTGCGCACCATCGAGGGCGTCACGCTCGGCAAGGTCTCCGACCGTACGTTCCTGATGCACCTCGGCGGCAAGATCGAGATGCAGTCCAAGCACCCCATCCGCAACCGTGACGACCTCTCGATGATCTACACGCCGGGTGTGGCCCGCGTCTGCATGGCGATCGCCGAGAACCCCGAGGACGCCCGCCGCCTCACCATCAAGCGCAACTCCGTTGCGGTTGTGACGGACGGGTCCGCGGTGCTGGGCCTCGGCAACATCGGCCCGAAGGCCGCGCTGCCCGTCATGGAGGGCAAGGCGGCCCTCTTCAAGCGGTTCGCCGGCATCGACGCCTGGCCGCTGTGCCTCGACACCCAGGACACCGACGCGATCGTCGAGATCGTCAAGGCGATCGCCCCCGGGTTCGCCGGCATCAACCTGGAGGACATCTCCGCGCCCCGCTGCTTCGAGATCGAGGCGCGGCTGCGCGAGGCCCTCGACATCCCCGTCTTCCACGACGACCAGCACGGCACGGCGATCGTCGTCCTGGCCGCTCTGACCAACGCACTTCGCGTCGCGAACAAGGCGATCGAGAACATCCGGGTCGTCATGTCCGGCGCCGGCGCGGCCGGTACGGCCATCCTCAAGCTGCTGCTCGCCGCGGGCCTGAAGAACGCCGTCGTGGCCGACATCCACGGCGTCGTGCACGCGGGCCGCGAGGACCTGCGTCAGGCCCCGGCCGACTCGCCGCTGCGCTGGATCGCCGACAACACCAACCCCGAGGGCCTGACCGGCACGCTGAAGGAGGCCGTGCGCGGCGCGGACGTCTTCATCGGCGTCTCGGCCCCGAACGTGATCGACGGCGACGACGTGGCCGCCATGGCCGACGACGCCATCGTGTTCGCGCTCGCGAACCCCGACCCCGAGGTCGACCCCGCAATCGCCCGTCAGACGGCCGCAGTTGTGGCCACGGGCCGCTCCGACTTCCCGAACCAGATCAACAACGTGCTGGTCTTCCCGGGTGTCTTCCGCGGTCTGCTGGACGCGCAGTCCCGCACGGTCAACACCGACATGATGCTCGCGGCCGCGAAGGCGCTGGCGGACGTCGTGACCGAGGACGAGCTGAACCCGAACTACATCATCCCGAGCGTCTTCAACGACAAGGTCGCGGGCGCGGTCGCCGGGGCGGTGCGGGAGGCGGCGAAGTCGGCGTCGGCGGCGACGTCGGCCGAGTAACCACTTGGGATTGGCGCCTCACAGCCCCGAAAGTGTGGGTGGGCTGTGAGGATCGCCACGGCAAGCCCTTGTAACGGCGCGTCGTGGAACCAAGGGCATCTGGCCGCCGTTTATCGTGACGGCCAAGCTTGGGCCCTCTCTTCGTGTGACACCCAAGGGTGTTCTCGCGACTCCTCCGGGCGCCGGATTGGCTTTCCCGCCGCAGGTAGGGGCAGGATGCGTCTCTGGGCGCGAGGGTCTGACGACGGACCCGGGTCCGGGGAGTGTCCCAGGGCCCTGGCAGCATCGACATCGCTGTGCCGACAAGCGGCTCCGCCGCGTGGCACGCCTCAAGGCAAATGAACACGGGAGTAACAACATGAACCGCAGTGAGCTGGTGGCCGCGCTGGCCGACCGCGCCGAGGTGACCCGCAAGGACGCCGACGCCGTGCTGGCCGCTTTCGCCGAGGTCGTCGGCGACATCGTCTCCAAGGGCGACGAGAAGGTCACCATCCCCGGCTTCCTGACCTTCGAGCGCACCCACCGTGCCGCTCGCACCGCCCGCAACCCGCAGACCGGCGACCCGATCCAGATCCCGGCCGGCTACAGCGTGAAGGTCTCCGCGGGCAGCAAGCTCAAGGAAGCGGCCAAGGGCAAGTGACCTTGCCGTCTGTACACCACGGGACGGTGTGCGGCTTGTAGAACGCTGATGGGGCGGCCCCGGTTTCCGGGTGCCGCCCCATCGTGGTTTCACTTTCCAGTGGCCTCAGACGCCGGCCGGACTGGTTTTGGCCGGACTTACCCCAGCGCCTTGCCCGGCAACTCCACCTTCGCGCCCAGCTCCACGAGCTTCTCCATGCTGTGCCTTCCCGGGGGATAACCCCCGGACCCCCAGCCGAAGACCGGCGTGTCCCGGGCTGGTGTCAAGAGATCGCCGTCAGCCGAGCGCTTTGCCCGGCAGTTCGACCTTGGCGCCCAGCTCCACGAGCTTCTCCATGAAGTTCTCGTAGCCGCGGTTGATCAGGTCGATGCCGTGCACCCGCGAAGTCCCCTGCGCCGCCAGGGCCGCGATGAGGTACGAGAAGCCGCCGCGGAGGTCGGGGATGACGAGGTCGGCGCCCTGGAGCTTGGTGGGGCCCGAGACGACCGCGGAGTGCAGGAAGTTGCGCTGGCCGAAGCGGCAGTCGGAGCCGCCGAGGCACTCGCGGTAGAGCTGGATGTGGGCGCCCATCTGGTTCAGCGCGGAGGTGAAGCCGAGGCGCGACTCGTAGACCGTCTCGTGGATGATCGAGAGGCCGGTCGCCTGCGTCAGGGCCACCACCAACGGCTGCTGCCAGTCCGTCTGGAAGCCGGGGTGCACGTCCGTTTCGAGGGCGATGGACTTCAACTGGCCGCCGGGGTGCCAGAAACGGATGCCCTCGTCGTCGATCTCGAAGGCACCGCCCACCTTCCGGTAGGTGTTGAGGAACGTCATCATCGAGCGCTGCTGGGCGCCGCGGACGTAGATGTTGCCCTCGGTGGCGAGCGCCGCGGACGCCCACGAGGCGGCCTCCAGGCGGTCCGGGAGGGCCTTGTGGTTGTAGCCGCCGAGCGAGTCCACACCGGTGATGCGGATCGTGCGGTCGGTGTCCACGCCGATGATGGCGCCCATCTTCTGCAGGACGCAGATGAGGTCCTCGATCTCCGGCTCCACGGCCGCGTTCGAGAGCTCGGTGACGCCTTCGGCGAGGACGGCCGTGAGCAGCACCTGCTCGGTCGCGCCCACCGACGGGTACGGCAGCCGGATCTTCGTGCCGCGCAGCCGCTGCGGAGCCTCCAGGTACTGCCCGTCCTCCCGCTTCTCGATCGTCGCGCCGAACTGCCGCAGCACCTCGAAGTGGAAGTCGATGGGCCGGCCGCCGATGTCGCAGCCGCCGAGGCCGGGGATGAACGCGTGCCCGAGACGGTGCAGGAGGGGGCCGCAGAGGAGGATCGGGATACGGCTGGAACCCGCGTGGGCATCGATGTCAGCGACGTTCGCGCTCTCCACGTGGGACGGGTCCATCACCAACTCGCCCGGTTCCTCACCCGGACGGACCGTCACCCCGTGCAGCTGCAGCAGCCCGCGCACGACGCGCACGTCACGGATGTCCGGCACGTTGCGCAGTCGACTTGGCGCGCTGCCCAGCAGGGCGGCGACCATCGCCTTCGGTACGAGGTTCTTCGCACCGCGGACACGGATCTCGCCCTCCAGCGGGGTTCCGCCGTGGACAAGCAGGACATCGTCGTTGACGGTCATGTATCTCGCGTTCCGATGAGTTGGGCAGGGGCCAGGAGGGAAAGGGTAATCGCCGCTGACCCCCCTTCCGTAAGCCCGAGTACGGCTCAGGAACGTCATAGCTCTGTCACAACACGAACCGTTCGCCGTCGGGCACAAGCGGTCACCATCGCGATCGTGCGCCCGACGCTGCTTCTTTCCGCCCTGAGCTGCATTCACTCCCGAACCGGCATTGCCTCCCCACGCGAAGGGAAGATGCGGGATCATGTCTGGCATGACCGAGGTGTCCTCGCTCACAGGGCGGCTGCTCGTGGCCACGCCCGCCCTGGCGGACCCGAACTTCGACCGCGCGGTGGTGCTCCTTCTCGACCACGACGAGGAGGGCTCCCTCGGTGTCGTCCTCAACCGTCCGACCCCCGTCGACGTGGGCGACATCCTGGAGGGCTGGGCGGACCTCGCCGGCGAACCCGGCGTCGTCTTCCAGGGCGGCCCGGTGTCCCTGGACTCGGCACTCGGGGTCGCCGTCATCCCCGGCGACGCGAACGGCGAGAGCGCCCCGCTGGGCTGGCGCCGGGTGCACGGCGCGATCGGGCTCGTGGACCTGGAGGCGCCGCCGGAACTGCTCGCCTCGGCGGTCGGCAGTCTGAGAATCTTCGCCGGGTACGCCGGCTGGGGCCCCGGCCAGCTGGAGGACGAACTGGTGGAGGGCGCCTGGTACGTCGTCGAGTCCGAACCCGGCGACGTCTCCTCGCCGTCCCCGGAACGGCTGTGGCGCGAGGTGCTGCGCCGCCAGCGCAACGAGCTCGCGATGGTGGCCACGTATCCGGACGACCCGTCGCTCAACTGAAACATGTGAGCTTCAGTACTCTTGGCGTTATGAGCACTCTCGAGCCCGAGCGCGGGACTGGTACGGGGACCCTCGTAGAGCCGACGCCACAGGTGTCCCACGGCGACGGCGACCACGAGCGCTTCGCCCATTACGTCCAGAAGGACAAGATCATGGCGAGCGCCCTCGACGGCACCCCCGTCGTGGCGCTCTGCGGCAAGGTCTGGGTGCCTGGTCGCGACCCGAAGAAGTACCCGGTGTGTCCCATGTGCAAGGAGATCTACGAGTCCATGGGCGCCGGCGGGGACGACAAGGGCAAGGGCGGCGACAAGAAGTAGCCCTGCCTTCGGCCTCAGTTCCGCGAGCCCCCTGGGTGTGTCTCGGCGCGCCCCGGGGGCTTCTGCGTGTCACGAAGTGGTTGAGACCTCTTGTGGACGTGTTCATGTAGTCCCTAGGCTCCGAGCGTTGTACAGAGCGAAACCGTCATTGCATATGTTGCAACGCACGCTCGGAGGAACTCCCCGATGAAGCTCCCCTGCCGACTTGCCGCACTTCTGGCGGCGGCCGTCGTCGTCACCGCCTGCGCACCTCAGACGTCCTCCAATTCTTCCTCCGACAAGGACGAAAAGACCGGCACCTTGCGGGTCTGGCTCTTCCAGGAAGTCGGCAACAAGCCGAAGGAGAAGGTCGTCGACTCCGTCGTCGCCGTCTTCGAGAAGGAGCACGAGGGCGCGAAGGTCGAGGTCGAGTACATACCGATCGAGACCCGGGCCCAGCGCGTCAAGGCCGCCTTCAACGACCCGAAGTCCGCGCCCGACGTCATGGAGTTCGGCAACACCGACACCGCCGGCTATGTGAAGGACGGTGGACTCCTCGACGTCACCAAGGAGTTCGGCGACTGGAGCGAGTCGAAGGACACCGACCCCACGGCCAAGCAGTCCGTCACCGTGGACGGCAAGATCTACGGTGCGCCCTTCTACGTCGGGGTCCGCGCCCTGTACTACCGGACCGACGTCTTCGAGGAACTCGGCCTCGAAGTGCCGAAGACCATGGACGAGTTGGCGACGACGGCCCGCGAGATCCGCGCGGCCAAGCCCGAGCTGTACGGGCTCGTGGTGGGCGGTGCCTACACGTACGGTGCGATGCCCTTCGTCTGGGCCAACGGCGGTGAGATCGCCGAGGGCAAGGGCGGCAGTTACGCCTCGGCGATCGACAGCGCGGCGGCCCAGAAGGGCATCAAGGCGTACACGTCCCTGTTCAGCGACGACAACTGTCCCGCCGCCAAGTGCGCGGGCATGGGAGGCAACGACACGGTCACCGCGTTCGCGGCAGGCAAGGCGGGCATGGCCATCGGCGGCGACTTCAGCCACACCGCCGTGGAGGCCGGGAAGGTGAAGGGCAAGTACGCGGTCGTGCCGCTGCCGGGCGTGAAGGCCGGGTCCGTCGCGCCGGCGTTCGCCGGGGGCAACAACGTCGGTGTGCTGAAGAGCACCTCGCATCGGACGCTGGCGGTCGAGCTGATGGAGCAGCTCACCTCGAAGAAGACGCAGGGTTCGATGTTCGAGGCGATGGGGTTCCTGCCGACCTTCTCGGACGTGCGGCAGCAGGTCGCGGCCAAGGAGCCGTACGTCAAGCCGTTCGCGCAGACGCTCTCCGCGGGCACCAAGTTCGTTCCCGCGTCGCCCGCGTGGGCGCAGATCGACTCCTCGCTCGTGCTGCCGACGATGTTCCAGGAGGTCATCAGCGGTAAGAAGGACGTGGCGGCGGCGTCCGAGGAGGCCGCGAAGAAGATGGACGACGCCTTCGGAACCATCGGGTGACCTCGGTGAACAACCGCACCACCTGGACGCCCTGGCTCTATCTCGCCCCCGCCCTCGTCGTCCTCGGCGGGCTGCTCGTCTACCCGATCTACCAGCTCGGGCTGATCTCGTTCTTCCAGTACACGCAGGCACAGGTCAGCGGCGGGGAGCCCACCACCTTCCAGGGCTTCGGGAACTACGCGGAGCTCTTCGGCGACGAGCAGTTCTGGCAGGTGCTGCTGGCGACCGTCGTCTTCGCGGCGGGCTGCGTCGTGTCGACCCTCGCCGTCGGCTGCGCGCTCGCCGTGCTGCTCACGCGCGTGCGTGCCGTGCCGCGGCTGGCCCTGATGCTGGCCGCGCTGGGAGCGTGGGCGACCCCCGCCATCACCGGGTCGACCGTGTGGCTGTTCCTGTTCGACCCGGACTTCGGGCCGGTCAACCGGGTGCTGGGGCTCGGTGACCACTCATGGACGTACGGGAGGTTCAGCGCCTTCTTCCTCGTCCTGCTCGAAGTCGTGTGGTGCTCCTTCCCGTTCGTGATGGTGACGGTGTACGCCGGTATCCGCGCCGTACCGTCCGAGGTGCTGGAGGCCGCCGCGCTGGACGGTGCCTCGCAGTGGCGGATCTGGCGGTCGGTGCTGGCGCCGATGCTGCGGCCGATCCTGGTGGTCGTCACCATCCAGTCGGTGATCTGGGACTTCAAGGTCTTCACCCAGATCTACGTCATGACCAACGGCGGCGGCATCGCGGGCCAGAACCTGGTGCTGAACGTGTACGCCTACCAGAAGGCGTTCGCGTCCTCGCAGTACAGCCTGGGTTCGGCGATCGGCATCGTGATGCTGCTGATCCTGCTGGCGGTGACGCTCGTGTATCTGCGGCTGCTGCGCAGACAGGGGGAGGAGCTGTGAGCTTCATGGGTGCCGCGCGTTCCGTGCGGTCCGTGCGTTTCGTACGGCGGCCCTGGCGGCTGCTCGCCGAGACGTCCGCGCTGCTGATCGCCGTTGTGGTCGCGTTTCCGCTGTACTGGATGGTGCTCAGCGCCTTCAAACCGGCAGGGGAGATCGAGTCCAGCGAGCCTCGGCCCTGGACGCTGGCGCCTTCCCTGGATTCCTTCCGGCGGGTCTTCGAGCAGAACGAATTCGGCCGCTACTTCCTCAACAGCCTTGTCGTCGCGTGCACCGTGGTGATCGTCTCGGCGTTGATCGCGTTTCTCGCCGCGACCGCGGTGACACGATTCCGGTTCCGCATGCGGACCACCTTGCTGATCATGTTTCTGGTGGCCCAGATGGTGCCGGTGGAGGCCCTCACCATCCCGCTGTTCTTCCTCATGCGGGACTTCGGCCAACTGAACACTCTCGGCTCGCTGATCCTGCCGCACATCGCCTTCTCGCTGCCGTTCGCGATCTGGATGCTGCGGGGGTTTGTGAAGGCCGTTCCGGAGGCCCTGGAGGAGGCCGCGTACATCGACGGGGCGAGCCGGTCACGATTCCTGTGGCAGATCCTTTTCCCGCTGGTCTTCCCGGGGCTCGTGGCCACGAGCGTGTTTTCCTTCATCTCGGCCTGGAACGACTTCCTGTTCGCCAAGTCCTTCATCATCAGCGACACCTCGCAGTCGACCCTCCCGATGGCCCTGCTCGTCTTCTACAAGCCGGACGAGCCGGACTGGGGCGGGGTGATGGCGGCGTCCACAGTGATGACGATTCCGGTGCTGATCTTCTTCGTACTCGTACAGCGGCGCCTGGTGTCCGGGCTCGGCGGCGCGGTCAAGGACTGAAGGGTCTGATCATTCATGGATCTCATTCCGGCACCTCGCCAGATGGAGCGGGCCACCAGCTTCTACGAACTCGGCGACGGCTTCGGGATCGAGGCCGGGCCGGGCACCGAGGGCGCCGCGCGCTGGCTGCGCGCGGTGCTCGGCGCGGCGACCGGGTTCGCGCTGCCGCCCAAGAAGGGGGACGAGTACGACGTCCTCCATCTGTCCGTCCGGCCAGGCCTCGACGCCGAGGCCTACCGCCTCGTCATCGCCCCCCATGGCCTCCACATCCAGGGCGGCTCGCCCGCCGGTGTCTTCTGGGGTGCCCAGACGCTGCGCCAGCTCCTCGGCCCCGACGCCTTCCGGCGCGCACCCCTTTCCGACCGCACGTGGCGGCTGCCCCTGACGGAGATCCGGGACGCCCCCCGATTCCGCTGGCGCGGCCTCATGCTCGACGTGGCCCGGCACTTCATGCCCAAGGACGGCGTGCTGCGCTACCTCGACCTGCTGGCCGCCCACAAACTCAACGTCTTCCACTTCCATCTGACGGACGACCAGGGCTGGCGCGTCGAGATCAAGAGGTACCCCCGGCTCACCGAGGTCGGCTCCTGGCGGGCGCGCACGAAATTCGGCCATCGGGCCTCCCCGCTGTGGGACGACAAGCCGCACGGTGGCTTCTACACCCAGGACGACATCCGCGAGATCGTCGCGTACGCCGCCGAGCGGCATATCACCGTCGTCCCCGAAATCGACGTACCCGGCCACTCGCAGGCGGCCATCGCCGCGTACCCGGAACTCGGCAACACCGACGTCATCGACACCTCCGCGCTCTCCGTCTGGGACACCTGGGGGATCAACCCGAACGTACTCGCCCCCACTGACAACACCCTGCGCTTCTACGAGGGGGTCTTCGAGGAAGTCCTGGAGCTGTTCCCCTCGGAGTTCATTCATGTCGGGGGTGACGAATGCCCCAAGGACCAGTGGCGGCAGTCGGCCACGGCACAGGAGCGCATCAGGGAACTCGGGCTGCGCGACGAGGACGAGCTGCAGTCGTGGTTCATCGGCCACTTCGACAAGTGGCTGACCGCGCGCGGGCGCAGGCTCATCGGCTGGGACGAGATCCTGGAGGGCGGGCTCGCCCAGGGCGCGACGGTGTCGTCCTGGCGCGGCTACGCGGGCGGCATCGCGGCGGCCCGCGCGGGCCACGACGTCGTCATGTGCCCCGAGCAGCAGGTGTATCTGGACCACCGTCAGGACGCGGGCGCCGACGAGCCGGTGCCGATCGGGTACGTGCGCACGCTGGAGGACGTCTATCGGTTCGAGCCCGTGCCCGCGGAGTTGACGCCGGATGAGGCCCGGCACGTGCTCGGTACGCAGGCCAATGTGTGGACCGAGGTGATGGAGGACCACGCGCGCGTGGACTACCAGGCGTTCCCGCGCCTGGCCGCCTTCGCCGAGGTGGCCTGGAGCCGCCTGCCCGCCCCGGCGGAACGGGACTTCACCGACTTCGAGCGGCGGATGGCCGCCCATTACGGGCGACTTGACGCCCTGGGGGTCGCGTACCGCCCGCCCACCGGATCGCGGCCGTGGCAGCGGCGCCCCGGAGTGCTCGGCCGCCCGATCGACGGCCCGCCCCCGAACAGGTAATGGAAAAAACCGGCAAGGTGTCACCGAAGAGTGTCAATCGGAACGCATCGGTGATGCCGTACGAAAACGGACCATCTCCGCGATGAGGTGGGCGAATGCCTCCTAGCGGACCCCTGTCTTCGGGTCCTGCGAAGATGTGCCAGAGTTGCCACGTCCGCCCTGTCAGCACGTACCGTACGGCAACACAGGTGGGACCAGGTGGGGCAGCGGGAAGGGGCAGCCGGTTTGACCACGAGCGCACCGCAGGCGGCGCAGGCCGTCACGCTGCCCACGACGCTGGACGAAGCCGTGGCGGCACTCACCGCCATGCCCGCCGCCGTGCCGGTCGCGGGCGGCACCGACCTCATGGCCGCCGTCAACTCCGGACAGCTCAGGCCCGCCGCGCTGGTGGGCCTCGGCCGGATCAGCGAGATCCGCGGCTGGCAGTACCAGGACGGCCACGCCCTGCTGGGCGCCGGCCTCACCCACGCGCGGATGGGCCGCCCCGACTTCGCCGCCCTGATCCCGGCGCTGGCGGCCGCCGCGCGCGCCGCGGGCCCACCGCAGATCCGCAACGCGGGCACCCTCGGCGGCAACATCGCCTCGGCGTCCCCGAACGGTGACGCGCTGCCGGTCCTCGCCGCCCTCGAAGCGACCCTGATCATCGCGGGCCAGGGCGGAGCCCGCCGGGAGATCCCGGTGTCGCACCTGCTGGCCGGCATGGAGATGCTGCGCGCCGGTGAACTCATCGGCTTCGTGCGCGTGCCGCTGCTGCACGCCCCGCAGGTCTTCCTCAAGGCCACCGGCCGCACCGGCCCGGGGCGTTCGATGGCGTCCGTCGCGGTCGTCCTCGACCCCGCCCGGCGCGGAGTCAGGTGCGCCGTGGGCGCCATAGCGCCGATGCCGCTGAGGCCGCTGGAGGCCGAGGACTGGGTGGCCCGGCTGATCGACTGGGACAACAGCCGCGCGATCGTCCCCGAGGCACTGCACGCCTTCGGGGAGTACGTCGCCGCGGCCTGCATCCCCGACCCGGTCCCGGCCGAGGACGGGTCCGTGACCCAGCATCCACCCGCCGTACTGCACCTGCGGCGCACCGTCGCCGCGCTGGCCCGACGAGCACTGGGGAGGGCGCTGTCGTGACCGACGACCAGCACGGAGAGGGCACGCCCCAGGGCAGGGGTCGCTGGGACCCGCTGCCCCAGGGCGACTACGACGACGGCGCCACCGCCTTCGTCAAACTCCCCGAAGGGGGCATCGACGCCCTCCTGGCCTCCTCCGACACGCCGCTCGCCGCGCGCGGCCACGGGTATGTGCCGCCGCAGATAGCGTTCGCGCCGGGCTCGGACCCGGATGCCGACCCCGCGGCCGCCGGTGGCTGGCCGGTCGCCGGCGCGCCCGCCGAGGGCGCCCAGTGGCCCGACCCGAACGCCGCCCCGCAGGACCCGGGCAGCGGCCAGTTCACGTACAACCCCGGGGCCACCCAGCAGTGGAACTTCTCGGAGACCTCGGCCGGCCAAGGGGGCCAGGAGGCCGCCGTGGCGCCCGGTCATGACGTGACCGGGCAGTGGTCGATTCCCGTCGCCGACGGTGACCTTCCGGATGAATCGGGCGAGTTCACCACGTCGTCGCTCGTCGAGCAGTGGGGCGGCACCCCGCCGGCCACGCTGCCCGGCGGCGCGCCCGCACCCTGGGCGACGCAGGCCACGGGTCAGCCGTGGGGAGAGCAGGCCGAGGCCGCCGCGGCGACCGGCGAAGCGCTGGGGACCGCGCCCCGACCCGGCCCGCCGGCCGATGCCGGGCACGCTCCCGGCCTGCCCGGACCGCACGCCGGTGACCAGCACGCAGTACACCCCGGTGATCGGCCCGGCGTACGGCCCGCCCCGAACGAGCACGAGCAGCCGCCCGCCGCGGCCGGGTTCGGCGCGGACGGGAACCCGCCCGCGGCACCCGGCGACGACGCCCACGCGCGCGTGCACCCCGGTTCCGCCGCGCGCCCCGCCGAGGAGCAGGCGCACGCCTCCGCGCCCGTCGAGGACCCCGCCGAAAGCGCTTCAGCGGCCTCACCGGACGCTCCCGCAGCCGGTGAGCCCGCCACGGACGCCCAGGGCGCCACAGAGGCCGCTCAGGGACCGGCAGAGGCCTCCGCGGAGAGCGCGCCCGCCGAGGGCGGCGACTTGGCCCCGGAGGCCGCCGAGGAAGCCGCCGGAGCCGCCTCCTCCGACGGCGTACCGGCGCCCCCCGGCGAGGAACACCCCCTCGCCTCCTACGTCCTGCGCGTCAACGGCGCCGACCGGCCCGTCTCCGACGCCTGGATCGGCGAGTCGCTGCTCTATGTGCTGCGCGAGCGGCTCGGGCTCGCGGGCGCCAAGGACGGCTGCTCGCAGGGCGAGTGCGGGGCGTGCAACGTGCAGGTCGACGGACGGCTCGTCGCGTCCTGCCTGGTACCCGCCGTGACCGCCGCCGGCGCCGAGGTCCGTACGGTCGAGGGGCTCGCCCAGGACGGGCAGCCCTCCGACGTGCAGCGCGCGCTCGCGCGGTGCGGCGCCGTGCAGTGCGGCTTCTGCGTGCCGGGCATGGCGATGACCGTGCACAACCTGCTGGAGGGCAACCCGGCGCCGACCGAGCTGGAGACCCGCCAGGCGCTGTGCGGCAACCTGTGCCGCTGCTCCGGCTACCGGGGCGTGGTGGACGCCGTCCAGGAGGTCGTCGCCGAGCGCGAGGCACAGGCGACGGCCGACGAGCCCGAACACAACGGCGACGAGCCGCGTATCCCTCACCAGGCGGGCCCGGGGGCCGGCGGGGTCAACCCGTCGGCGTTCGATCCGCCGGGTGCCAGGGGACCGCATGACCAGGCGTACGGACCGGACGGAGGTCAGGCGTGAGCAACGAAGCCGCCACCGCGACCACAGCCGCGGAGGCAGCCCCCGCCCCCGATCAGATCCCGCACGGCCTCGGCGCCTCCCTGCCGGCCGCCGACGCGCGCGCCAAGACCGAGGGCACCTTCCCGTACGCGGCCGACCTGTGGGCCGAGGGCCTGCTGTGGGCGGCCGTACTGCGCTCGCCGCACCCGCACGCGCGCATCACGTCCATCGACACCTCCCACGCGCGTGAGATGCCCGGCGTCCGGGCCGTCGTCACGCACGAGGACGTGCCGGGCACCCCGCTGCTCGGCCGTGGCAAGGCGGACCGCCCGGTCTTCGCCTCCGAGGTCGTACGCCACCACGGCGAGCCCATCGCCGCCGTCGCCGCCGACCACCCGGACACCGCACGCCTGGCCGCCGCGGCCGTCATCGTCGAGTACGAGGTGCTCGACCCGGTGACCGACCCCGAGCAGGCCTTCGAGGCCGAGCCGCTGCACCCCGACGGCAACCTGATCCGCCACATCCCGCTGCGCCACGGCGACCCCGACGCGGCCGGCGACATCGTCGTCGAGGGCCTGTACCGCATCGGCCGCCAGGACCCGGCCCCGATCGGCGCCGAGGCGGGCCTCGCCGTACCGCGCCCCGACGGCGGCGTCGAGCTCTACCTCGCCTCGACCGACCCGCACACCGACCGCGACCGGGCCGCCGCCTGCTACGGCCTGGAACCCGAGCGCGTCAAGGTCGTCGTCACCGGCGTCCCCGGCGCCACCGCCGACCGCGAGGACCAGGGCTTCCAACTGCCGCTCGGCCTGCTGGCGCTGAAGACCGGCTGCCCGGTGAAGCTCACGGCCACGCGCGAGGAGTCCTTCCTCGGCCACACACACCGGCACCCGACCCTCCTGCGGTACCGCCACCACGCGGACGCCGAGGGCAAGCTGGTCAAGGTCGAGGCGCAGATCCTGCTGGACGCGGGGGCGTACGCCGACACCTCAGCCGAAGCGCTGGCCGCCGCGGTCGGCTTCGCCTGCGGGCCGTACGTCGTCCCGAACGCCTTCATCGAGGGCTGGGCCGTACGCACCAACAACCCGCCCTCCGGCCACGTACGCGGCGAGGGCGCCATGCAGGTGTGCGCCGCCTACGAGGCGCAGATGGACAAGCTCGCCAAGAAGCTCGGCGTGGACCCGGCGGAGCTGCGGCTGCGCAACGCCATGGCGACAGGCGACGTACTCCCGACGGGCCAGACGGTGACGTGCCCGGCCCCCGTGGCCGAACTGCTCCAGGCCGTACGGGACTACCCCCTGCCCGCGCTTCCCAAGGACACCCCCGAGGACGAGTGGCTGCTGCCCGGCGGCCCCGAGGGCGCGGGCGAACCGGGTGCCGTGCGGCGGGGCGTGGGCTACGGCCTGGGCATGGTGCACATGCTCGGCGCCGAGGGCGCCGACGAGGTCTCCACGGCGACCGTGAAGGTCCACGACGGTGTGGCGACGGTGCTGTGCGCCGCCGTCGAGACCGGCCAGGGCTTCACGACGCTGGCCCGGCAGATCGTCCAGGAGACGCTGGGCATCGACGAGGTGCACGTGGCGCCCGTCGACACCGACCAGCCCCCGGCGGGCGCCGGCTGCCGAGGCCGCCACACCTGGGTGTCGGGCGGCGCGGTGGAACGGGCGGCCAAGATGGTCCGTACGCAACTCCTCCAGCCCCTGGCGCACAAGTTCGGCATGTCGACCGAGCTGCTCCAGATCACCGACGGCAAGATCACGTCGTACGACGGCGTCCTGTCGACCACCGTCACCGAGGCGCTGGACGGCAAGGAACTGTGGGCCACGGCCCAGTGCCGCCCGCACCCGACCGAACCGCTCAACGACGCCGGCCAGGGCGACGCCTTCGTGGGCATGTCCTTCTGCGCGATCCGTGCGGTCGTCGACGTCGACATCGAACTGGGCTCGGTCCGCGTGGTCGAGCTGGCCCTCGCCCAGGACGTCGGCCGGGTGCTGAACCCGGCGCAGCTGGAGGCGCGCATCGAGGCGGGCGTGACGCAAGGCGTGGGCATAGCGCTCACGGAGAACCTGCGCTCGGCGCGCGGCCTGATCCGCCACCCGGACCTCACGGGCTACTCCCTGCCGACGGCCCTGGACGCCCCCGACATCCGGATCGTGAAGCTGGTCGAGGATCGGGACGTGGTCGCGCCGTTCGGTGCGAAGGCGGTGAGCGCGGTGCCGGTGGTGACCTCGCCCGCGGCCATCGCGTCGGCCGTACGCGCCGCGACGGGCCGCCCGGTGAACCGCCTGCCGATCCGACCGCAGGCGGCGGTGGTGACCGGCCAGTGAGCCCGCGTCGGCGGTCTTCCTGGTTGCCTTGCCGGTTGCTCTGATGGACGGGGTCGTCCTGGTCACCGGGGATGGGGGTACCTCCCGCGCCCTTTAGGCAGCGGGGGAGGCGGCCGGGAAGTCGACGGTCGCGCAGGCGCTGGCGGAGAGGCTGCCGAGGGCTGCGCATGTGCGCGGGGACGTCTTCCGGCGGATGATCGTCTCGGGGCGCGTGGAGTACGACCCCGGCGCCGAGGACGACGCGGGCGGCGAGGGCGTCGACGGTGGCGAGGGCGAAGCTCAGCTCCGGCTGCGGTACCGGTTGTCGGCCGCGGCGGCGGACGCGTATGCGGAGGCCGGGTTCACGGCGGTCGTGCAGGACGTGGTGCCGGAGCTGCGGGCGCGGACGCCGCGGATCGGGCTGTGGGTGGACTCCTCGGAGCTGAGCGTGGGGGAGACGGTGGAGGCGATTCTCGCCGGGCGGGAACGCGCGAGGGTGGGCTGAGCGTCTTACTGATGTGAAGCGCTGTCAGTGGTGGTGCTGATCCGGTGCGTTGGCGGTGGTCGTGCCGATCAGGGGGCGTTGTCAGTGGTGGCGCGTAGTGTTCTGGGCAGTGGGGACGGCAGCCGGATCCGGCGGACCGGGCGGTCGGCCGTGTCCTGCCCTGGGGCGGTGAGCAAGCGCATGCGGGGGAGCCATGAGCACGACGATCACGACTCGCGCCGGTGATACGGCGATCATCCTGACGGAGACCGAACTGGATCCGTACGTCACGCACGCGTCGACGCGGCGATGGCTGACGGGACCCGGACTGCCGTGCGACAGCGGTGTGTTGAGCTTCGCCGAGCTGTGCCGCGAGGGTCTGCGGACGGTGGCGGACTCGACGGGCGGCCCGGACGAACGGCTGGCCGCGGAGCTGCGCGACCAGCTGGTGATAGGCGGACTGCTGGGCGCCGGCGCCCTGGAGACGGAGTCGGTCCTGCTGGACGGCGCGACGGGCGAGATCTCGACGACGCACTTCCTGTACGACCACCCGGACCTGATGGGCCGCCGCCCGCTGGCACCGTCGCTGCGGACGCTGGTGCGCTTCGCGGAGGCGACGGACGAACTGGCGGGCCTGCGCGGCCAGTTCGCCTCCTACGTCGGCCGCTACGGCCCCAAGGCGGTCGCCGACGCCTCGCGGCACCTGCTGGCGGTGTTCGAGGAGGGCACGGACGGCGAGCCGGCGCCCTTCTGGAAGATGGCGGCCCTGATCCGCCCGCTCGCACTGGTGGCGGGCCGGGCCGGCGAGTCGGGCCTGGCCCTGGATCTGCCGCGGCGCCTGCTGGACCAGGAGTTCGGCCCGCGCAAGATGGTGCGCTTCGAGGAGGTCGACTTCCCCGCCACGCTCACGCACGAGCCGACCCGCCGCTTTCTGCGCGAGGTCGGGCTGCCGGAGAACTGCCACCTGTTCTCCCTCGACCTCGACACGGACGTCCCCTTGCCGACACTGGCCGAGCACTACGCCGACGCCGACGTCGCCCCCTCGGCCGAACTCCCCTTCCGCGCCGATCACTTGATACGCCTCGGTCGGCTGGTCGAGGACAACAGCCTGGTCGTCGACGGAGCGACGGGCGCGGTCCTGCACTGGAGCGAGACCGAGGCGCGGCTGTTCCCCCTGAACACCGACATCTCGACGCTCGCCTTCACGCTCTGGCTGCTCCACCGCGAGCAGGCGATCGACGAGGAGTCGGGCCACGAGCTGACGACCGACACCTACGACCAACTGGCCATGACCATGCTCCAGGTCCTGTCGACGGTCGACCCGACCGGCGTCGCCGCCGCGGGCGGGGACGGCCGGCACTACTGGACCGAGGTGTTCCGGGACGCGGCGAGCGGGGTGCTGGAGTCGGTGGGCGGGGCGCGGTGACGTCGGTCCGACGGGTGGGAGAGGGGGCCCGTATGGACGACATCACCGTCCGCCCGGCCGAACCGGGCGAGTTGGCGGCCGTCGCCGAACTGCGCTGGCAGTGGATCCTTGAGAACGACGGCGCCGCCGCACCAGCAGCCGTCGATCGCGAGGCCTTCGTCCGCCACTTCGTCGCCTGGGCGGAGCAGAACGCCGCCTCGCACCGGTGCATGGTCCTGGCCCGCGATGCTGAGACCACAGGGATCACAGGGATCACAGGGTCCATAGAGATCATTGGCATGGCGTGGCTAGCGGTCGTTCACCGGGTCCCGACACCGCATGCGCTGCATCGGGCGTCCGGTGATCTCCAGTGCGTGTACGTCGTTCCGGAGGCGCGCGACGCGGGTCTGGGCGGCCGGCTGATCACCGAGACCCTGGACAGGGCGAGGGAGCTCGGGTTGGAGCGGGTCACCGTCCACTCCTCGCCCCGGGCGATCCCCGCGTACGCCCGCCGGGGCTTCGAGAACTCGGGTCGCCTTCTTCAGGCCCACGTCGCGCGGACGACGCCGTATCCCTGAGGCGTCGTATCCGTGAGGTCGGGTACCTCTGAGGTCGCGTACCGCTACGAGGACTTGGCGGTCGCGCGGCGGCGGCGCACGGCCAGGACCAGGACACCGCCGAGACCTGCCGCGGCGGCTGCGGCGCCGGCGAGAAGCGGAGTGCCGTCGGAACCGGTGCTGGCGAGGTTGCCGTCGACGGCGCCGGTGTCGGAGCCGCCGGTCGTGGCGCCCGTCGAGGTGCCGGCCGAGGTGGAGCCGGTGCTGCCCGTGCCGCCGGTGGACTGGCCGTCGGGGTCGTTGCCGTTCCCGCCGCTGGTGGAGCCGCCGTCCGTGGAGCCGCCGCCCGTCGAGCCGCCGGAGGTTGCGGGGTCGGGTTCGTTGTCGGTGGGGATGGCGATGCGGATCTGGGCCTTGTCGTTGGCGGGGTTCTTGTCGAAGTCCGGGTGGATGTCGTAGACGGAGGTCGCCTTCACCTCACCCGTGGTGGTCTTCGCGTCGTCCTTGATCTCCAGCATGAAGGTGAAGGAGAGGGTCTCGCCGGCCTCGATGGTGGCATCGGAGGGCCAGCAGACGTACTTCGACTTGCGCGGCGTCCCCCCGGGCCCGGACGGGCCGTCGATCCCGAACGGCGCGCACTCCTCGGGCACTTCGGCGGCGACGGTGCCCTTCGGGATCTGCACCATGAGCGCGGTCTGGTCGTCGCTCTCCTGATTCTGGATCCAGCCGGGACCGTCGTTGCGGAGCTTCACCGTGACGGACTGCTTGTCGCCCGCGAGCGCCTCGGTGTCGTCACCGATGGCGACGAGGTCGGCCGAGCTGTCGGCGGTCAGGGTCAGCCGCCGGTGACTGTCGTCGTACCCCTCGCCCGGAGCCGCACCGGTGGCCGAGGTGCCGTACTGGACGGCCTCCATCAGCGCGTTGGGCAGCGCCGTGAACCGCACGGGCGTCTCGATGGACGCGCCGGGTTCGATGACGGTGTCGAGCTCGCAGAGCGCCTGCCTGACCTGGTCCTCGACGGTCGAGTAGGTACAGCCCGCCACGGGCCCGGGGAAGTCGAGTCCCCGGGTCAGCCGGATCCGGAAGGTGATGCCGTCCGCGGCTGCGGTGCCCTTGTTGGTGACGACGACGTTCTCGTCGTACACCTCGCCGGGCTTGGGAGACGTACTCGGCAGCGTTGAAATCACCAGGGAGGGCTCGCCCTCGGCGGCATGCGCCGAGGAGGCGGCGACCGCGGGAACGGCCGCGGCGATCGCGGCGACGGCCACGAAGGCGGCCGACCTACGGAAGTGCGAGGGGCGGATGCGCTGGCGCACGGATGGGTCTCCTCGTCGGGACAGGAAGCACGGCTACCGGATGTTTGTCGTCCAGTCACGTTCTGGACGGCTGGAGGGTGCCCAGGGTTGTGCCGCTGTTTGAGGAGATGCCGGGAGGGCTGTGGCGGGATGGTGACCGCGTAACGCGCTGTGCGGGTTTGTCCGTTCTGGGTGCAGCGGTTCAGCCGCGGTCATCGACATTCACTCTCGTACGGATGCCGATGACCGCGGCCTGCGAGCCCGCCAGGGCCCGTCCGGCAGGTCAGCCGAAGGGATTCGCCCCGGGAGTCGGCCTCGTCCCCGCGTCCGGCAGACCGGTCGCGTCGGGTTCGGGGAACTGGTGGACCGGCGGCTCGCCGAGCGGAACGCTCTCACCCTCCGGAACCAGATGGGGCCCGCCCTGGATGTCCTCTCCCGGGAACGGGGACGCGAAGCCCGGGTCCTGCGCGACGGGCGCCTGGAATCCCCTGTCGAAGGGGCTGATGCCGTGCTCGACGGGATGGGGGCCCAGAGTTCCCACGCCCCCGCCGCTGCCCGGGAACCGGGGGTCGAGGCCGGTGTTCGGGTACGGACCCGAGCCCACCGCGCCGCCGCCCGACCCGGAAGCGGACATGATCCCGATCCCGCCACCGCCCGCCGACGCGGTCTGTACGTTCAGTTTCTCGAAGTCCTGCGAGACCAGGTCGTCGTTCCACTCGTGGCCGTCCGCGGACTTGCGCAGGTTGGTCGCGCCCGCCTTCGTACGGCCGTGGAGCCCCGTCAGAGCCTTGCCCCAACTGCTGGAGATTTCCTGGAGGGCCGGCCCTATCGACCATCCCGTCATCGTGGAGCCGGCCGTCGCCGCGTCCTTGACCGCTGTGTCCGACGGCTGCTTCATGTCATCGGCTATGCCGTCGGCGGCACCCGCCGAGCCACGCAGCTCGTTCGGGTTGACCGTCAACTTCCCTGCCATGGAGGCGTTTTCCTTTCTGGAAAGAAAAAGTGGATCGTGTCCGGTCCGGTCCTAGAACTTCTGCTGTTTCACTCCGGGCGGGAGGAAGCAGGTGGTGTCGACGCTGAACTGCAACTCGTCAGGTTCCTTACCCTGGGTGCCGTCCAGGCTGTGCACGTCGAGGTCGTACCACTCCCCTCCGTCCTCTGCCTCGAAGTTCCAGATGATGGGGCGCTCGTCGCCTGGCCGCTCGTTGCCGCCGAGATCCGTGAATCCCTGCTTCTTGAGGGCCTTGCGGAGCTTCCTCACGGTCTGGATGTGCTGATCTCGCGGAAGGTCTGCTCTCACGCGGTACCTGAGGTAGAAACGGCTGTCGTCGGCTACTTCGTCATGCTCGCCGACACAGTCGTAGAAGTGGACGATTTCTTCGCGGGGCTTGAGTTCCACGTTGGCAGGGCCCGCCATTTGCTCGGTGAAATCGCGGGCGAGGCTCAGCGCCGCGTCCCGAGTCTTGCGGGGCAGCGGGTCGTTGATGTCCCGGCCACCGTCGGATGTGCAGGCCGTGGCCGAGAGCAGCAGGGTGCTGAGGGCGCACAGAGCCATGCGTTTGGTGATCATCATCGTCTTCCTCATCGCGGTCTACCAGGGCAGCAGCGGTACGTCGTTGTCCTGCTTGGGCTCTGTTTCCGGCTGTTCACCAGCGATGATCAGGCCTTGGTTGGTCAGGGAGTCGCCCTTCCAGTAATCGCTGTGTCCGCCGTTGTGGTCGACCTTGAAGTTGTTGCCGCCGAAGGGCTCCTCGGTGGGGTTGTCGCCGAGGTTGAAGTCCGCGAACCCGTTGGCGACGCTGTCGCCCTGGGAGGTTCCGATCCAGACGTGGTCGGGGTCGATGTTGAGGTCCTCGGCCTTGTTGACGTGCATACCGGGACTGCCGACCGCCACGATGTCGTCCGCGCCCAGGCCCCCCTCCATGGACGCCGCGTTGCCGACCACGGTGGATCCGTAGCTGTGCCCGAGTACGGTCACGTGGGAAGGCTCTCCCTCGTGCGAGGCCCGGGTGCCCTGGACGAAGTCCCGCAGCCGCGGAGCCGCCTCCTGGGCCCGATCCTCGCTGGTCACACCGCCGCCGGCGAGTCCGGTGCCGCCCTCGAACTCGGGTGCGTCGTAGCCCAGCCAGAAGATGGTGGAGACTTCTCCATTCGGCTCGCCTTCGGCGTACGCGGAGTCTTGCAGGTTGCCGATGCGGCCCAGCTGGCCGGGCACGCTGTCCATCGTCGTGTCGGTGCCCGGGACCTGGATAGCGGTGTGCTCGGCCGTGTCCGGGTTGCCCATCGCGATGACGGCCCTGCCGTTGCCGCTGCCGTCGAAGTCGAGCAGATAGAGCTGCTTCTTCTCCTCGGTCTCACCGTCGTTCTTCTCCAGCTCGCCGCGGAGCAACGCCAGCTGGTTCTGCCGGTTGTTGAGCTCGTCGTTGCTCGCGCCGGGGTTCTCCGCGCGGGCGTCACCGTTGACCAGCGCGTCGTACTCCTGGTCCAGGGCGATGCGGTTGGCTTCGTTGCGTACGAAGGTGGGGAGGCCGTTCGTCGCCCCGATCTCCTTCGGGTACATGGTCATGTACTCGCGCTGTTCCGCCGGGCTCAGCGCCTTCCACCACTCGGCGGCGTCGTGGGGCTTGTCCGGTATCTGCGGCCCTTGGATTCCGAGGGCCTTCATGGCGGCCTTCGCGTCGTCGCCGGACTCGTCGACCGCGCCGGCGCGGAAGCGGTCCATGATGTCGCCGTTCAGCCCGGACAGTGCCTTTGAGCCCTGGTCGCTGGCGTCGCGGGCGTCCTTGAGCGCCTGGTCTATCCACTGCCGGTACTCACCGAGCGGACCGCTGCGCTCGCGAACGAGGTCCTGGTAGTCCGGGTCGTGCCTCGATCCCTGATCGGTGGGAAGGCTGGTGTCGGTGACGTTGCCGTCCTCGTCGACCGTGTAGCCGTTCTCCTCGGCTCTGCGCACCGCGTTGCGCAGCGCGTTCTGCGCCGACTCCATACGGAAGCGGGTGCTGTCCAGCACCTCTGCGATGGTCACCGCCTCGGTGCGGGCGATGCCGATGCGGGCCTCGACGTCTTCGAGGTAGAAGAGCGCGGACCTCGCGTCCTCGCCGGTCCACTGGGCGTGCAACGGGCCCGTGACGCTGCGACGGTGCCGTTGCTGCAGCGACTCCATCGTGCCGCCGAGCTTCTCCCAGGACTTGGCGGCGCCCTCGAAGTCCGAAAAGTCCTGCTTCATCAAGCGCGCGAAATCAGATGCCACGCCAACTTCCCCCGATTTGAACTTATATAGCTGATCATCAGTCAAGCGCGATCATGTTAGCGGGCGTATGCGAGCAGGGGATGAGTCGAGATACTCATGCGGCCTTGTCGTTACGAGTGCGCCCATATGCGGACTGTCGTGGCCGGGCTTGGCTGGGCTGGGCAGCAGGGCAGGGCAACGGGCCGAGCAACTGACCCAGCCCCGTCCGGGGCGGGATCCGCACGCCGGGTGGGCTGTGTCTGACCTGGAAACGTGCTGGTCAGGGCTACTGCTGGAGGCCGTGGCGGGAATCGAACCCACGTAACTCGCTTTGCAGGCGAGCCCCTAAACCGCTCGGGCACACGGCCGGGTCGGTGGAGCGTGGTGCTCCGTTCCGAACTCGGTGGATCGACCGTATGGCGAGGTGTGGAGGGGGCTCAAGGGAATCGCGGGTGCTGCAACGGGACTGCCACACCGCGTTCATGAACGCCGGCGGTCGTACGACCAAGGTCCCACCGCACAGCCATCCACCGACAGGGGCCAAACCCGGTTGTGGACCTTACGCTGGCGTTCATGACTGCCCTTGAGCCCCGTGATGCCGGTGTGGAGAAGACATCCGATGTTCCCTCGGTCCCCGACGCCGGGGAGACCGTGATGGGGCGGTCGTATCGGGCGCTCAGTGTCGGGATCGTCTCCGTGGTGCTGCTCATCGCCTTCGAGGCGACCGCCGTCGGAACGGCCATGCCGGTTGCCGCGCGGGAGCTGGACGGGGTGTCGTTGTACGCCTTCGCGTTCTCGGGGTACTTCACCACCAGTCTGTTCGGGATGGTGCTGGCGGGGCAGTGGTCGGATCGGCGGGGGCCGTTGGGGGCGCTGAGTACGGGGATCGCGTCCTTCGGCGCCGGGTTGCTGTTGTCCGGGACCGCCGGGGTGATGTGGCTGTTCATTCTCGGGCGGGCCGTGCAGGGGTTTGGCGGGGGACTGGTCATCGTCGCCCTGTACGTCGTCGTCGGGCGGGCCTACCCCGAGCGGCTCCGGCCGGCGATCATGGCGGCGTTCTCGGCGAGCTGGGTCGTGCCGTCGATCGTGGGGCCGCTGGCTTCCGGGGCGGTGACCGAGCATCTGGGGTGGCGCTGGGTGTTCGTCGGGATTCCGGTGCTCGTCGTCTTTCCGCTCGCGCTCGCGCTGCCGCAGATACGGCGCCGGGCGGGCGGACCGGTCGACGGCTCCGGCCGCCCCGCCTCCTTCGACCGGCGGCGCATCCGGCTCGCGCTCGGCATCTCCCTCGGCGCGGGGCTGCTCCAGTACGCCGCCCAGGACCTGCGGTGGCTCTCCCTCGTCCCCGGCGTCGTCGGCGCCGCGCTCCTCGTGCCTGCCGTGCTCGGGCTGCTCCCGCGCGGCACATACCGGGCGGCGCGCGGGCTGCCGTCCGTCGTGCTGTTGCGCGGGGTCGCCGCGGGGTCCTTCATCGCCGCCGAGTCCTTCGTGCCGTTGATGCTGGTCACCCAGCGGGGGCTGTCGCCGACGCTCGCAGGGTTCTCGCTCGCGGCGGGCGGCGTGACATGGGCGCTGGGGTCGTGGGTGCAGTCGCGGCCGCGGGTGGAGCCGTACCGGGAACGGCTGATGACGCTGGGGATGGTGCTGGTGGCGGCTTCCATCGCCGCCGCGCCGAGTGTGCTGATCGAGTCCGTGCCTGTCTGGACCCTCGCAGTGGCATGGGCGTTCGGCTGCTTCGGGATGGGGTTGGTGATCGCCTCCGCCGGCGTGCTCCTGCTCCACCTCTCCGCCCCCGAGCAGGCCGGCACCAACTCCGCCGCCCTCCAGATCTCCGACGCGCTCTCCAACGTCGTCCTGCTGGCCGCCGGCGGCGCCGCCTTCGCGGCCCTGGGCGGCGGCGCGGTGAGCCATGCGGCAACGGAGGCGTCCGGCGCCGGTTCGCATCCGGCGGCGTTCGCGGTGGTGTTCCTGCCGATGGCGGGGGTGGCGTTGGTGGGGGCGTGGGTGACTACGCGGTTGCGGGTCTCGCGTTCGTAACTGGTACCAATTCGACCCCATCGCGTGGTACTGTTTTGGTATGGCTATGAACCTGCGTCTCCGCGACGACCAGACCGAAGCACTGAAGCTGCGCGCTGAGGAGGAGGGCACCAGCATGCACGCCATACTGCTGAGGGCCGTGGACGACTACCTGGCCAGGACGGCGCACGAGGCGCTGGTCCGCAAGGCCGCCAAGGAGCAGACCGCCAAGTGGGCCGAACTGCTGGAGCGGCTCAAGTGACGTTCATCTACCTGTCGGCCGAGGACGTTCTGGCCATCGCCGAGCACGCCGTCGATGACCAGAGCGTCGTCGTACGCGATGCGGGTCTGCTGGAGTCGGCCGTGCATCGCCCCTCTGCCTCGATGTTCGGGCAGGAGGCCTACACCGACCTGTTCGACAAGGCGGCCGCGCTCTTGCAGTCGCTGGCCATCAACCACCCCTTCATCGACGGCAACAAGCGCACCGCATGGGTGTCCTGCGTCGTCTTCCTGGCGATGAACGACGTGCAATTGCTCCCGGATATCGATGCGGCCGAGCGCCTCGTCATCGCGGTGGCTACCGGGAGCCTGGAGGAAGTCAAGGTGATCGCGGAGGCTCTGCGGGATCTGACGGAGTAGGGATGTGACCTGAGTCCCATCCTTGGGCGACGCGGCACCGTCCGCGTCATGACGCCACCGGGCCGCCGATAAGGTGGCCCGGTTGTCATACCCAGCCGAGCCGCCCGACCCCACCTACGGAGACCGTGACTACCACCGCCGCCTCCACCACGTCCCACCACCTATCCCCCGCCTTCCCCGGCCGCGCCCCCTGGGGTACCGCCAGCAAGCTGCGTGCCTGGCAGCAGGGGGCGATGGAGAAGTACATCCAGGAGCAGCCGCGTGACTTCCTCGCGGTCGCCACGCCCGGCGCCGGGAAGACGACCTTCGCGCTCACCCTCGCCTCCTGGCTGCTGCACCACCATGTCGTGCAGCAGATCACCGTGGTCGCGCCGACCGAGCATCTGAAGAAGCAGTGGGCGGAGGCGGCCGCGCGCATAGGCATCAAGCTGGACCCCGAGTACAGCGCGGGTCCGCTCGGCAAGGACTACCAGGGCGTCGCCGTGACGTATGCCGGCGTCGGCGTGCGGCCGATGCTGCACCGCAACCGGGTCGAGCAGCGCAAGACCCTGGTCATCCTCGACGAGATCCACCACGCCGGTGACTCCAAGTCCTGGGGTGAGGCCTGCCTTGAGGCGTTCGAGCCGGCCACGCGCCGGCTGGCGCTCACCGGTACGCCGTTCCGGTCCGACACCAACCCCATCCCCTTCGTGACGTACGAAGAGGGCAACGACGGGATCCGACGCTCCGCCGCCGACTACACCTACGGCTACGGCAACGCGCTCGCCGACCATGTCGTGCGGCCCGTCATCTTCCTCTCCTACAGCGGCAACATGCGCTGGCGCACCAAGGCGGGAGACGAGATCGCCGCCCGCCTCGGCGAGCCGATGACCAAGGACGCGATCAGTCAGGCGTGGCGTACGGCGCTGGATCCGCGCGGCGAGTGGATGCCGAGCGTGCTGCGCGCCGCCGACCAGCGGCTGACCGAGGTCCGCAAGGCCATCCCGGACGCCGGTGCCCTCGTCATCGCCTCCGACCAGGACTCCGCCCGCGCCTACGCCAAGCTGATCCGCGAGATCACGGGGAGCAAGGCGACGCTCGTCCTCTCCGACGACGCGGGCGCGTCCCAGCGGATCGACGACTTCAGCGGCAACAACGACCGCTGGATGGTCGCGGTCCGGATGGTGTCGGAAGGCGTCGACGTCCCGAGGCTCGCCGTCGGCGTGTACGCCACCACCATCTCCACCCCGCTCTTCTTCGCCCAGGCCGTCGGCCGTTTCGTACGGTCCCGGCGGCGCGGCGAGACCGCCTCCGTCTTCCTGCCGACCGTCCCCGATCTCCTCACCTTCGCCAACGAGATGGAGGTCGAGCGCGACCACGCCCTCGACAAGCCGAAGAAGGAGGGCGAGGAGGACCCGTACGCCGAGTCCGAGAAGGAGATGGAGGAGGCGAACAAGGAGCAGGACGAGGACACCGGCGAGCAGGAGCAGTTCTCCTTCGAGGCGCTGGAGTCCGAGGCCGTCTTCGACCGGGTGCTGTACGACGGCGCCGAGTTCGGCATGCAGGCCCACCCGGGGAGCGAGGAGGAGCAGGACTACCTCGGGATTCCGGGTCTGCTGGAGCCGGACCAGGTGCAGCTGCTCCTCCAGAAGCGGCAGGCGCGGCAGATCGCGCACAGCCGCAAGAAGCCGGACTCCGAGGCCGACCTGCTGGAGGTGCCGGCCGAGCGGCGGCCCGTCGTCTCGCACAAGGAGATGATGGAGCTGCGCAAGCAGCTGAACACCATGGTCAGCGCGTACGTCCATCAGAGCGGCAAGCCGCACGGGGTGATCCACACCGAGCTGCGGCGGGTGTGCGGGGGGCCGCCCAGCGCGGAGGCGACGGCGGGGCAGTTGCGGCAGCGCATTGCGAAGGTGCAGGAGTGGGCCACCCGGATGAGGTGACGGACGCTGGGCGCTGTGCCTTGGCCGGGGGCTTTGGTGGGGTGCCTGTCGTGTTTGGCCGCGGGTCGGTGGGGGCTTGTCGCGCAGTTCCCCGCGCCCCTAAGGCGCTTCGCGCCTTTCAGGGCGCCCTGCATGCCGTGCATATCGGGATGAAACGGAGTGGTCCGTACCGGTCACTGCCCGGATTCTGGACGGAGCCTTCCGCTCAGCGAACCGGCTTCGCTAATGTCCCGCTACGCACACGCCCCGTGGCAGCGCCGCCGCGGAGCGCAGCCGTGAAGCGACGCGGTCCGGCACAGGCCGGGCCGCCGGCCGATCGGCGGCCTCTGAAGCGCGTCACTGACGGGACTCTGTGACGCACCCGCCGCGAGGAAGCCGCCGACCTCACCACTTAAGGAGTGGGCGTCGTGACCGCGGAGACCTCTCAGACGCTCGACCGAGGACTGCGCGTCCTCAAGCTGCTGGCCGATACGGACCACGGGCTGACCGTCACCGAGCTATCCAACAAACTGGGCGTGAACCGGACCGTCGTGTACCGGCTGCTCGCCACGCTCGAACAGCACGCACTCGTACGGCGCGACCTGGGCGGCCGTGCCCGGGTCGGGCTCGGGGTACTGCGACTGGGTCGTCAGGTGCATCCGCTGGTCCGCGAGGCCGCGCTGCCGGCGCTGCGTTCGCTGGCCGAGGACATAGGGGCGACGGCGCATCTGACGCTGGTGGACGGCTCGGAGGCACTCGCCGTCGCCGTCGTCGAGCCGACGTGGACGGACTATCACGTGGCCTACCGGGCGGGGTTCCGGCACCCGTTGGACCGGGGCGCCGCGGGGCGGGCGATTCTCGCGGCTCGGCAGCAGTCCAGGCACGAGCCCGGGTACACCCTGACCCACGGCGAGTTGGAGGCGGGGGCCAGTGGAGCCGCCGCGCCGCTGATCGGGGTCACCGGCGTCGAGGGCAGCGTGGGCGTGGTGATGCTGGCGGACGCGGTGCCCGAGCGGGTGGGCCCGCGGGTCGTGGACGCGGCCAGAGAGGTGGCGGAGGCGTTGCGCTGACGCGCGCGTGCACTAGGCAGGGCCCGCACCACCTCCGACACTCGTGTCATGACCTCACTGAGCATCCGCACCGTCCACGAGCCCGCCGGGTTCACCGCTGTTGCCGACTACTTCAGTGACGTATGGCAGACGCCTCGCAGCGCACCGCCCCTGCTGCCCGAGACGCTGAACAGCCTCGCCCACGCGGGCGGGGCGGTGCACGCCGCGTACGACGGGGAGCGGCTCGTCGGTGCCTGCGTCGCCGTGTTCGGGCCGCCGGCGTCGCGGGAGACGTACTCGCTGCTGGCCGCCGCCGAGCGAGGGCTCGGGCCGCAGGTCAAGCGGGCGCAGCGGGCCTGGGCGGTGGAGCTCGGGGCGCTCACCATGCGCTGGACCTTCGATCCGCTGGTCGGCCGGAACGCCCGGTTCAACTTCGTCAAACTGGGTGCCACCGGCACGGACTATCTCGTCGACTTCTACGGCCCCATGGCGGACGGCGTGAACGACGGCGACGAAAGCGACCGGCTGGAGGTGACCTGGGACCTGATCGGGCCGCCGCGGGGGCAGTCGCAAGGGCAGGAACAAAGGCAGTCGCAAGGGGAGTCGGGCAACGCCGGATCCGGCACCCCGGATCGCGACGCCGCGCCCGCCACCCACACGGCCCCCGACGGCGGGCCGCTCGCCCGCCGGGACGCGGAGGACCGGTATGTCTGGTGCCGCGTACCGGACGACATAGTGGCGCTGCGGGCCGCGGACCCGGAGCTGGCGCTGGGCTGGCGGCGGGCCGTCCGCGAGGTGTTCACCAAGGCCTTCGCCGAGGGGTTCACGGCGACGGGCATGTCCCGGGACGGCTGGTACACGCTCACCCGCCGGGAGGCTTCCGCGTGAAACTCGAACACGTCGAGATCGTGCACGTCGCGATCCCCCTCGTCAGCCCCTTCCGTACCTCCTTCGGCACGATGACGACGAAGGACACCTTCCTGCTGCACGTCGTCACGGACGCGGCCGAGGGCTGGTCGGAGTTCGCCGGCGACCCCGAGCCGCTGTACTGCTCGGAGTTCGTGGCCGGCGCGGAGATCGTGCTGCGTGACTTCCTGCTGCCGCGCGCCGCCGCCCTGCCCGAGCTCGGTACGGCCCACCTCGCCCCGGCCATGGACGGGATCAAGGGGCACGAGCTGGCGAAGGCGGCGCTGGAGACGGCCGTACTCGACGCGGAGCTGCGGTCGTACGGGATGTCGCTGGCCAGGTATCTCGGGGCGGTGCGGGAGTGGGTGCCGGCCGGGGTGTCGGTCGGGATCAGGGGGACGGTCGCCGAGTTGCTGGACGACGTCGAGGGGTATCTCGCCGAGGGGTACGTCCGGATCAAGCTGAAGATCGAGCCGGGCTGGGATCTGGAGCCGGTACGGGCCGTGCGCGAGCGCTTCGGAGCGGACCTGCCGCTCCAGGTCGATGCCAACACGGCGTACACGCTCGCGGACGCCGAGCATCTGCGGCGGCTGGACGCGTTCGGGCTGCTGCTGATCGAGGAGCCGCTCGCGGAGAACAACCTGTACGCCCATGCCCGCCTCCAGCAGCGCATCGCGACCCCTGTCTGCCTTGACGAGTCCCTGCACAACGCCGCCGACACCGCGTCCGCGATCGCGATGGACGCGTGCCGGGTCGTGAACGTGAAGCCCGCGCGGGTCGGGGGATACCTGGAGGCGCGGCGGGTGCATGACGTGGCGCATGCGCACGGGGTGCCGGTGTGGTGCGGGGGCATGCTGGAGACGGGTATCGGCCGGGCGCCCAACCTGGCGCTCGCCGCCCTGCCCGGCTGCACGCTCCCCGGGGACACCTCGGCGTCCAGCCGATACTTCGCCGAGGACATCACGGAGCCGTTCGTGCTGGTCGACGGCCATCTGCCGGTTCCGCGGTCGCCGGGCATCGGGGTGGAGCCGCTGCCGGAGGCGTTGCGGCGCTTCACGAAGGAGCGGCGGGAGCTGTACGCGGTGTGACGAGACCCGTACGTGACCTTCGTGGGGCAACCTTGGCAGCTCCGACCTGCGCCGGGTCGGAACTCGCCGTCACGTTAGATTGATCCCGTGTTCTCTCGCCTCACGCGCCCCCAGGCGCTCGCCGTCTGCGCCCTGCCGGTCGTGGCCCTGCTCGCCACGGCGGCCTTCGCGCCGCTGCCGTTCTCGCTGACGCAGCCCGGGCTGACGGCCGACGTGCTCGGCGAGAACCAGGGGGACCCGGTGATCACGATCTCCGGTGCGCCGACCCGGGACACGAGCGGCGAGCTGCGTATGACGACGATCGAGGCCACGTCCCCCGACACGGAGGTGACGCTCGGCGATGTGGTCGACGCCTGGTTCCGCACGGACAAGGCGGTCATGCCGCGCGACTCGGTCTATCCGAGCGGCCGCAGCACCAAGGAGATCGAGCGGTACAACACCGAGCAGATGAAGCAGTCCCAGGACGCCGCGGCCGAGGCCGCGCTGAATCACCTGGACCTGAACGACAAGAACATCAAGGTCGACCTGAAGCTCGCGGACGTGGGCGGGCCCAGCGCCGGCCTGCTGTTCTCCCTGGGGATCATCGACAAGCTGAACGGCGACGGCGCGGGCGGCGACCTCACCGGGGGCCGCACCATCGCCGGTACGGGCACGATCGACGCCGCCGGCAAGGTCGGCGCGGTCGGGGGCGTGTCCCTGAAGACGCAGGCGGCCAAGCGGGACGGGGCGACGGTCTTCCTGGTGCCGAAGGCGGAGTGCTCCGACGCGAAGGCGGAACTGCCGAAGGGGCTGCGGCTGATCCCGGTGACCACGCTGACGGGCGCGGTGAGCGCGCTGGAGGCGCTGGAGTCGGGGAAGGGTTCGATTCCCAGCTGCTAGGGCCTAGGAGGCGAGGGCCGGCTGCCGTCCCGGCGGTGTGGCGAGGCGCAGGCCGACTTCCACGAGGGTCCAGCCGAGGCGGGTTCGGATGCGGTACGGCTGCCTGGCCCGGGTGGCGAGACGGTGGGCGTCGGCCTGGGCGCGGAGGTCGGCGGCGCGGGCGTGGTGCAGGGCGAGGGTGGTCTCGGGATGCTGCATCGGGCGGCTGCCTTTCAGTCCGTGCTGAGAGGGAAGGCGCGGGTCTGTACGCGGACGGTGCTCGCGTCGGGGGCGTCCTCCACGCCGGGCAGATTGCGGTAGCTGTCGACCAACTCGTGCATCTTGTGAGTCAGTTCGCTCGCGAGCTGCGGGGTCAGGCGGAGCGTCATGCTGCTCATGTCCGTGCTGCCGTTCCACGCCTCCGACCACTCCGCACGGGTGCCGAGATAGGTCGACAGCTCCTGGTTCTGCGTGGTGGCCACCTCGTGCAGATACAGGTCGGCGGCCCCGCGTACCTCGGGGCTGGGGTGGTGCAGGAGGGCGTCGTCGAACCGCAGTCCCTGCACCGCCGCCTTCCACCACCGCTCCCGCCCCTTGCCCCGCTCGGCGTCGTCCTCGACGAAGCCGTGTGCCGCGAGCTGGCGTAGGTGATAGCTGGTGGCTCCGCTGGACTCGCCCAGTTTCTCGGCGAGTTGGGATGCGGTGGCCGGTCCGCCGAAGCGCAGGGCGTCGAGCAGCCGCATGCGCAGGGGGTGGGCGAGCCCGCGCAGGGAACGGGCGTCGAGGTTGTGCACCTTGGGCTGTTCGGGCTCCATGCATGCAAAGGTAGTGTTGCAAAGACTTCTTTGCAAGCACTTCTTTGCAGGTGCTTCCTTGCTTCAACTCCTCTGTAAGCCGCCCTACTTCACGAACCCCTCCGCCTTCATCCAGTCCAACGCCACCTGATGCGGGTCCTCCCCGTCCACGTCCACTTTCGCGTTCAGGTCCTGCGCCACCGTGTTGTTCAGCTTCTTGGTGATCGGATCGAGTACCGCGGGGATGGCCGGCCACTTCTTCAGGGTCTTGGTGTTGATCATCGGGGCGGCGTTGTAGTTGGGGAAGAAGTGCTTGTTGTCGTCCATGACGACGAGGTTCATGGACTTGATGCGGCCGTCCGTGGTGAAGACCTCGCCGTAGGTGCAACTCCCCTTCGCGACCTGGGTGTAGATGATCCCGGTGTCCATCTGGGTGATGTTCTTCGTCGGCACGTCCATCCCGTACGCCTTCTGCATGCCCGGCAGTCCGTCCGCCCGGTTGGCGAACTCGACCTCCACGCACAGCGTCACCGCGGCGGGGTCGGACTTCGACAGCGCGGCGACCTGGGAGAGGTCGTTCGTGCGGTACTTCTTGTGGTTCTCCTGGTTCATCGCCAGGGCGTAGGTGTTGTCCAGCGCGGACGGCGCGAGCCAGGTCACCCCGTTCTTCGCGTCGGCCGCCCGCACCGCCTCCCACTGCTTCTGCGGGTCGGTGATGGGTTCGCTGCGGCCCAGATACGTGATCCAGGCAGTGCCCGTGTACTCGTACCCGGCGTCCGCGTCCCCCTTCCGCACCGCCTCGCGACTGCCGATGGAGCCCTGGATCCCGGTCCGGTCGAGCACCTCCGCACCCGCCGCCTGGAAGGCGATGCCCATGATCGCGCCAAGGATGAGCTGCTCGGTGAACGACTTCGACGTCACCGTCAACTCGGCCCCCTTCAACGGCTCACCCCGCCCGATCGTGCCGGGCCGCACGTCGTCGACCATGGGCGATCCGCTGGTCAGACCACAGCCGGGGGCCACCAGTAGCAGCGCGGCACCCAGTAGGGCCGCACGCCGCTTCGCCACCGGCAGGGCCGCGCGCCACCTTGCCGCTGGCCGGGCCGTGCGTGGCTGCACCGCTAGCAGGGTCATGCGCCGCCGCGCTGGCGGCTGGGCTGTGCGCCGCGGCGTCGTCGGTTGGGCTGTTTGCGGCTTGGGTGTCGGCTGGGTTGTGTGGCACTTCGCTGGTGGCCGGGCTGTATGTGGTTTCGCCGCTGCCGGGGTCATTGGCCTCCCTGCTGGCGGCTGGGCCGCAGGCCGCGGCGTCGTCGGTTGGGCCGTTTGCGGCTTGGGTGTCGGCTGGGTTGTGTGGCACTTCGCTGGTGGCCGGGCTGTATGTGGTTTCGCCGCTGCCGGGGTCATTGGCCTCCCTGCTGGCGGCTGGGCCGCAGGCCGCGGCGTCGTCGGTTGGGCCGTTTGCGGCTTCGGTGTCGGCTGGGCTGTGCGCCACTTCGCTGGTGGCCGGGCCGTATGTGGCTTCGCCGCTGCCGAGGTCAGACGCCTCCCCGCTGGCGGCTGGGCTGCACGCCGCCGCGTCGTCGGCTGGGCCGTGCGCCGCCCTTTCGTCGGCTGGGCCGTCTGCGGCCTCGCCGCCACCACGGCCGCGCGCCACCTCGCCGCCAGCACGGCCGCGCGCCACCTCGCCGCCAGCACGGCCGCGCGCCACCTCGCCGCCAGCACGGCCGCGCGCCACCTCGCCGTCGGCCGGGCTGCACGCCGCCCCGCCACCAGCAGCGCCGTACGCCACCACCTCGCCCCCGACAGCCCCGTACGCCACCTCGCCCCCGACAGCCCCGTACGCCACCTCACCCCCGACAGCCCCGCACCCCGACACCCGACCCCAGACCGCCCCGCACCCCGCCACCCCGGCACGCCGCCCACACGCCCCCTCACGTCTCCAACCCCCGCGGCCGCAGCAGCACTTCCGCCAGTGACGCCAGCCAGTCCACCAGCAGGGCCAGGGCGACCGTGAGGATCGAGCCCAGGACCAGGACCGGCATGCGCTGGTTGGTGATGCCGGCTGTGATCAGGACGCCCAGGCCGCCGCCTCCGCCGAAGACCGCGAGGGTCGCCGTACCGACGTTGAGGACCAGGGCCGTGCGGACGCCCGCGAGGATGAGGGGCACCGCCAGGGGGAGTTCGACCCGGGTCAGTACACCTGTGGGGGACATGCCGATGCCGCGTGCCGCCTCCAGAAGGGTCGGGTCGTTGGCCTTGAGGCCGGCGATGGTGTTGGACAGCACGGGCAGGACGGCGTAGGCGATCATGCCGATCAGGGCGGCCCGGCGGCCGATGCCCAGCCAGATCACCAGCAGGGCGAGGAGACCGATCGCCGGGGTCGCCTGGCCCATGTTGGCGAACGCCATGGCCACCGGGGTGGCTTTTCGGAACGCCCTCCTGGTGAGCAGAATGCCCAGCGGGATCGCGATGATCAGCACGAAGAACGTGGAGATCGCCGTGAGTTGGATGTGCTCCCACAGGGCCTGGGAGACCTGGCCGTTGGCCAGCGCGTTCTCGGAGACCGGGTCGAGATCGGCCTGCTGGAACCACAGCCAGGTGGCGAGCAGCATCGCGACGAGGAAGGTGGGCACGAAGGTCAGCTTCTGCCAGCCCACCCTCCGCGCGGGCGCCCTCGGCGGCGCGGGGGCGGCCGGTTCGGTCTCGCCCATCGCCTCCTCCGTCGCTTCCTCCGTTTCCTTCAGATCGGGGGCCTCGGGAGCGCTCACGCCTTCTTCCCCCCTCCCTCGCCCTCCTGCTCGGCGTGTGTCAGGGCGCTGCGGGTGACCTCCAGGTCGTGCTGGGCCTCCAGCGCCTCCAGCCGGTCGGCGTCCAGCAGCTCGTGCACGGAGTTCATGAGCGTCTCCATGTCGACGACGCCCGTGTACTCGCCGCGCCGCCCGGTCACGGCCACCCGGCCCGCGCTGTCCGTCAGCACCGCCTCCAGCGCGTCCCGCAGGGTCGCGTCCCGGGTCACCGTGTCGTGTACGAGCGTGCCCGCCCGCGCCAGCGATCCCTTGGCCCGCATCATGTCGCCGCGCCTGAGCCACTTGTACGGCCGCCCGCGCCGGTCGAGCAGCAGCACCTCGTTCGTCCCGCTCGCCCGCAGCCGGTTGAAGATCTCCTGGAGCGGGTCGTCGACGCCCACCGTCGGATAGTCGGTGATCTCCACATCCCGTACGCGGGTCAGGTTCAGCCGCTTCAGCGCCGCGCCCGCGCCCACGAACCCGGACACGAAGTCGTCCGCCGGGTTGGTGAGGATCGCCTCCGGGGTGTCGAACTGGGCGATGTGCGAGCGTTCGCGCAACACGGCGATACGGTCACCGAGCTTGATCGCCTCGTCGAAGTCGTGGGTGACGAAGACGATCGTCTTGTGCAGCTCGTGCTGGAGTCGGATCAGCTCGTCCTGGAGGTGGTCACGGGTGATCGGATCGACCGCGCCGAACGGTTCGTCCATGAGGAGGACCGGCGGATCGGCCGCCAACGCCCGTGCCACGCCCACCCGTTGCTGTTGGCCGCCGGAGAGCTGGCGCGGATAGCGGCCGTGGAACTCGCCCGGGTCGAGGCCGACCAGGTCGAGCAGCTCCTCGACCCGCGAGCGGATCCGCGGCTTCGCCCAGCCGATCATCTTCGGTACGAGGGCGATGTTCTGGGCGACGGTCATGTGCGGGAAGAGCCCGGCGGACTGGATCGCGTAGCCGACCTTGCGGCGCAGCTTCACCGGGTCGATGTCGGTGACGTCCTCGCCGCCGATGCGGATGCGGCCACCGGTCGGTTCGATCAGCCGGTTGATCATCTTGAGCGTGGTCGACTTCCCGCAGCCCGACGGGCCCACGAAGATGACCACCTCGCCCGCCTTGATCTCCATGCTCACGTTGTCCACGGCCGGCTGCGGACTGCCCGGATACCGCTTGGTCAGGTTCTCCAGCTCGATGGAGGCACCGTGATGGTCACCGTTGCTGCCGCCTTGGTTGCCGTTGTTGCTGCCGCTGCCGTTGCCGCCGTTCTCAGGCACGGATCCCCCTGGGAATGGTCAGCCGTCCGATCAGGACGTACGCGGCGTCGAACAGCAGCGCCAGGACGATGATCCCGAGCGTGCCCGCGAGCACCTGGTTGAGTGCGTTCGCGCTGCCCAGCGAGGCGAGACCGCGGAAGATCACATTGCCCAGGCCGGGTCCGGAGGCGAACGCCGCGATCGCCGCGATGCCCATCAGCATCTGCGTCGAGACCCGGATCCCGGTCAGGATCGGCGGCCAGGCCAGCGGCAGCTCCACCCGCAGCAGCCGGGCGAGCCGGGACATCCCGATGCCCCGGGCCGCGTCCACCAGCGACGGATCGACGCCGCGCAGGCCGACGATCGAGTTGCGCACGATCGGCAGCAGTCCGTACAGCGTCAGCGAGATCACCGTGGGCGGTACGCCAAGACCCACGATCGGAATGAGCAGACCGATCATGGCGAGCGACGGAATGGTCAGAATGGTCGAGGTGGACAGGGTGGCGAGGTTGCCGGCCCACCCGCTCTGATAGGTGGCGACGCCGATCAGCACCCCGAGCAGGGTCGCCACCACCATGCACTGGAAGACGGCGCTGGCGTGCTGGTAGGCATCGGTGAGCAGCTGCTGGTGGCGGTTGCCCAGGTACTCCCAGAAGCTCACACGGACTCACCCCACCAGGTAGCGGCTAGCTGCTCTCCCGGTCCTCCGCCGCCTGCTCCACCAACGGGATGATCCGCAGCGGAACGGGGTTCTCCATCACGATCGCGGTCGAGGCCCGGACGATTCCATCGAAACCGACAACCCGGTCGATCACACGCTGGAGATCGGCGTTGGAGCGCGCCACGAGACGGCACATCATGTCCCCGGTCCCGGTGGTCGTGTGCAGCTCCAGCACCTCCGGCACGGTCGTCAAGTGTGCCCGTACGTCGGCCCCTTGCCCCTGCCGGATCTGCAGCGTGGCGAAGGCGGTGACCGGATACCCGAGCGCCGCCGGATCGACCTCAGGGCCGAATCCGCGGATGACTCCGTTCGACTGAAGCCGGTCCAGCCGGGCCTGCACGGTCCCGCGGGCCACGCCCAGCCGCCGGGACATCTCCAGCACCCCGATCCGCGGCTCCCGCGCCAGCAGCACGATGATCCGCCCGTCCAGATGATCGATCGCCACAGCAGCCTGCTCCTTCTCCTGAGTCGCGGTGGTCATCCTGTACAGGGAGCCCGCAGAAACGAGCATTGCACTGGTCATATTGCCCAGTGAAAAGGCGAACTATTGCGCACCTTGCCCCGCCAGGGTGAGGCTGCGCCTATGACGCAGACCACACACCACACTCCCGACACCGCCCGGCAGGCCGACCCCTTCCCGGTCAAGGGAATGGACGCGGTCGTCTTCGCCGTGGGCAACGCCAAGCAGGCCGCGCACTTCTACTCGACCGCCTTCGGCATGCGGCTGGTCGCCTACTCCGGACCGGAGAACGGCAGCCGCGAGACCGCGAGCTACGTGCTGGAGAACGGCTCCGCGCGGTTCGTCCTCACCTCCGTCATCAAGCCCGCCACCACTTGGGGCCACTTCCTCGCCCAGCACGTGGCCGAGCACGGCGACGGCGTCGTCGACCTCGCCATCGAGGTCCCGGACGCGCGCGCCGCGTACGCCTACGCCCTCGAACACGGCGCCCGCTCGGTGACCGAGCCGTACGAGCTCAAGGACGAGCACGGCACCGTCGTCCTGGCCGCCATCGCGACCTACGGCGAGACCCGCCACACCCTCGTCGAGCGCACCGGCTACGAGGGCCCGTACCTGCCGGGCTTCGCCGCCGCCGCCCCGATGGTCGAACCGCCCGCCCAGCGCACCTTCCAGGCCATCGACCACTGCGTCGGCAACGTCGAGCTCGGCCGTATGAACGAATGGGTGGGCTTCTACAACAAGGTCATGGGCTTCACGAACATGAAGGAGTTCGTGGGCGACGACATCGCCACCGAGTACTCCGCGCTGATGTCGAAGGTCGTGGCGGACGGCACGCTCAAGGTCAAGTTCCCGATCAACGAGCCCGCCATCGCCAAGAAGAAGTCCCAGATCGACGAGTACCTGGAGTTCTACGGCGGCGCCGGCGTCCAGCACATCGCGCTGAACACCAATGACATCGTGGCGACGGTCCGCACGATGCGCGCGGCCGGCGTCCAGTTCCTCGACACCCCGGACTCGTACTACGACACCCTCGGCGAGTGGGTCGGCGACACCCGCGTGCCCGTGGAGACCCTGCGCGAGCTGAAGATCCTCGCCGACCGCGACGAGGACGGCTATCTGCTGCAGATCTTCACCAAGCCGGTCCAGGACCGTCCGACCGTCTTCTTCGAGATCATCGAGCGGCACGGCTCGATGGGCTTCGGCAAGGGCAACTTCAAGGCACTGTTCGAGGCGATCGAGCGGGAGCAGGCCAAGCGCGGCAACCTCTGAGGTGAATGAGCCGCATGCGAAACCTGTGAATTCGTAGAACATGCAACCAATGAACGGCGGTTGACGCTCTCATGTCCTGTGGGTGCCACGGGGGCATCCACAGGACATGGGGACGCAAGTGACCTCGCGCATCAACCTCGCCGTGCCCTCGGCCCGCTGGCTGTGGCAGAAGAGCACGCTCAAGGAGCCGACGGTGCTCCAGTCGTTCGCCTTCGACGACGCGAACAAGCACCTGTACGTCCTCCAGCTCACCCGGGGCGGCGGCGACGCCGGCGACCTGTGCCTGAACAAGCTCGACCACCAGGGCAAACGGCTGGGCCACATGTACCTGAAGGGCTTCGGCCACGGAGTCAGCCTGGGCATCCAGCGCGACGCCGACGACGGCAGCACCTGGATCTGGACCGAGGCCGACGCCGAGGGCGGCTACGGCCAGGGCGTCGCCCGCTTCCACTTCGCGAACGGCGCCGTCCGTACCAGCGCGGACGTCAAGGTCCGCCGCCCCGTCCCGGACTCCGTCAACAACCAGCCGTCGGTCTGCATGGCCTCGAAGCGCATCGCCGTCCGCTACCGCGACGCCTCGGACGAGCCCCGCTACCGCGTCTGGGACCTCGACGCCTTCGTCGCCCGCGACTACGACAACCCGATCGCGGACTTCGCCCAGACCGGCGCCCACCCCGACCCGAAGATCCCCTTCCAGGGCTACGCCCTGCACCGCGACCACATCTACCAACTGGCGGGCACGGCGTACCACGCGAAGGCCAACCCGGCCGCCAAGCGGGGCAACGCCTACGTCTCCAGCCTCGACATCACCACGGGCAAGCGGGCCCAGGGGGAGCGCACCGAGGCCGGGTACTCCCTCGGGTTCCGCGAGCCGGAGGGCATCGCCGTGCGGGGCGGGACGACGCCACGGGTGTACCTCGGGTTCGCCTCGGGGGAGCAGGGCGCCCGCCGCTTCTCGATCTTCGTCAAGAAGGAGGGGGAGTCGTAGTCAGGGAGCCGTGGTCCCGTCCATCTTCGGAACGTCCTCCACCGACGGCTCGCCCAACTCCGACAGCACCGCCTCCGCCACCGGCACCCGCGTCGGCGAGAACTGCGGGTTGATCCGCAGCGCCTCCAGCAGATGGCGTCGGGCGGGCCACGCCATCTGCAGCTCCCGCTCGATCATCCCCAGGTGGTAGACGTACAGCGCGCTGCGGACCGTACCGCCACGCTCCTTGTTGGTCGCCGCCCTGGCGAACTTCAGCGCTTCCTTGTCCTCCCCGGCCCGGTGCAGGGCCCAGCCCAGCGCGTCGGCCACCGCGATGCCCGGCTGGCGGCGCCACTCGGCCCGCAGGCGCCGTACGGCGGACCGCGGGTCGCCGTGGTCGGCCTCGAAGAGGCCCAGGACGAGCTCCTCGTCGACCCCGCCGGCCGCGGCCGCGGCCACCCGCTCGCGCAGCAGGTCGTACTGCACCCGCGCCGCCTGTCCCATCCTCAGCGACTCGTACAACTCGCCCAGTTCCAGGGCGTATTCGGCACGCGGCTGCTTGGCGAGGGCCACCCGGTACGCGTTCAGCGCCTCCGTCGTGCGGCCCAGCGCCGCCAGTGTCCGCCCTTGCCCGGCGAGCGCGGCCCGCTGGTCGGGGTCGAGGCGGACCGCCTCCTTGAAGTGCCGCAGCGCCTCGTCCAAGTCGCCGCGCTCCCAGGCGAGTTGCCCGGCACGTTCGACGTACGCCGCCCGCTCGGCCGGGGCCTGGGCCGCCGCCGCCGCGTCGGACAGCGCGGCCGCCGCGTCCTCCCGCCGGCCCCGGTCCCGGTAGACGCCCGCCGCCCGCGCCTGCACGGCAGGCCCCGAGCGCAGCTTCTGCAACCGCTCCAGGGTCCGCTTGGCGGCCTTCCAGTCGCCCATCCCCGTGTGCGCGTCGATCAGCTGCGGATACGTCGTCCACCGCTTCGGGTCCGCCTTCAGCGCCGCCTCGCCCCAGGTACGCGCCGCCTGGAAGTCCCGCCGCGCGTTGGCCAGCGCGGCCATGCCGCCCAGCGCCGCCGCGTTCTCCTCGCGCACCCTCAGCGACGTACGCAGCGCCTTCTCGGCCTTCGGGTAGTTGGCCGGCTCCGCGGTCCGCCGCCCCTGCTCCACATACGCCGCCCCCAGCACCGCCCACGCCTTGGCGTCCCTGGGATGCGTCCGCAGATGCGCCTCGCGCTCGTCGATCAGCGACGCCAGTTCGGGCAGCCCGACCGGCACCCCCGTCGTGACCGCGGTGAGCGCCTGCGCCCCCGGTGCCGGTGCGGGCGCCCGGGTCCCGCTCGATCCCCACGGCAGCAGCGTCAGCACCCCACCGAGCACGGCACACCCCGCCACCGAGGCGAGCAGCACCCGTCGTCGGATACGCGGGCGGCGGTCAGGCGTGCCCTGTGCGTTCTGCACGGCGTCGTTCTCCATGACGATCACTGTGCGTGAAAGATGGCGTCAATACGACGACCACACCCGCCTTACGACGGCTGCCGTACATGGGGTTCACACCGATGGCCCCGGGTGTCACGCTGTGATCATGAGCCGTATCGAAACCGCACCCGACCAGGCCCAGGGTGACCTCACCGAGCGGCTGCTCGCTGGTCTGCCCGCCGAGGCCGTCCTGACCGACCCCGACGTCACCGCGTCCTACGCCAACGACATGGCCAGCTTCTGCCCGGCCGGCGCCCCCGCGGTGGTCGTCCTGCCGCGGACCGTCGAAGAGGTCCAGCACGTCATGCGCACCGCCACCGCACTGCGCGTCCCGGTCGTCCCGCAGGGCGCCCGCACGGGCCTGTCGGGCGGCGCCAACGCCTCCGACGGCTGCATCGTGCTGTCCCTGACCAAGATGGACCGCATCCTGGAGATCAACCCCGTCGACCGCATCGCCGTCGTCGAGCCCGGCGTCATCAACGCGACCCTGTCGCGCGCGGTGAACGAGCAGGGCCTGTACTACCCGCCGGACCCCTCCAGCTGGGAGATGTGCACCATCGGCGGCAACATCGGCACGGCCTCCGGCGGCCTGTGCTGTGTGAAGTACGGGGTGACGGCCGAGTACGTCCTCGGCCTCGAAGTCGTCCTCGCCGACGGACGCCTGATGTCCACGGGCCGCCGTACCGCCAAGGGCGTCGCGGGATACGACATGACCCGCCTCTTCGTCGGCTCCGAGGGCTCGCTCGGCATCGTCGTACGGGCCGTCCTGGGGCTGAGGCCGCAGCCCCCGCAGCAGCTGGTCCTGGCCGCCGAGTTCGCGTCCGCGGCCGCCGCCTGCGACGCGGTGTGCCGGATCATGGCCGGCGGGCACGTGCCGTCACTGCTCGAAATCATGGACCGTACGACGGTCAAGGCCGTCAACGACCTTTCGCACATGGGGCTGCCGGAGACCACGGAGGCCCTCCTCCTGGCCGCCTTCGACACCCCGGACCCCGCCCCCGACCTGGCCGCGGTCGGCGCGCTGTGCGAGGCGGCCGGCGCCACCCAGGTGGTCCCGGCGGACGACGCGGCCGAGTCCGAACTGCTCCTCCAGGCGCGGCGGTTGTCCCTCACGGCGCTGGAGGCGGTGCGCGGCGTGACGATGATCGACGACGTGTGCGTGCCCCGCTCGCGGCTCGGCGATCTGATCGAGGGCGTCGAGCGGATCGCCGAGAAGCACCAGCTGACCATCGGCGTCGTCGCGCACGCCGGTGACGGCAACACCCACCCGACCGTGTGCTTCGACGCCGCCGACCGCGACGAGTCCCGGCGCGCCCGCGAGTCCTTCGACGAGATCATGGCCCTCGGCCTGGAACTCGGCGGCACGATCACCGGCGAGCACGGCGTGGGTGTGCTGAAGAAGGAGTGGCTGGCGCGCGAGATCGGCCCGGTGGGGATCGAGATGCAGCGCGGGATCAAGCAGGTCTTCGACCCGCTGGACATCCTGAATCCGGGCAAGCTGTTCTGACGTTCGGTGTGTGCGCCTCACTGGGCGAGCAGCTGGTCGAGCGCGTCGTCGATCCCCAGCTGCTCGCCCTCGGTCCCCGGGGGCACCACCCTGAGCGTCCGCTCCAGCCAGGCCGACACGTGGGCCGCCGGTCCCTCCAGCAGCGCGTCCCCGTCCGGCGAACTCAGCGCCATCAGCACGACGCTGCGCCCCTCGACCTTCGTCGGCCACACCCGCACGTCCCCGTGCCCACACGGCCGGAACACGCCCTCGACGAGCAGTTCGCGGGAGAAGGTCCAGTAGACGGGGTGCTCTGAGTTGATGTGGAACGTGATGTGGACGGCGTACGGATCGTCACTGTGGTAGCTGAGCCGGGCCGGCACAGCGATGCTGCGCTCCGGCGACAGGATCAGCTTGAGCTCCAGTTCGCGCTCGATGACGGTGTGATGCATGGCGTGGACGTCCTCTCCCGTGACACGTGCGGGTCCCCTGGGCGGGCCCGTACGAGTGGAGAGGGATGAGGGGGCCGGATCATTACGCGGGTTCGCGGAGATTTTTTCCGTGCCCGGTTCCCACCGGCTTCCGTGCGTGGTGAGAGCCGGGCTCCGTCCGTCCGTCTGGCTGTGTCTTCCCGGGGGATAACCCCCGGACCCCCAGCCGAAGACGGGCACTGTCGCCCCCCTCGAACAGCAGTACCGGGCCCAGTCCCGACCGGGTTCCGCCGGTGTTCCGCGCCCGGTGGCCGTCGTTGTGAAGTACGTGTACGAGGTTGCCCGGAAAGGGGTGGGTCCTGCGGGACCGGCGGTGCTTGTTGCGTCCGTCTGATAGATGTGGAGGCCCCCAATTGACCCTCGAGCAGATACCGGACGACGGACATGAGCGCCCCAACCCCGGCCCCGGGTGACGACAGGCCCCGCGATGGGTATTACCCGGACCCGTCCATTCCTGGATATGTCCGGTACTGGAACGGTGCCTCCTGGGTGCCGGGCACCAGCCGTCCGGCACCGACGGACGGCGAAACGCTCGCCCCGCCGCCGGGCGCGCAGCCGGCCCAGCCCGCGCCGGCCGCCTCGGTGGAGGAGACCGGCCCGCACTTCTTCGACGAGGAGTCGGCCCAGGAGCCCGCACCGGACGGTGGCCAGCACGGCAGCCGTCCCGAGCCGGCGTCCGCCTGGGGTGCCGACCCCGCGCGCCAGTCGGGTCTCGGCGGCGACCAGGAGCACCGCGTCTCATGGGGTGCCCCGCAGGGCGCCGACCCGCGCGTGGCCCAGCCGGACGGCCAGGCCGCCCGTGCGGACGGCTCGGCGGCGATCCCTCCTGCCGAGCCGGAAGCCGACTCCGGAAGCCTTGCCTCCGGTGACACGTTCATGATCCGCCGGCCGGTCGCGGGGCCCGGGGGAGCAGCCTCCGCCGGTCCTTCCGGACAGGCCACACCGAACATCCCGAACCCCGCAGGCCCCGCGCCCGTCGACGGCACCATGGCCATCCGCGCGCTGTCCCCGCGCACGGGGCAGCAGGGCGGGGCGGCCGGGGCGCAGGCAGGGAGCACGGGCGCGTCCGCCGGCCCGGGCGCCGCACGTCCGGACGCGGGCCACCCCCCGGCGGCCGGCGCCCCGCAGGGCCCCGGCTTCGGCGCCGGGAAGGCCGCCGCCGACCGTGCCGCGGGGGCCCAGGGGCAGGCTCAGGCGGGCGCGCAGCCCGCGGCGGGCCCCCAAGTCGCAGGAGCCGCTCCCGCGGGCCTCTCGGGCCCGCAGCAGGCCGCCCCGAGCATCCCCCAGCAGGGCGGCCCGCAGTCCGCGGCGCCCATGGCCGGCGGAGCCGGCGGTGGCCAGGCCTCCTGGCCGCAGCAGGTCCACCGGCTCGCCGGTGACGACCAGCCCGTCGCCCCGTGGAAGCCCCCGGTCGAGGACATCTTCCAGGCGGCCGCCGCGCGCCAGGCCTCCGCCCGCCCCGCGAGCCTCGGCAAGCGGCTGGTGGCCCGGATGCTGGACAACTTCGTGGTCGCCGCCGTCACCTCGGCCGCCGCCGTGCCGTTCGGCATCAAGGCGATCGACCACGTCAACGAGAAGATCGACGCCGCCAAGCTCTCCGGCGAGACGGTCACCGTGTGGCTGCTGGACGGCACGACATCGGTGTACCTGGGCATCACCCTGGCCGTCCTGCTGCTGGTCGGGCTCGTCTACGAGGTCCTGCCCACCGCCAAGTGGGGCCGCACGCTGGGCAAGAAGCTGCTCGGCCTGGAGGTGCGGGACATCGAGGCCCACGAGCCCCCGGAGTTCGGCGCGGCGCTGCGCCGCTGGCTCGTCTTCACCATCCCCAACCTGCTCGTCATCGGCGTCGTCGGCGTGGCGTGGTGCCTGTTCGACCGGCCCTGGCACCAGTGCCTGCACGACAAGGCGGCCCGCACGTTCGTCGCCGGCTGACCGCGGTTCGTCCGTCCTACGCCCGTTGCGGGGGCACCCGCTGAGGCGAACGGCCCGGACGATTCCGTACTCCGGACGGCCCCGCGCCGGATGCGAAGCCGCGGGGTTCGCGGTCGACTCGGGCCATGAGCAGCGAACCGCCGCCCGGCTCCGGTCAGCCGCCCCCGGAAGACGACCCGTTCAGGAAGCGGCCCCCGCAGCCCGAGGGCTCGGGTTCGCCGTACGGCGATCAGCCTCCGCCGTATGGCGATCAGCCTCCGCCGTACGGCGGCCAGCCCCCGCCGCCCTACGGCGGTGGCGGTGATCCGTACGGCGGGGGCGGGTATCCCACCGACCCGCTCGCCGGGATGCCGCCGCTCGCCGACAGCGGCAAGCGCACGCTGGCGCGGATCATCGACATGATCATCGTGGGCGTCGTCGTCTGGCTGCTCACCCTGGGATTCGGCGTCAGCGAGTACGACGTGGACACCGACAAGGTGGAATACGGCAAGTCCTTCGTGCAGTCGCTGGTCGCCGCCGTGCTCTTCATCGGCTACGACACCTTCCTGACCGCCAGGACGGGGCAGACGCTCGGCAAGAAGCTGCTCAACATGCGGGTGGCCAACCTCGACAACGGCGCCACACCCTCCGTGCAGACCTCGCTGATCCGGGCGGCGGTGCTGTGGATCCCGTTCGCGTTCTGCTGCGCCTGCATCTGGACCGTGATCTGCGGCGGCTGGAGCTACTTCGACAAGCCCTACAAGCAGGGCCTGCACGACAAGTCGGCGAAGACGGTGGTGGTCAGCACCGACAGCTGACGCAGGCCGGGATCGGGTCCGCGCGGTGCGTCAGGACTGGGTCAGGACTGGGTCAGGACGGGCTCTTCGGTCTGCTCCCGGGCGCCGGCGGGCTTGTGCCCCGTCACCACGCGGGACCTCTTCGGCATGGGCACCGTCATGGCGACCAGCAGCCCGAGCAGGAGAGCCGCCACGGCGATGACCGCGATCCCCGAGCCCGAACTGGTCTGTGACAGCAGCAGCATGGCGAGCGTCGAGAAGATCACGGTGCACAAACCGTAGGAGAGCTGTGCGGCAGTCGGACGAGGCATGATCATCGTGTCCTCGGAATCAGGGGTGCACGGGGGTTTCGGCCTGGCTTTCCGCCGACGTCCGGGCGTTCCGCCATCCGACTCTAACCGCGTGCATGCCCGAGGGGAACAAACAGTAAGCGTGACCTGACCAACAGTGCCGGTGCACGGGGGGCGCACGGAGTCATGGCGTCCAGCAAGTGGACGGCGGCACGCGCCCGTTGGCCGCAGGATTGTTGTCCGTAAAACGAACATCAACTCCGCATAGTGCACTTGACTTGTTCAAGTCAAGGTCTGTTTTTTCTGGTTAACCTCTAGTCAAATGTCGTCACTTGACTACACGCGTTGATCAGGCGCGCGCGGACCCTCCGAGACCAGGACCCTCCTTCCGCGCGCCCGGACGCGGGGGAGGAAGCAAGTGACCAGTAGACCCTGGACGTTCAGAGCGGCGGCAACCGCCGTCGCGCTCGCGACGGCAGCGGCGACGTTCTCGACCTTCGCGGTGGCTCAGGCCGACGAAGGCGCGGCGGCGCCGTCCGTGGAGCGGCACGACCCGGCGGACCACCCGCACGCCGACCACGACCTGGAAGGCCCCCTGAGCAAGACCCGGGAGGCGCAGCGCGAGGAAGCGCTGAACCAGGTCATATCCGGCAAGGCCAAGGTGAAGGACCGCGCCGGCTCGAAGGTCGTCGAGCTCAAGAGCAAGAAGGGCGACAGCAAGTACGTCGAGCTGGGCCGTGAGCAGACCGACAAGATATTCACGATCCTGGTCGAGTTCGGCGACCAGATCAGCGAGTTCGGCGGCACGCCCGGCCCGGCCCACAACCAGATAGCCGAGCCCGACCGCAAGAAGGACAACTCGACGGCCTGGCAGGCGGACTACAACCAGAAGCACTTCCAGGACCTCTACTTCGGCACCGGCAGCAAGACCGAGTCGCTGAAGAAGTACTACGAGAAGCAGTCCTCGGGCCGCTACTCGGTCGAGGGCGAGGTCACCGACTGGGTCAAGGTCCCGTACAACGAGGCCCGGTACGGCAACAACGCCTGCGGCCAGACCAACTGCTCCAGCGTCTGGAACGTCGTCAGCGACGGTCTGAACGCGTGGGTCGCCCAGCAGAAGGCAGCTGGGAAGACCGACGCCGAGATCAAGGCGGACGTCACGCGGTTCGACCAGTGGGACCGCAACGACTTCGACGGCGACGGCGACTTCAACGAAGCCGACGGCTACATCGACCACTTCCAGGTCGTGCACGCCGGTGAGGACGAGTCCGCGGGCGGCGGCGCGCAGGGCACCGACGCGATCTGGGCCCACCGCTGGTACGCGTTCGGCACCGACGCCGGCGCCACCGGCCCCGCGAACAACAAGCTGGGCGGCGCCCAGATCGGCTCCACCGGCATCTGGGTCGGCGACTACACCGTCCAGCCGGAGAACGGCGGCCTCGGCGTCTTCGCCCACGAGTACGGCCACGACCTCGGTCTGCCGGACCACTACGACACCGCCGGCGGCGAGAACTCCACCGGCTTCTGGACCCTGATGTCCTCCGGTTCCTGGCTCGGCACCGGCAAGAAGGAGATCGGTGACCTGCCCGGCGACATGACCGCCTGGGACAAGCTGCAGCTGGGCTGGCTGAACTACGACACGGCCAAGGCCGCGACGACGTCCGAGCACAAGCTGGGCCTCGCCGCGTACAACACCCGGCACAAGCAGGCCCTCGTGGTCGAGCTGCCCAAGAAGAGGGTCACCACGCCGATCGTGGAGCCGGCGCAGGGCGCCAACCAGTGGTGGAGCGGCAGCGGCGACAACCTCGCCAACACGCTGACCCGTTCCGTGGACCTCACGGGCAAGTCGGCGGCCTCGCTGACCCTCGACGGCTGGTACGACATCGAGGCCGAGTTCGACTACCTCTACACCGAGGTCTCGACCGACGGCGGCGCCAACTGGACGGCCGTCGACGGCACGGTCGACGGTGCGGCCCTCCCGAAGGACGCCAGCGGCAAGCCCGCGCTGACCGGCACGGTGGACGCCTACAAGAAGCTGGTCTTCCCGCTCGACGCCTACGCCGGCAAGAAGATCGACCTGCGCTTCCGCTACCAGACGGACGGCGGCGTGGCCCAGAAGGGCTTCGCGGCGGACCAGATCACCGTGACCGCCGACGGCACCGCGGTGTTCTCCGACAACGCCGAGAGCGCGGACGAGGCTTGGAAGACCAAGGGCTTCTCGCGCATCGGCGCGTCCATCACGGACGACTACGCGCAGTACTACATCGCCGAGAACCGTCAGTACGTGTCGTACGACAAGACCCTGAAGACGGGCCCGTACAACTTCGGCTTCTCGACGACCCGTCCGGACTGGGTGGAGCACTACGCCTACCAGAACGGCCTGTTGATCTGGAAGTGGGACACCTCCCAGGCGGACAACAACACCAGCACGCACCCCGGTGTCGGTCTGGTCCTCCCGGTGGACTCCCACCCGACCCCGCTGAAGTGGGCCGACGGCACGCTGATGCGCAACCGTATCCAGTCCTACGACGCGCCGTTCAGCCGCTTCCGTACGGACGGCATGACGCTGCACAACGCGGACGTCGCGAAGAAGATCCCGTCGCGTGCGGGGGTGCCGGTCTTCAACGACCGCACCAACACGTACTACGACGCGGCGACCCCCGCGGCGGGCGTCAAGATCACTGACACCAACACCAAGATCAAGATCATCAAGGAAGCCGAGAATGGCTCGACGATCACGGTCGAGGTCGGCCCTGCGGTGAAGTAATCCACGTTTTAGCAGGTCAGAGCGCTATCGGCGGCTACCCCCTGGCGGGGTGGCCGCCGGTCGTGTTTAGGTGCACCCTGTGCTTCCCTTATTGACACCGACTCGCACGGGGGTGTGACCGCATGGCCGCAGGAGGTTTCTGCAAGCTGCCGACCGGCAGCGTGGTGGTGGCGCTGGAACTGCCCAGACCCACCGCCGACGGCACGGGCTGCGTCCGTGTCCTCGTCCACGCCCAGAACCGCGCCCGAGCCCTGACCAGGCTCCGCAACCTGGGCATGCGAGCCGTCTACCTGAGGGGCAACGGCTCCCCACCGACCCCGGACGAGATCACGGCGGTCCTGCACCACCCGGACGGCCTGATATGGCGAACGGCCCCCGACAACGGTGTCCCCACGGGCTCGGATCTAGCCCAGGAGCTGTGGCACCCGATCAGAGCCCTCTTGAGAAGGCCCGCAACAACGCCCTAAAGGGGCGCGGGGAACTGCGCGACCAGCCACAACGGCGCCGCAGCCGCCCGTCGGCCTATCGCGGCACCCCGCAGAGCGCTCGGCGGCACCCCCGCGGAGCGCACGGCTACGCGACCACCGGCTTCCCGGACAGCTCGACCCCCGCCTCACGCAGCTCCTCCAGCGCCCGCTCGGTGGTCTCCGTGGCCACCCCCGCGGTCAGATCCAGCAGCACCTGCGTACGGAAACCCTCCCGCGCCGCATCCAGCGCGGTGGCCCGCACACAGTGGTCCGTGGCGATGCCCACCACGTCCACCTCCGCGACCGCCCTGGCCCGCAGCCAGTCGGCCAGCTTCACCCCGTTCTCGTCGGCCCCCTCGAACCCGCTGTACGCCGCCGAGTACGCCCCCTTGTCGAACACGGCGTCGACCGCGCCGGAGGCGACCGCGGGGGCGAAGTTCGGGTGGAAGCCGACGCCCTCCGTGCCCGCGACGCAATGCGCCGGCCAGGAGTGGGCGAAGTCGGGGTTCGTGGAGAAGTGGCCGCCGGGTGCGATGTGGTGGTCGCGGGTGGCTACGACGTGCTGGTAGCCGGACCCGGCCGCCTGCCCGATCAGCTCGGTGACGGCGGCGGCCACGTCGGCACCGCCGGCCACCGCGAGGCTGCCTCCCTCGCAGAAGTCGTTCTGCACGTCTACGACGATCAAGGCGCGGCGCATGGTCGGTGTCCTTCGGTTATGGACGCTGAGGTCGGGACGGTGAAAGCGTGCGGGCCCGGCCGTGAACTTACGAGCCTAGAGACTTCGCGTCGGTGGCGGGAGGGGGCATGGGGTGAGCGCGCCGGGCGCATTCGCTTCACGACCCCGTCTGGCTACCCGAGCGCCCGTTGACATACTCCGTCGGGATGACAGGTTCCCCGCGCGAGAGCTGCGTCGCGGACAGCGGCAGGTTCGCGCGGGCGGCCACGTGCCGGTCCCGTACGACGTCCAGCGGCTCGCGCGCCACGACGTCACCGCCCTTGACCAGCTCGACCAGCAGCTGCCGTTCGGCGAGCTCCGCAGGAACCGCCCCCGTGCCGACGACCTCGGCCTCCACGACGCCGTACTCGTCGAGGCGCCGAGCCGCCCACTTGCGTCCGCCGATGGAGGTCTTGCCACCGCTCGACTTCTTCGCCACCGGCACCAGCGGGGCCCCCGGGTCCGCGGACTCGGCACGGGCGACCAGCTTGTAGACCATCGAGCAGGTCGGATGCCCGGACCCGGTCACCAGCTGGGTGCCGACGCCGTACGCGTCCACCGGCGCCGCCGCCAGCGAGGCGATGGCGTACTCGTCCAGGTCGGAGGTCACGATGATCCTCGTGTCCGTCGCGCCCAGCTCGTCCAGCTGCTGCCGCACCCGGTGCGCGACCAGCAGCAGGTCGCCCGAGTCGATCCGGACGGCGCCCAGCTCGGGCCCGGCGACCTCCACGGCCGTACGGACCGCCTCGGCGACGTCGTAGGTGTCCACCAGCAGCGTGGTGCCGCGGCCCATGGAGTCCACCTGGGCCTGGAAGGCGTCCCGCTCGCGGTCGTGCAGGAGGGTGAAGGCGTGGGCGCTGGTGCCGACGGTGGGGATGCCGTAGCGGAAACCGGCGGCCAGGTCCGAGGTCGAGGCGAAGCCGCCGACGTAGGCGGCGCGCGAGGCGGCGACGGCGGCCAGCTCGTGGGTGCGCCGGGCGCCCATCTCGATGAGCGGGCGGTCACCGGCGGCCGACGCCATGCGGGAGGCGGCCGCGGCGATCGCGGAGTCGTGGTTGAGGATGGAGAGGATCACCGTCTCCAGCAGCACGCACTCGGCGAAGGTCCCCTCGACCCGCATGATCGGCGAGCCCGGGAAGTAGACCTCGCCCTCGGGGTAGCCCCAGATGTCGCCGGAGAAGTGGTAGCCGGCGAGCCACTTCAGGGTCTCCTCGTCGACGATCTTCCGTTCGCGCAGGAAGCCGAGGACGTCCGCGTCGAAGCGGAAGTTCTCGACGGCGTCCAGCACGCGGCCGGTGCCCGCTACGACGCCGTAGCGCCGCCCGTTGGGCAGTCGGCGGGTGAAGACCTCGAAGACCGACCGTCGCTCGGCGGTGCCCGCCTTCAGGGCGGCCTGCAGCATCGTCAGCTCGTACTGGTCCGTGAAGAGCGCCGTCGAGGGAACGTCCACCGGCAGCCCAAGGTCCGCTGTGTTCATGGCAAGGGATCGTACCCCCATCTCGTCAGTTTGACGATTTGGTCCTGGGGTTCGCCGAGGATTTGTGCGACCACCCCCCTCCGGTGGCAGCATGGGCTGTGTGACGTCACCCGCTCCCGTAGAGATCGAACGCACCGAGTCGGCGGAGGAAGTGTTCGCCGTACCTGAGCCCGACGTCCCCTGGGTCACGATCGTCCACAACGACCCGGTCAACCTCATGAGCTATGTGACGTACGTCTTCCAGTCGTACTTCGGCTATCCCAAGGACAAGGCCACCAAGCTCATGCTCGACGTCCACCACAAGGGCCGGGCGGTCGTCTCCAGCGGTACCCGCGAGGAGATGGAACGCGACGTGCAGGCCATGCACGGCTACGGCCTGTGGGCCACCCTTCAGCATGACCGCAAATGACCTCCCGCCCGCAGGACCGGAAGTAGCGAATCGTCTCCATGCCAGGAACCTTCGAACCGCTCCCCGGCGGCGGCGCGGCCGTCGCCCTCGACGACGTCGAGATCTCCATCATCCGCTCGCTTGCCGTGCAGCTCCTGGAGCTCATCGGCCCCGGCCCCGGCGAGGACGCCTCCGACGACCCGCTCGCCGAGCTCTTCGCCGAGGGCCCGAGCGAACCGCCCGCCGACCCGGTCCTCAAGCGCCTGTTCCCGGACGCCTACAGCGACCCCGAGGGCACCCCGCAGGCCAAGGAGGCCGAGGAGCAGCGGGCGTACTCCGCCGAGTTCCGCCGCTACACCGAGAACGACCTGCGGGCCGGCAAGCGTGCGGGCGCGCTCGCGGTGGTCCGCTCCCTGGACGCGCTCAGCACCGCCTCCGCCGGAGAGGGCGGGGCGGTGCTCAAGCTCTCCGTCGAGGAGTCGCAGCAATGGCTCGGCGCTCTCAACGACCTGCGTCTGGCCATCGGCTCCCGGCTGGACATCGCCGACGAGGACGACACCGAGCTGCTCTACCGGCTCCCGGACGAGGATCCGCGCAAGCCGATGGTGATGGCGTATCTGTGGCTGGGCGGGCTCCAGGAGACGCTGGTCGCGACGCTGATGCCGTAAGTCGTGCCCCTCTCCTGCGAACTCGTGCCCCTTTTCCTGACCATCTGTGATGGTTTTGTGTTCGCTCAGCGGACGCTCAAATCCGGATAACGATCGCGTCACCGCCGCCGCCCGCTCTGCGGGTGGCGGTGTTGTTTGTCCGGTTCTTCCTGTGCGATGCGCCACATGTCCTGGGCCCGATCACTGTTGCGGCCGTGATAAATCTTCACGACGCCCGACGAGCACCACCCAAATGTTCGGCCGGGTGCGCCACGTGGCCGACGGATCGTCGGCCGGGCAGAGCTCCAGCAATCCGGGGGGATCGAGACCCGATCCGAGGCCGACGAAGGCCCGGGTCGGCATGGAGAAAGGCGCACTACACATGACCTCTGCGAAGGTCACTGACGAGAAGGTCACGGGTGCCCCGGAAGAGGGGTACGAGCGAGGCCTGGGCAGCCGTCAGGTCCAGATGATCGCGATCGGCGGCGCCATCGGCGTCGGGCTGTTCATGGGCGCCGGAGCGAACATCGCCAAGGCCGGCCCCAGCATCATCCTCATGTACGCCCTCGCGGGCGTCGTCATCTTCTTCATCATGCGGGCCCTGGGCGAACTGCTCCTCTACCGGCCCGTCTCCGGCTCCTTCGCCGAGTACGCCCGCGAGTTCCTCGGCCCGTTCTTCGGGTTCGTCACGGGCTGGACGTACTGGCTCATGTGGGTGGTCACCGGCATGGCCGAGCTCACGGCCGCCGCGATCTACATCCACTTCTGGTTCCCCGAGATCCCGCAGTGGGTCAGCGCCCTCGTGTTCCTGGTGGTGCTCTTCGGCGTCAACCTGATCTCCGTCAAGATCTTCGGCGAGGTCGAGTTCTGGTTCTCGATGATCAAGGTCACGGCCATCATCGGCATGATCGTCATCGGCCTCGGCGTGCTCACCCTCGGTTTCTCCGATGCCGGTGACACCGCCACCGTCTCCAACCTCTGGTCGCACGGCGGCTTCTTCCCGAACGGCATCGGCTCCAGCCTGATGACCCTCCAGGGCGTCATGTTCGCCTACCTCGCCGTCGAGCTCGTCGGCGTCACCGCGGGCGAGTCCGAGGACCCCGAGAAGACCCTGCCCAAGGCCATCAACACCCTGCCCTGGCGCATCATCGTCTTCTACGTCGGTGCGCTGCTGGTGATCCTCTCCGTCGTCAAGTGGACCGAGTTCTCCGCCGGTGAGAGCCCGTTCGTGCACGCCTTCGGCAAGATTGGCATCCCGCTCGCCGCGGGCATCGTCAACTTCGTGGTGCTCACCGCAGCCCTGTCGTCCTGCAACTCGGGCATGTACTCGACCGGCCGGATGCTGCGCGACCTCGCCTCCAACAGCGAGGCCCCGCAGGCCTTCGGCAGGCTCACCGCCCGCAAGACGCCCGCCATCGGCATCGCGGTCTCCGTGGCGCTCATGGGCATCGGCGTCGTCCTGAACTACGTCGTCCCGGAGAAGGCGTTCCAGTACGTCACCTCCGTCGCCACCGCGGCAGGCATCTGGACCTGGATGATGATCCTCGTCAGCCACATCCGCTACCGCGCCGCGGTCGACGCGGGACGGCTGCGCGCCTCGTCCTTCCCCGCTCCCGGCGGAGCGCTGTTCAGCTGGGTCGCGCTCCTCTTCCTCATCGGCGTGACCTTCATGATCGCGTACGACAAGGACGCGCGGATCTGCCTGTACGTCGCGGCCGGCTGGGCTGTGGCCCTGGGCATCGGGTGGGCGATCCTCAAGAGGCGCAATCCGCAGATCGCTGCGCGCGGTGGCGATGAGCCCGAGCTCGAAAAGGTCGGCTAGTCGCTTCGCTGAAGGAGCCCGTGAGGTGATTGCCGCGGATGGCCGTCGCTCGTCTGCGGCTCCGTCGTGGCTGGTCGCGCAGTTCCCCGCGCCCCTTGCGGCGCTGCCGAGCAGCCTTTCCTAGGACGTCCCGCCACTCGGGAGCACTCGTGGCGCTCCCGGTGGCTGCCGCTCAGGGCGTCCGGCATATGGGCCGCTTCGTACCAACCCTCGGTACGGAGCGGCCCCTCTGCTTATCCTGACCGTCATGCTGACCATCACCCAGGCCCTCGTCGATCAGATCGTCGCCCATGCGCGCAAGGACCACCCCGACGAGGCGTGCGGCGTCGTCGCGGGGCCGGCCGGCTCGGACCGCCCCGAGCGCTTCATCCCCATGCTGAACGCGGCGATGTCGCCCACGTTCTACGAGTTCGACTCCGGCGATCTGCTCAAGCTCTACCGCGAGATGGACGACCGCGACGAGGAGCCGGTGGTCATCTACCACTCCCACACCGCGACCGAGGCCTACCCCTCGCGCACCGACATCTCCTACGCCAACGAGCCCGGCGCGCACTACGTCCTCGTCTCCACCGCCGACACCGACGGCCTCGGCGACTTCCAGTTCCGCTCGTTCCGGATCGTGGAAGGCGAGGTCACGGAGGAGGAGGTCACGGTGGTGGAGGCGTACTGATCTCGCCATTCAGTCAGAATTCATCCAGTATGCGAGATCACACTCCTGGGCGCTGACCGGGAATCGATACGATGACCCCATGGTTCTGAACGACGTGAGCGACAAGGCGCCGAGCGTACTGCTCGTGGCGCGGCTGCACGTCGACCTGTGCAGGCTGAACAGCGCCATCTGTTGACGTTCCCTGCCGCCGTACGGCTGTGAGCCGCGGCGTGCCGTCGTGCGCCCACTGACCCCTTAACTCCCGACAGGAGCCCGCAACCATGGCCATCGAGGTCCGCATCCCCACCATCCTCCGCACCTACACCGACGGTCAGAAGGCGGTGGAGGGCAGCGGTGACACCCTCGCCGAGCTGTTCACCGACCTCGAGACCCGGCACGCGGGCATCCAGGCCCGCATCGTGGACGGCGGCGAACTGCGCCGCTTCGTCAACGTCTACCTGAACGACGAGGACGTCCGCTTCCTCGAAGGCATCAACACCAAGCTCGCCGACGGCGACAACGTCACGATCCTGCCGGCCGTGGCCGGCGGTATGGCCTGATCCACATGCGCTACGACTCCCCGCTCGCCGCGGTGGGCAACACCCCTCTGGTGCGCCTGCCGCGGTTGTCGCCGTCCGAGGACGTCCGCATCTGGGCCAAGCTGGAGGACCGCAACCCCACCGGCTCGGTCAAGGACCGCCCCGCCCTGCACATGATCGAGCAGGCGGAGAAGGACGGCCGCCTCACCCCGGGCTGCACGATCCTGGAGCCGACCAGCGGCAACACCGGTATCTCCCTGGCGATGGCGGCGAAGCTCAAGGGCTACCGCATCGTGTGCGTGATGCCCGAGAACACCTCGCAGGAGCGCCGGGACCTGCTCGCCATGTGGGGTGCGGAGATCATCTCCAGCCCGGCCGCGGGCGGCTCCAACACCGCCGTACGGGTCGCCAAGGAGCTGTCGGCCGAGCACCCCGACTGGGTGATGCTCTACCAGTACGGCAACCCGGACAACGCGGGCGCCCACTACGCCACGACCGGCCCGGAGATCCTCGCCGACCTCCCCTCGGTCACCCACTTCGTCGCCGGACTCGGCACCACCGGCACCCTGATGGGCGTCGGCCGCTACCTGCGCGAGCAGAAGCCGGACGTGAAGATCGTCGCGGCCGAACCGCGCTACGACGACCTGGTCTACGGCCTGCGCAACCTCGACGAGGGCTTCGTCCCCGAGCTGTACGACGCCTCCGTCCTGACCACCCGCTTCTCCGTCGGCTCGGCCGACGCGGTCACCCGCACCCGTGAACTCCTCCAGCAGGAGGGCATCTTCGCGGGCATCTCCACGGGCGCCGCACTGCACGCCGCGATCGGCGTCGGCAAGAAGGCGCTGAACGCGGGCGAGTCCGCCGACATCGTGTTCGTCGTGGCCGACGGCGGCTGGAAGTACCTCTCGACCGGCGTCTACACGGCGGCGACGACCGAAGAGGCCATCGAGACGGTCCAGGGGCAGCTCTGGGCATGAGCCGGTCCGCCGGCTCCGGGTCCGCGAGGCCCTCGGGCGAGTGACGGCGCCCTACGCGAGGTGACGGACCTGGTCCCATACGACCGGGTCCATCACCCCCACCCGCCGCCGGAAGTCCGACACCGGTACGTCCCGCAGCTCACCCGTCTCCAGAAAACTCGCCCGCCCCCGCGTGTCCCCGACCGCACCCGGCGGCAGCGGGATCACGCCGTACCGCTCGTCCCGGTACTTGCTGGTGATCTTGGCGACGGTTACGCGCTGCCCCCGCACCGCGAGCACCAGACACGGCCGGTCCTTCGCGCCGGGCCCGTCCTCGTACGGCACGTTCGCCCACCAGATCTCCGCGGGCTCGGGACGCGTCGACGTGCGCCCCCGAGTACGCCCCTCGGATCGCCCCGGCGGCCGGGTGCGCCGCCCCTGCGGCCGCCGTCCGCGCCCCCACCCGTCGACGAGCGTGGCGACCAGTGCGAGCAGTATCACGGCCGCGAGCGCGAGCCACCAGGACGTGTCCATACGCACGAAGGTACCGGCGCGCGCCCACCCCTGCGCGCCTTCTCTCCTGCCTCATACTCCCCGCGTCCAGCCGAACGCGTGACACCACAGGTGAGTTCGCCCACAACCGACCTTGGCGGAGGAGCGACCGGAGGTTTTGCGCCTTACGCTCGACGAACCGCACGACCCCCGACGCCCCATTCCCGATCTTCTGGATTCTCTGGTTTCCAGCCAGCGGAGGTTTCTGTTTCATGAAGCTCACCGTCGTCGGCTGCTCGGGGTCGTTCCCGTCCGCGGAATCGGCCTGCTCGAGCTACCTCGTCGAGGCCGACGGCTTCCGGTTGCTTCTCGACATGGGCAACGGTGCCCTTGGCGAGCTGCAGCGCCACTGCGGTCTCTACGACCTCGACGCGATTTTCCTCAGCCACCTGCACGCCGACCACTGCATCGACATGTGCGCGTACTTCGTCGCGCGCTATTACCGGCACGACGGCGGCCGCTGCGACCCGATCCCGGTCTACGGACCCGAGGGCACGGAACAGCGTCTGACCACCGCCTACGCCGACACCCCCACCGCCTCGTCCATGAGCGAGGTCTTCGACTTCCACACCGTCAAGCCGTCCACCTTCGAGATCGGCCCGTTCCTGGTGCACACGGAGCGCGTGGCCCATCCGGTGGAGGCGTACGGCATCCGCATCGAGCACGGTGGAAAGACCCTGACCTACTCCGGCGACTCGGGCATCAGCACGTCCCTGGACGAACTCGCCCGCGACGCCGACCTGTTCCTGTGCGAGGCCGCCTTCACGCACGGCAAGGAGAACATCCCCGACCTGCACCTCAACGGCCGCGAGGCGGGCCAGACAGCGGCCCGCGCGAACGCCCGCCGCCTGGTCCTCACCCACATCCCCCCGTGGACCGACCCCCAGGTCAACCTGGCCGACGCGCGCGCGGAGTACGACGGTCCGGTGGAGCTGGCGGTGCCGAGGTTGTCGTACGAGATCTAGCGGCCGGCCGAGAAACAGCCCGTACGGGGTTCAGGCCCGTATGTGCACGAAGGCCCCGGGACCTTTTCGGTTCCGGGGCCTTCGTCATGTCGTGGAGCGGTGGGGGCTCACGCCTTGGTGAGGTCCTCGATCTCCTCCTCGGGCTCGCGACCCGGGGTGGGGAGGTTCCACTTGGTGATGGCGAAGCGGAAGACGGAGTAGTAGATCGCGGCGAAGACCAGGCCGACGGGGATGATCATCCAAGGCTTGGTGGCAAGTCCCCAGTTGAGGAAGTAGTCGATCGCGCCCGCCGAGAAGCTGAAGCCGTGATGGACGCCCAGGGCCCAGGTGACGGCCATCGAGAGGGCGGTCAGCAGGGCGTGGATGACGTACAGCACGGGCGCGATGAACATGAACGCGAACTCGATCGGCTCGGTGATGCCGGTGACGAACGAGGTCAGCGCGAGCGAGAGCATCATGCCGCCGACGGCCTTGCGGCGCTCGGGGCGGGCGGTGTGCGTGATGGCGAGGGCGGCGGCCGGGAGGGCGAACATCATGATCGGGAAGAAGCCGGTCATGAACTGGCCGGCGGTCGGGTCGCCGTGGAAGAAGCGCGGCAGGTCACCGTGCCAGACGGCACCGGCGGAGTCCTTGAAGGAGCCGATCTCCTGCCAGGCCACCGTGTTGACGAACTGGTGCATGCCGACCGGCAGCAGCGCGCGGTTGATGGCACCGAAGATGGCCGCGCCGACAGCGCCGAGACCGGTCATCCACTCGCCGAAGCTGGTGATCACGTCACCGATGGGCTCCCAGACCAGGCCGAAGAAGACACCGACAGCGGTGCCGATGAAGGCCATCAGGATCGGGACCAGGCGGCGCCCGTTGAAGAAGCCCAGCCAGTCGGGGAGCTTGGTGCGGTGGAAGCGCTGCCAGGTGACCGCGGCGATCAGGCCCATGACGATGCCGCCGAGGACCTTGGGGTCGTTGTAGGTGGCGGCGACGTCCGCACCCTTGGTTATCTTCGCCTCGGTGATCGGGAACGCGGTCAGCACGTTCTTGTAGACCAGGAAGCCGACCAGCGCCGCCAGCGCGGTGGAGCCGTCGGCCTTCTTGGCGAAGCCGATGGCGATGCCGACGCAGAACAGCAGCGGCAGATTGGCGAACACGGCGTCACCGGCCGTCATGAAGACGGCCGCGACCTTGTTCCAGCCGAGACCGTCCTTGCCGAACACATCGGCCTGGCCGAGGCGCAGCAGGATGCCCGCCGCCGGCAGCACGGCGATCGGCAGCTGCAGGCTGCGGCCGACCTTCTGCAGGCCCTGGACAAGACCGGATCCCCACTTCTTCGTGGGGGCCGCCGATGCGGTGGCGGTGCTCATAGACTTCCTCCATCGGGTGGTGGTCTACACCACTCAGTGGTGTAGACCTGTTGTAGCACGATGAAGGTGAGATAAGGAACCCGCGATTCCCGCGGGATTTCCGGGTCAACTCGGGCCGTAACTCCTCAGCCCTTTGTGACGTCCTCGACCTCGTCCTCCGGCTCCCTGCCCGGGGTCTTCAGATCGAACTTCGTGATCGCGAAACGGAAGATCGCGTAATACACGAAGGCAAAGCAGAGGCCGATCGGAATGATCGCCCAGGGTTTCGTCGCCAGGTTCCAGTTGATGATGTAGTCGATCAGTCCGGCGGAGAAGCTGAAGCCGTCGTGGACCCCGAGCCCCCATGTCACCGCCATGGACACGCCCGTGAGCAGCGCGTGCACCGCGTACAGGAGCGGGGCGATGAAGAGGAACGAGTACTCGATCGGCTCGGTGATGCCGGTGACGAACGACGTCAGCGCCACCGACAGCATCAGACCGCCGACCTCTTTGCGGCGGTGCGGCTTGGCGCAGTGGGTCATCGCGAGGGCCGCCGCAGGCAGGGCGAACATCATGATCGGGAAGAAGCCGGAGGTGAACTGGCCGGCGGTCGGGTCCCCTTCGAGGAACATGTTGATGTCGCCGTGCACCACCTCGCCGTCCGGCTTGGTGTAGCTGCCGAACTGGAACCAGATGGGCACGTTCAGGAACTGATGGAGCCCGATGACCAGCAGCGCGCGGTTCGCGACACCGAACACACCCGCACCCCAGGCGCCCAGGTCGCTCATCCAGTCGCTGAAGCTCTCCAGTGCGTCACCGATCGGCGGCCAGACCCACAGGCACAGCACCGCGAACGCGATCGCCACGAACGCCATGAGGATCGGGACGAGGCGGCGCCCGTTGAAGAAGCCGAGCCAGTCCACCAGCTTCGTCCGGTGGTAGCGCTGCCAGAACCAGGCCGCCAGCAGGCCGATGACGATGCCGCCGAAGACGCCCGGGTTCTGGTACTCGAAGACGGTCACCGACCCGTCCTGCACCTGACAGCCGACGTTCGGGACCGCCGTCGAGCCCCCCGGACAGTCCTCCGGGAACTCGCGCAGCACGCTGTAGTAGACGAGGAACCCCGTCACCGCCGCCAACGCCGTCGAACCGTCCGCCTTCTTCGCCATGCCGATGGCCACACCGACGCAGAACAGCAGGGGCAGCCCGAGTGAGCTGTCGAGCAGCGCGCCGCCCGCGCCGTCCATCACCCTGGAGACGTTGTCCCAGCCCAGGCCGTCCGCGCCGAACATGTCGGGCTGCCCCAGCCGGTTGAGGATGCCGGCGGCCGGTAGTACGGCGATGGGGAGCTGCAGGCTGCGGCCCATCTTCTGCAGGCCCTGGAACGCCGTCTGCCACCGCCTGCGTGCGGGGGAGGTCTCGGTCTCGGCATTCATGGGTTGGCGACCGCCTGTCAGGTGGTGTAGACCAGTTACCGGCGATTGGGTTGCTGTGACGTCATCCTTCGGCACTCACCACGCAACCGCTCGTAAAGTTGGGCCAACAGTGCGTGAGGAGAACGAAATGGCCACCAAGGCTGAGAAGATCGTCGCCGGGCTCGGCGGCATCGACAACATCGAGGAGATCGAGGGCTGCATCACCCGGCTCCGCACCGAGGTCAGCGACCCCGCGCTGGTCAACGAGACCGCCCTGAAGGCCGCCGGCGCCCACGGCGTCGTGAAGATGGGCACGGCCATCCAGGTCGTCATCGGCACCGACGCCGACCCGATCGCGGCGGAGATCGAAGACATGATGTGAAGCCGCGGGATCATCCCGGGCTTCACCCCCTGAGAGACTTCCGTCTCCACCGGCTTGACCCTTGAGGGCCCCTTCCCACCGCGGGAGGGGCCCCTCCATATGTGCGGCTAGGCTCACGCCATGTCCTCATTGCCTCGAATCGACGGCCGTACCCCCGACCAGCTCCGCCCGGTCACCATCGAACGCGCCTGGAGCAAGCACGCGGAGGGCTCCGTCCTCGTCTCCTTCGGCGACACGAAGGTCCTGTGCACCGCCTCCTTCACCGAGGGCGTCCCGCGCTGGCGCAAGGGCAGTGGCGAAGGCTGGGTCACCGCGGAGTACGCCATGCTGCCCCGCGCCACCAACACCCGCGGCGACCGCGAGTCCGTCCGGGGCAAGATCGGCGGCCGTACGCACGAGATCAGCCGCCTCATCGGCCGTTCCCTGCGCGCGGTCATCGACTACAAGGCGCTCGGCGAGAACATGATCGTCCTCGACTGCGACGTCCTCCAGGCCGACGGCGGCACGCGCACGGCGGCCATCACCGGCGCCTACGTCGCCCTCGCCGACGCCGTCTCCTGGGCCCAGGGCCGCAAGCTGATCAAGCCCGGCCGCAAGCCGCTCACCGGCACGGTCAGCGCCGTCTCGGTCGGCATCGTCGGCGGCGTCCCGCTCCTCGACCTGCGCTACGAGGAGGACGTGAAGGCCGACACCGACATGAACGTCGTCTGCACCGGCGACGGCCGCTTCGTCGAGGTCCAGGGCACCGCCGAGGCCGAGCCCTTCGCCCGCGAGGAGCTCAACTCCCTTCTGGACCTTGCCGTTTCCGGTTGTGGGGAGCTGGCCGAACTCCAGCGCAAGGCGCTTGATACGGTCTTCGAAAAGTAAAGGGCACGCCAAGAACCAGTCGCAGCTTCGGGCAACCGCGCCGCCTTCCCCGGCGTCACTAGGGGTACGGGCGTACGGCACACCGCTGTACGCCCGGCCAACGCACACGGGGGCCTGCGAGGCCTGAGGCAGGGAGGGAACGTCAACCATGGCCACGAGCCGACGCCGCCGGAGCCGTACCGCCAAAGCCGCCGCAGCCATCGCGGCAGTCGGGCTGACGGCCGGGCTGACCACCGGCTGTGACGCCGTCAGCAAGGCGATGGACTGCGTCCAGACCGCCGACGCCATAGCCGACAGCGTCACGGAACTCCAGCAGGCCGTGGAGAGCGCCGCGAACGACCCTACGCAGCTGGAGGAGTCGCTGACCTCCATCGACAAGAACCTCGACAAGATCGGTGACAAGACGGACAACGCCGACGTCAACAAGGCCGTGGACGACCTCCAGACGGCCGTCACCAACGTCCGCGACGCCGTCAAGAACGGTGACGAGACGCCGGACATCAGCCCGGTGACGGAGGCGGCGGGCGAGCTGACGAAGGTCTGTACGCCGTAACGCTGGGCTGGCTGGGCGGGTTCTACTCGTCTGCCGGGTTCTGTGGGTGGTCGGCTGCGGGTTCGTCGTGGCTGGTCGCGCCCACGCGGCGGAGCCGCATATCGACACAGCCCCGCGCCCCTTTCGGGGCGCGCCCGAGGGGGCGTCAAGAGGTAAGGGGTCCACGGGATACTGGTCCCCATGACCCGTCTCATCCTCGCCACCCGTAACGCCGGGAAGATCACCGAGCTCAGGGCGATCCTCGCCGACGCAGGTCTGTCTCATGACCTCGTCGGTGCGGACGCCTACCCGGATATCCCCGACGTCAAGGAAACCGGCGTCACCTTCGCTGAGAACGCACTGCTGAAGGCGCATGCCCTGGCCCAGGCCACCGGTCTGCCCGCCGTCGCCGACGACTCGGGACTGTGCGTCGACGTCCTGAACGGCGCGCCCGGCATCTTCTCGGCCCGCTGGGCCGGCCGGCACGGTGACGACAAGGCCAACCTGGACCTGCTGCTGGCCCAGCTGGGCGACATCGACGACGTCCACCGCGGCGCCCACTTCGCCTGCGCTGCTGCACTTGCCCTGCCGGACGGCACGGAGCGGGTCGTCGAGGGTCAGTTGAGGGGGACGCTGCGCCACGCGCCGGTCGGCACGAACGGCTTCGGGTACGACCCGATCCTTCAGCCGGAGGGTGAGACGCGGACGTGCGCCGAGCTGGACCCCGCGGAGAAGAACGCGATCAGCCACCGGGGCAAGGCGTTCCGGGCGCTCGTGCCGGTCGTACGAGAGCTGCTCGCGCCGTAGCGGGAGCAGCTCGGGAAGAAGACGGTGCGGCCGGAGGGACTCGAACCCTCACGGGTGTTACCCCACTGGGACCTAAACCCAGCGTGACTGCCAATTCCACCACGGCCGCGTGACCTTGCCCGGCCATGCTACTGGCCGGGCCGGGTGGTCAGATGCCCAGATCCTTGATGATCTTCGCCACGTGGCCGGTCGCCCGCACGTTGTACAGCGCCCGCTCGACCTTGCCCTCCTCGTCCACGACCACCGTGGAGCGGATGACGCCGAGATACGTCTTGCCGTAGTTCTTCTTCTCGCCCCAGGCGCCGTACGCCTCCAGGACCGCCTTGTCCTCGTCCGCGACCAGCGTGATCTTCAGGGACTCCTGGTCCCGGAACTTGGCGAGCTTCGCCGGCTTGTCGGGGGAGATCCCGATGACGTCGTACCCGGCGCCGGCCAGCAGCTCCAGGTTGTCCGTGAAGTCGCAGGCCTGCTTGGTGCAGCCGGGCGTCAGGGCGGCCGGGTAGAAGTAGACGATGACCTTGCGGCCCTTGTGGTCCGACAGGGACACCTCGTTGCCGTCGGCGTCGGGCAGGGTGAAGGCGGGGGCCACGTCCCCCGGCTGGAGTCGCTCGCTCATCGGACCAGCCTAACCGGGGAGCCTGACGGTGCGGTTCGGCGAGGAGCTGACAGACTGTCCGGATACAGCATCAGCTTCACTTCGGAGGCCGTACGGTGGCGGACACGTCGGACACCAGAACCCCGGCGCAGATCGAGGCGGACATCAGCGCCCGCCGCGCAGCGCTGGCCGAGACGCTCGACGAGATCGGGGTGCGGGTGCACCCGAAGACGATCGTCGGCGACGCCAAGGCCAAGGTCGTGTCGAACATCGACCACACGCTCGGACGGGCCTACGTCGGGGTCAACCGGGCCGTGACCGATGTCAAGGCCAAGTTCACCCACGACGACGGGGCGCCCCGCCTCGAGCGGATCGTGCCCGTCGCGCTCGTCGCCGTCGGCCTCGTGGGGCTGCTCGCGCTCGGCACCCGGCGCCGCAAGGGCTGAGTGACGGCGGACCCGGCGGCGTACGGACGCGGCAAAGGCAGGTAGGTTCAGGGCGTGAGCGCCAACAGAAACGAGCACAGCACCCACCACGACAAGCTGCCCATCCGGATGCTGCACGACCGAGTACTCGTGCGGCAGGACACCGGTGAGGGCGAGCGTCGTTCGGGCGGCGGCATCCTGATCCCCGCCACGGCGGCCGTGGGCCGTCGGCTGGCCTGGGCCGAGGTCGTCGCGGTGGGGCAGAACGTACGGACCGTCGAGGTGGGCGACCGGGTGCTGTACGACCCGGAGGACCGTGCCGAGGTCGAGGTGCGCGGGGTCGCGTATGTGCTCATGCGTGAGCGTGATCTGCACGCCGTCGCCGCCGACCGGTTCGAGGGCTCGGAGGACTCGACGGGGCTCTACCTCTGAACCTCTGAATCGACCGTCCGAAAACGGCTGGTGACCATGGTCACCAGCCCTTTCGTCATTCTTTTGCTACTTTTGAAAGGACCCCGACGAGACGCGCCGTACCGGGTGAAGGCAAAGACGACGCACCGCCAGGTTTCCGTCTCTGCGAAGGGTGCTCGTCATGGCCTGGGTCCTGCTCGTCGTCGCCGGTCTGCTCGAGGTCGGCTGGTCGATCGGTATGAAGTACACCGACGGCTTCACCCGCCTCGTCCCCAGCCTGTTCACCGGCGCCGGAATCGCCGCCAGCATGCTGCTGCTGTCGTACGCCGCGAAGTCCCTGCCCATCGGTACCGCCTACGGCGTCTGGGTGGGGATCGGGGCGGCCGGTGCGGCCGTGTTCGGCATGGTGGTGCTGGGGGAGCCGGTCACCGCCGCGCGGATCTTCTTCGTCTCACTGCTGCTGGTCGCCGTGGTGGGGCTCAAGGCGACCAGCGGTCACTGAGTCGGCCCGGCGGTCACCGAGCGGGACCGGCGCTCACTCGTTGAGGATCGAGTTCCCCGGCCCGCCCGTGGTCCCCGTCGTCCCTCCGCCTCCGGTGTCCGTCCCGCCGGTGGAGGTGTCGCCGCCGGTACTGCCTCCGGTGTCTGTGCCGCCGGTCGTCGTGTCGCCCGTGGTGCCGCCGTCGGTGGTCGTGCCGCCGGTCGTCGTGTCGCCCGTGGTGCCGCCGTCGGTCGTGCCCCCGTCGGTCGTGCCGCCCGTCGTCGTGTCGCCCGTCGTGCCGCCGTCCGTCTCGCCCGGCGTCTCACCGCCGGTCGTACCCTCGCTGTCCTCGCCGCCCGTGGTGTCCCCGGTGGTGCCGCCGTTGTCCTGGCCGCCCGTGCCGGGGTCGCCCTTCGTCGGGTCGGTCGTCGGGTACTGGGGCAGCTCAGCGCCTTCCTGGAGCTCCAGGTCGAACTCGGTGACCGGCTTGCCCTTCAGGGCCTCCTTGGTGAACTGGGCCCAGATCGCGGTGGGCGGGCCGCTGCCGTTCATCCGGTCCACGCCCAGCGCGCCGTACAGGGACTTGTGGTGGGCCGTCACCGGGTCCTGGCCCATGACCGCGACGACGGTGGCGAGTTCCGGGGTGTAGCCGGCGAACCAGGCGGCGGTGTCCTCCTCCGCGGTGCCCGTCTTGCCCGCCGCCGGACGGCCCGCGGCCTGGGCCGGGGTGCCGGTGCCGTTCTCGACCACGCTCTGCAGGACCGAGGTGGTGGTGTCGGCGGCCTCGCGGCTGATGGCCTGGGAGGTCTTGCGCTTCGGCAGCTCGATGACGTCGGCGCCGTCCTTGGTGACCCGCTCGATCATGGTGTACGTGCCGTGCTTGCCGTGGTTGGCGAGCGTCGCGTAGGCCTCCGCCATGTCGAGGACGCTGGCGTGCGCCACACCCAGCGCGATCGACGGGGAGGCGTAGAGCTCCGGGGTGGCGCTGGGCAGGCCCAGTTCGATCGCGGTGTCCTTCACCTTCGCGGCGCCCACGTCCACGGCCATCTGCGCGTACACCGAGTTGACGGACTTGTCGGTGGCCGTACGGACGCTGATGTCGCCGTAGGAGTACTGGTCCTCGTTCTCGGGGGCGTAGGACTCCCCGGTCCAGCCCTGCACGGGACGCTTGTTGGTGCCGTCGTAGATCGTGTTCGGGGTGATCCGGCGGCCGTCCTGCGTGGTGGAGTCGTTCTCCACGGCCGAGGTGAACACGAACGGCTTGAAGGTGGAGCCGACCTGGAAGTCCCGGCGGGTGGCGTTGGGGGTGTACTGCTTCACGTAGTCGATGCCGTTGTACATCGCGACGACCTTGCCGGTCTTCGGGTCGACGGAGGCGCCGCCCGCGCGGACGTAGGTGTCGACCTTGTTGTTCTTCTTGTCCAGCTTGGAGATCAGCTGGTCGTTGACGGCGTCGACGAAGGCGTCCTGCTTGTCCTTCTGGATCGTGGTGGTGATGCGGTAGCCGCCGGCCTCCAGGGCGTCCTCGGTGGCGATCTTGTTCTGGATCAGATAGTCCTTCACGATCCGCACGAGGTAACCGCGCTGCCCCGAGAGGCTGGTGGAGACCGTGGCCTCCTTCGGCATCGGGAACTTCATGCCCGCCCGCTTGCTCTCGCTGAGCCAGCCCTTGGTGACCATGCCGTCCAGGACGTAGTTCCAACGGGCCACCGCCGCGGCCTTGTTCTCCGGGTGGGCGACGACGTCGTACTCGCTGGGCGCGTTGACCAGAGCGGCCAGATAGGCGGCGCGGGCCGGGTCGAGGTCCGCCGCGTCGACGCCGTAGTAGGCCTGGGCGGCGGCCTGGATGCCGTAGGCGTTGCGGCCGAAGAAGCTGGTGTTGAGGTAGCCCTCGAGGATCTCGTCCTTGGTCTTCTCGCGGTCCAGCTTGATCGAGATGAAGAACTCCTTCACCTTTCGGGTGACGGTCTGGTCCTGGGCCAGGTAGTAGTTCTTCACGTACTGCTGGGTGATCGTGGAGCCGGACTGCTTGCCCTCGCCGGTGGCCGTCTTCCAGGCGGCGCGGAGCATCGCCTTGGGGTCGATCGCGGACTCGGTGTAGAAGTCGCGGTCCTCGGCGGCCAGGATCGCGTGCCGGCCGTCCTTGGAGATCTGCGCGAGGGTGACGTTCTCCCGGTTGACCTGGCCGTCGCGGGCGATCACGGAGCCGTCCGCGTAGAGATAGACGTTGGCCTGCTTGGTGGCGAGCGCGTTGGCCGGCGGGATCTTGACCATGGAGTAGCCGAGGAAGAACAACCCGAACAGCAGCAACGCGCCGATGACGAAGGTGCCGAGCACCGTCCGCCAGGTCGGGATGATCCGCCGCCAGCCCGTCCGTTTCGGCCGACCGGCGCTCGGGGTCGGCTGCTGTGGCGGCTGCTGCTCGTCGCTCATGTCGTGCACGGACTCCTGTTTCGCGTCGTACGTTCCGGTACGCCTCGTACGCCTGACTGCGCCCCCATTGAAGACTCTCGCACCAGGCGTTCCGTTCCCGGAAACCGGCGCGTGTCCGCGGAAAGTGAGCGGGCTCTCGCGTCGGCGCCCCGGGAAAACGGCTGGCAGCCCTCGTCACCCGCGCACTAGGCTCCTGCGCTTCGGTGCCTGGCGCGGGCGAGGAGGGCTGTGGATGTGGGCTCGGGGCGGTTGTACTTAGCCGTCGCGGTGGGCGGGTTCAGACGATACGCGACATATCGGGCCGCGACGGCGGCCGGGGTGTTCACCAACACCGTCTTCGGCGTGATCCTCGTCTACACGTATCTGGCGCTGTGGGACGAGAAACCGCACCTCGGGGGCTACGACCAGGCGCAGGCCGTCACTTATGTGTGGCTCGGGCAGTGCCTCTACGCGACGCTGGCCATCCAGGGCGGCGGCGCCGAGAAGGACCTGATGGAGCGAATCCGCACCGGGGAGATCGCCGTCGACCTGTACCGGCCGGCCGATCTCCAACTGTGGTGGCTGGCGGGCGACATGGGGCGGGCGCTGTTCCAGATGCTGGGACGGGGCGTGATCCCGTTCGCGTTCGGCGCCCTGTTCTTCCCGATGGCGCTGCCGACGGAGCCCGGCCCCTGGGCGGCCTGTCTGGTCGCGCTGCTGCTCGCGATGGTGGTCAGCTTCGCGATCCGCTATCTGGCGGCGCTGAGCGTGTTCTGGCTGCTGGACGGCATGGGCGTCAACCAGTTCCTGATGATCACGGGGATCTTCTTCTCGGGCATGGTGCTGCCCCTGAACGCCTTCCCCGGTGTGTTCGGCGACATCGTGCTGGTGCTGCCCTGGGCGGCGCAGATCCAGATGCCGGCGGACGTGCTGATGGGGGAGACCGATCCGCTCCGGGCGTTCGCCTTCCAGGCGGCCTGGGCGGTGGTGCTGCTGACGGCGGGGCGGCTGCTGCAGTCGGCGGCGACGCGGCGGGTGGTGGTGCAGGGTGGGTGAGCGCTACGGCCTCGCCGAGGGGCTGCGTGCCTACGGGCTGATCGCCGGGATGTGGGTGCGGTCCAGCATGACCTACCGCACCTCCTTCGTGGTCACGGTGTTCGGCAACCTGATCGTGACCGCCCTGGACTTCGTGGCGATCCTGCTGATGTTCTCGCAGGTCGACTCGCTGGGCGGCTGGACGCTGCCCGAAGTCGCCTTCCTGTACGGGCTGTCGGTGACGTCGTTCGGGATCGCCGACCTGGTGCTCGGCTCGATGGACGTCCTGGGCGGGCGGATCCGCGACGGCTCCTTCGACACGCTGCTGGTGCGGCCCGCGCCGGTGCTCGCCCAGGTCGGCGCGGACCACTTCGCGCTGCGCCGCCTGGGCCGGATCACGCAGGGCGCGGTCGTCCTCGGGTACGCGGTGGTCGCGATCGACGTCGACTGGAGCGCGGCGAAGGTGCTGCTGGTACCGGTGATGGTGGTCAGCGGTGCGGCGATCTTCTCGGCGGTGTTCGTGGCGGGCGCCGCCTTCCAGATTCTCGTGCAGGACGCGGCCGAGGTGCAGAACGCGTTCACCTACGGCGGGACGACGCTGCTGCAGTATCCGCCGACCGTGTTCGGCAAGGACCTGGTGCGCGGGGTGACCTTCATGCTGCCGCTCGCCTTCGTCAACTGGGTGCCCGCCGCCTACGTGTTGGGGCGGCCGTACCCGATCGGCCTGCCCGAGTGGACGGCCTTCGCCTCACCGCTGGTGGCGGCGGCGTGCTGTGCGCTCGCCGGTCTGGCGTGGCGGGCCGGGCTGCGCTCGTATCGGAGTACGGGGAGTTAGGGAGTTGGGGGAATTGGGCGAGTTGGGCGAGACGGGTGAGTTGGACGAGTCGGGTGAGTTGGGGACAGTCATGCAGGACGGCGCGTTCATCGAACTCGACGGCGTCGAGAAGGTCTTCGACGTACGCAAGAAGACCGGCTTCCTGAAGCGGGAGCGGCGGCAGGTGCGGGCCGTCGACTCGATCTCCTTCACCGTGGCGCGCGGCGAGATGGTGGGCTACATCGGCCCGAACGGCGCCGGCAAGTCGACGACGATCAAGATGCTGACGGGGATCCTGACCCCGAGCGGCGGCCGGCTGCGCGTCGCCGGCATCGACCCGTCCCGCGAGCGCAGGCGGCTCGCGCATCGCATCGGGGTGGTGTTCGGGCAGCGTACGACGCTGTGGTGGGACCTGCCGCTGATCGACTCGTACAAGCTGATGCACCGCATGTACCGCATCCCGGACGGCCGTTACCGCGAGAACCTCGACCGGCTGGTCGAACTCCTGGACCTGGCCGCCCTGTTGGACGTCCCCGTGCGCCAGCTCTCGCTCGGCCAGCGGATGCGCGGCGACATCGCGGCGGCCCTGCTGCACGATCCCGAGGTGCTGTACCTCGACGAGCCGACGATCGGGCTCGACGTGATCTCGAAGGCGAAGGTCCGGGAGTTCCTGCGGGAGGTGAACACCGAGCGCGGCACGACGGTGCTGCTGACCACGCACGACCTCCAGGACATCGAGCAGCTCTGCTCGCGGGTGATGGTCATCGACCACGGGCGGATGATGTACGACGGCCCGCTCGCCGGGCTGCACGAGGTGGGGGAGAGCGAGCGCACCCTCGTGGTCGACCTGGAGCGTGAGCTGCCGCCGATCGAGGCGGCGCCCGCGCGCGTGGTGAAGGTGGAGGGCCCGCGGCAGTGGCTGGCGTTTCCGGCGGCCGAGTCGGCGGCGGTGCTGGTGGCGCGTATCGCGGCGGAGTATCCGCTGGTGGATCTGTCGGTGCGGGAGCCGGACATCGAGGCGGTGATCGCGAAGATGTACGCGGAGCAGGCGGAGGGGGCAGGGCGGGCGGTCTCGTAGCCGCGGGGCGGGGTTGCTCGTAGGCTGCTCTACATGAGCGACGATGCCCCGGAGCTGCGTGCGTCCGACGCCGATCGTGAACGAGTCGCCGAGGTCCTGCGGGACGCCCTCGCGGAGGGGCGGCTCGACATGGAGGAGTTCGAGGAACGGCTGGAGGCGACGTACAAGGCGCGTACGTACGGGGATCTGGCGCCGATCACCCGGGATCTGCCGGTCGGTGAGGTGGCCGTTCCCAAGGTCGACATGGTCAAGAAGTCCGGTGCTGTGGACGGCAGTTGGGCCGGGCGGATCGTCGGCGGTGAAGGTTCCTCGACGTGGGGCGTCGCCGTGATGTCGGGGTTCCAGCGCAAGGGGCGCTGGACGGTGCCGAGGCGGTTCACCGCCGTCGCCTTCATGGGGGGCGGGGAGCTCGATCTGCGGGATGCCGACTTCGCCGACCGGGAGGTCGTGATCAACTGCGTCGCGATCATGGGCGGCGTGGAGGTGATCGTGCCGCCGGGCGTCGAGGTGGTGATGCGGGGGATCGGGGTCATGGGGGGCTTCGATCACCTTGAGGAGAGCGAGTCGGCGGAGCCCGGGGCGCCTCGGGTGATCGTCACCGGGTTCGCCTTCTGGGGCGGTGTCTCGGTCGAGCGGAAGCTGACGCGGGCCCAGCGGCAGGAGCTCCGGGAGGAGCGGCGGCGGGAGAAGCTGGAGCGCAAGGCCGAGCGGCGGGAGCTGCGGGGTTCGGTGCGGGACGAGCAGTACGAGGCGCATCGACGGATGCTCGACGAGCATCGGGACCTGTGGCGCCATGGGCATGATGAGCGGGGTCATCGGCGGCGGCGGGCCCGGGAGCGGGACGAGGACTGAACGGCCGGGGCGGGTGCGGGACGAGGTTGAACGGCCGGGTCGGAGCCACCCCGGCCCGATCGACCCCTACAGCCCTGCCATCGCCCCCCTACAGCTCCGCCGGTGCCGCTCCCTTCAGGTCCTGGAGGTTGAAGGTTTCCGCCATCTGCTCGTAGCCCTTGTCGCTCGGGTGGAGGTGGTCGCCCGAGTCGTAGTCGGGGCGGAACTTGCGGGGGTTGTACGGGTCGCGCACGGCCTTGTCGAAGTCGGCGACCGCGTCGAAGACCCGGCCCGCGCGGATCTCGGCGTTGATCTGCTGGCGGACGTTCTCGCGGGCGTCGGTGTAGCCGCGGTGGCCCTGGAAGGGCATCAGGGTCGCGCCGACGACCTTCAGGCCGCGGGCGTGGGCCTGGCGGACCATGGTGCGCAGGCCGTCGAGGATGCGGTCGGGGTCGGCGAGGTTCGGGTTGCGCAGGATGTCGTTGACGCCGAGGTCGATGACGACGACCTTGACGTTCGTACGGGAGAGCACGTCGCGGTGGAAGCGGCCGACGCCGGCCTGGTTGTCCGCGGGGCGCCCGGAGCCGCTGGCCAGGATCTGGTTGCCGCTGATGCCCTGGTTGACGACGCTGTAGCGCGGCACGTCAGCCCCGGTGGCGACGGCCTCGCGCAGCCGGCGCGACAGGACGTCCGTCCAGCGGCGGTTGGCGTTCGAGGTGGACGTGATGCCGTCGGTCAGGGAGTCGCCGAAGACCACGACGGTGCCGTCGGACTCGTTGCTGAGCACGTCCAGCGCGGTCAGGTACCGCCAGGACTCGACCTGCCCCGTGTAGCCCACGCCGGTCGCGTCCTCGGTGAGGTCGCCCTCCGCGACGTAACTGGTCTGGCGCGCGTGGGGGTGGAAGGTCACCGGGCCGGACGGCGTGGGGGAGTAGGTGGTGACCAGGACGTCGGCGTCCGCCTGGATCGCCAGGCGCACGGCGTCGCTCAGCACCTGCTGCCCCGGCGGGACGACGACCGTTGTGTTGCCGCCGAAGGTCAGCCGCCGCATGGTCTCCGCGACGGCGGCCGCGGTCCCGGTACCGGCGGCCACGGCGATCGACGCGTGCGTGATCGTCAGCGCCGACTGGCCGTACAGGTTGGACAGCGTGATCCGGGCACTCGTACCGCCGACACTCGTGTGCACGACGTTGCGTACCGAACGGCCCACCAGGCCCTCGACCTCGGTGCCGGGCTCGGCGCCGACCGGGGACGCGGACCAGGCGCCGACCCAGATGCCGGTGGAGGCGGGGGCGGCGGGGCCTCGCTGGCTGCCTTCCCTGGTGGGGGCGCTCCTGGCGGTCGTGGTTCCGTCGTAGGAGGCGACTGAGACATATATGGCGACCGAGACCGCCACAATCAGTGCGATAACCCCCGAAAGCAGGGCATAACCGTTTCGCCTGGTCATGCGGTGCGTGTCTCCTCGGGCGGATGGGAGCCCGAGGCTCCGATGTGATCACCTCATGATGCGTCATAAGGCAGAGGGGAGTTGCACGGACCCCCCATTGGGCCGCCGGAGTTCATCCGGAGTTCGCCATCGACCTCCCCCCACCGGACAGACGCCGGGAACTCTTGATTCGTTCCAGGAGTCGGTCAGGTAGGGACAATGTGTGCGGGGGATCCTGGACGGGTGGAGCGGATGGAACGTACGAATCCGGATGAAACGGGAACGCCTGACGTAGAGCAGCATGCCCGGACGGATGCCGCCGATAACCGGCGTGTCCCCGCATCGGCCGTACGCGCGATGACGACGTTCACCGCAGCCGACGAGGAGAAGCAGCGCGGCGTACGGCAGATGAAGATCACCGCGACCGGGATGCTGCTGCTCGTGGCGCTGATCTACGTCCTCGCCAAATGGGCGTCGAACGAGGGCGCCGGCGCCTGGGCGGGCTATGTCGCCGCGGCCGCCGAGGCCGGCATGGTCGGCGCGCTCGCCGACTGGTTCGCGGTCACGGCCCTGTTCCGCCATCCGCTGGGCATCCCCATCCCGCACACCGCGATCATCCCCAACAAGAAGGACCAGCTGGGGGTCTCGCTGGGCGAGTTCGTCGGGGAGAACTTCCTCTCCGAGGACGTCGTACGGCAGCGGCTGCGCGCCGTCGGCATCGGCAGCCGGCTGGGCGCCTGGTTGGCGGAACCGGCGCACGCCGACCGGGTGACGGCCGAGCTGGCGACGGCACTCAGAGGTGCCCTGACGGTGCTGCGCGACTCCGACGTCCAGGCGGTGGTCGGCGAGGCGATCACCCGGCGGGCCGACGCCCGGGAGATCGCGCCCGGCATAGGAAAGCTGCTGGAGGGGATCGTCGCCGACGGCGGCCACAAGCGGGCCGTCGACCTGATCGTGACGAGGGCGTACGACTGGCTGGTGCTGCACGGCGACGACGTGATGGACGCCGTGCAGGGCGGCGCGCCCGGCTGGACGCCGAGGTTCGTCGACCGCAGGGTCGGCGAGCGTGTCTACAAGGAGCTGGTCCGCTTCTGCGTCGAGATGCGCGACATGCCCTCCCACCCGGCCCGCGGCGCCCTCGACCGGTTCCTCATCGACTTCGCCTCCGACCTGCAGTCCGACACCGACACCCGCGCGCGCGTGGAGCGGCTGAAGGGCGAGGTGCTGGCCCGGGGCGAGGTGCAGGACCTGATCGCGTCCGCCTGGACGGCCGTTCGCGCCATGATCGTGTCGGCGGCCGAGGACGAGCGCAGCGAGTTGCGCCTGCGCGTGCGGGCCTCCCTGCTGTCCCTGGGCGCCCGCATGGCCGCCGAGCCGTCCATGCAGAACAAGGTGGACCGCTGGGTCGAGGACGCCGCGGTGCACGTCGTGACGACGTACCGCAAGGAGATCACCTCCCTGATCACCGACACCGTGGCGAGCTGGGACGCCGAGCACACGACGAAGAAGATCGAGGCGCATATTGGGCGTGACCTGCAGTTCATTCGGATCAACGGCACGGTGGTGGGGTCGTTGGCCGGGTTGGTGATCTATACGGTGTCGCGGGCGTTGGGGGCGTAGGCGCTCCGCTGGTTGGGCCGTGGTGGGTTGTGGTTCGTCTGCGGCTGCGTTGTGGCTGGTCGCGCCCACGCGGCGGAGCCGCAAATCGACACAGCCCCGCGCCCCTGAGGGCGTGGCCGGACCGCAGCCGAATTCGCCAGGGACGCTTAGCCGGCCGGAGTCCCTGTGGGGCCGGTCCCGGCTCTCCTCGTGGTGAGAGCCGGGACCGGAGACCGCGCCTGCGTGGCCCTTACTGCGCCTCGCGGCGGGCGCGGTCGCGGCGGCGCAGTAGGAGGAGGCCGCCTGCGAGGGCGGTGATGCCGGTGGCGGCGGTCCAGGCGACGGTCTCGTTGGAGCCGGTGGCGGCGAGGTCGCCGGAGGCGGCGGATGCGGAGGGGGCGGCCGTGGTCCCCGTCTGCGGTCGCGGGTCCGACCCGGCGCCGGCCGACGCGGCTGCCGATGCCGACGGGGACGGGCTCGACGCACTCCCCGTGCCCCCGCCCCCCTGCGCCTTGTCCCGCGTGAACGCCAGCGTGCCGAAGCCGAGCTGGTCGTAGCCGCCGCTGTCGGGGCCGTAGTTCCCGCCGCCGCCCTCCGGCCCGGACTTCGCGACGATCTGCGTGAGGTACGTCGCCGACAGGCCCCGGCGCTTGGTGTAGTGGTTGGCGATCATCGCCCAGATGGGGCGGGTCATCGCCGGGTTCACGGGCGCGGCCTCGGTCACGGTCTCCGAGCCCGACCAGCCGTTGATCGCGCCCTTCCTGCGGGTGTTGTCGGTGAACGGAACGTCCCCGCCCATGGCCCACTTGGCGACGTACTGGGCGCCCTTGAGGAAGCGGCTGTCGTCGTAGCCGTAGAGGTCGATGCCCTGGTTCCACGCCATCTCGCAGAAGGTGCCCATCAGGCCGACGCCGAGCAGGGCGTGCCCCTGGTCGCGGCCGGCCTCCAGCCACTCGGCGAGTCCGTCGTCGTGCACGACGGGGATCGCGTTCCTGATCGAGCCGAGGCCCTCGCCGTGCTTGAAGTACTCGACGGCGCGGGCGACCTGGGCCTTGTCGTCGCAGAAGATGCCGGTCGCCAGGACGCAGGCCATGTTCGCCAGGTCCCAGTTGGTCCAGTAGTTGCTGACGACGGCGCCGTTGTGCCTGACCAGGAAGTCGTCGCTGAGCGGCGCGAAGACCTTGGTCAGCATCTCCTGGAACCTGCCGAGCTCGAAGTCGCCGTGGTCGCGCACGAGTTCGGCGGCGTTGGCGAACTGGTAGCCGTACAGACCCGCCGCGAGGAACCGGTCCGCGCTGCCCTGCACGCTGGTCAGCGTGGCCGACCAGGCGTTGAGGATCTCGACGGCGGTGTCCGCGTGGGCACTGTCGCCGCTGATGTGCCAGCGCAGGGCGTTCTGGTAGGCGGAATGGATGTCCTTGTAGAGCGCCGCGTAGTTCTGCGGGGTGCCCGCGCCCCGGTAGACCGTGGCGGCGGGGCGCGGCCGCCATGTGCTCTGCGCGTGCGGGTTGGTGGCCAGCCTCTCGAAACCGGCCTTGTAGGGTTCCGCGCCCGCCTTCACCTTGGCGGCCATACGGTCCAGGTCGGCGCGGGTGTGCAGAAGGCCGGGGTGCGCGTAGGCGCCGGCCGCGACGGCGGGGGTGGGCAGTACGGCCGTACCGATACCGACGGCTCCGGCTGCCGCGCCCGCGGCCTTGAGCATGCTCCGGCGGCTGATCTGTCGTGTCACGTCGTCATTCCTCGCGTGCCTGCGGCTGGGGACGGTGAGGAGACGGGGGGAGACTGCGGGGGATAACAGAAACTCCGGATGCCGATCAGGAGCCGCAGCAATGACCATCCGCAGGATCGTCCCCAACATCCAGGTCGAGGCGGAGGAACAGATGGCGACCAGCCGCGATTTCTACGGCCTCCTCGGCTTCGAGGAGGCCATGGACCTGGGCTGGGTGACCACCATGGCGTCCCCCGCCAACCCCACCGCCCAGATCAGCTTCTTCACCGAGGAACGCACCGCCCCCGTCGTCTCCGACCTGAGCGTGGAGGTCGAGGACGTCGACGCGGTGTACGCGCGCGTGCTGGCGTCGGGCGCGGAGGTGGTCCGGGAGATCCGGGACGAGGAGTGGGGGGTACGGCGGTTCTTCGTACGGGACCCGAACGGGCGGGTCGTGAACGTGCTGACGCACCTGCCCGCCGCGCGGAGTTCAGTCCGGGATGACGTGCGCGACCAGCCGTGACCGAGGGCCGGCGAACGCCCGGCGCAACGCCCGCGTCTCGCGGTCCCGCGCGGCGAGAACGCCCCGCTTGTCGACGTGGACGAGCACGACGTCGTGGCGGTCGACGACCTCGGAGATGCCGCCCACCTGGAGGGGCCGCGCAGCCGGACGGGGGCGCTCGCGCGCCGGATGCCCTGGTCGGCCAGTGTGCTGCCGCCGTATCCGCACAGAGCCACCGCGGCGATCACCGCGACGACGACGAACAGCAGGAGCAGCAGTAACACGTGGCCTCCAGGGGTGTTACGGGGTGGGCGCTCAGCGGGTGCTACCGGACGGGCGTCACACCAGTTCGGCCAGGCGGTCCACCTGGTCCGGGTCGAGGCCGTAGCAGTAGAGCATGACCTCGTCGGCGCCCAGGTCGGCGAACGCGGTGAGCGCGGTACGGATCTCGGCGGGGGAGGTCAGCAGGCCGGCCACCATGCGGTTGGCCATGCCGGTGAAGGCGTAGTAGGCGTGCATGCGGGCACGCGCGTCGTCGAGCACGTCCGGTGGGCCGAGCGCGACGTTCACCTGGGCCACGAGGCGGGGTTCGCCGTCGCGGCCGTACTCCTTCCAGAAGCCTCGGACGGTGTCGAACAGGCCGCCCGCCCAGGAAGCCGGTGCGGCGGAGAGGAAGCCGTCGCCCCAGCGGGCGACGCGTTCGAGGGCGGCGGGCTTGAAGCCGCCGAACAGCACCTGAGGGCCGCCGGGCCGGGCGGGCGCCGGACCGATCGGGCCGACACCGACACGGCCGTCGTAGCTGAGACCGTCGCCGTCGCCGACGCCGACGTACGGTTCGCCCCACCACAGGCGGCACATCAACGCCATCTGCTGGTCCAGGCGCCGGCCCCGGGTGCGCAGGTCGGTGCCCGCGGCGCGATGGTCGTCGTCCCGGCCGCCGACGCCCAGGCCGAGGACGAGGCGGTTGCCGCCGGTCATCCGGTCCAGGGTGGCGGCCTGCTTGGCCAGCAGGGCGGTGTCACGCAGCGGGGCGAGCAGGACCTCGGTCTGGACGCAGATGCGTGAGGTGGCGCCCGCCAGGACCGACAGGGCGACCAGCGGCTCGGGGTTGTCGTACACGAGCCGGTCGAGCAGACCGAGCGTGCTGAAGGGGCCGGCTTCGGCGCGCCGGGCCCAGGTGAGCAGGGCGGCCGGGTCGCCGATGGGCAGGCCGATGCCCACGTTCGTACCGACGTTGGTCATGGAGGAGCCTCCGGAATGAGGGGTCGACAAAGACAGCTGCCGCCCCTCCTGCACCTCAGTGATCCCGATGGGCCTCAGTGAGGTGGGACGCTCCCGTTCTGCGGCGTGTTTCCGGGGGAACGTCTCTTCGAAGTCGGCTCACAGTAGGCCGAGCCGACTTCGCGGGACAAACGATTTGATGTCACCGGGACATAGGAGGGCGGGACATCGAAGGGCATGCGGAGGCCCGTTCGAGTACGACCGTCCGCATGCCCCCCGGCCCGCTCTCCTCGTGCCGCACGCGCAGCCCGGCGGTGCGGAGTTGCTCCAGCACCCAGGCGTGGGAGAGCCGCAGTTTGCGGTAACTGTGGGCGGTGAGGGTCCAGTCGGCGTCCGCGCCGTCCCGGGTGTGGATCAGGTCGTGCACGACGACCGTGTAGTCGTTGTAGTCGTCCGGGTACTCCAGGAAGCAGGTCATGATCCGGTTCTCGGTGGCCCGGACCGGGAGGAAACGGTCGGTGCCGGTGAGCGGGACCGTCAGGTCGCGGTAGCCGAACACGGCCGTCCCGCCGGGCGCGAGCGCGGCGGCGGCATCGGCGAAGAGGGCGGCCACGTCACCGCGGGTCGGCAGATGCGTCAGCGTGTCCCCCAGACAGACGACGGCTGCCGCCGACCCGGGCCGCACCAGCTCCCGCAGCGCCGAGCGCACATCCGCCCGCACCGGCCGTACCGCGCTCAAGTCGGCCGCGTGGGCGGCGAGTTCGTCCAGCAACGGCCGGCTCAGATCGACCGCGAGGACGGAGTCGAAGCCCAGCCCGGCCAGCGCGAGGCTCGCGTGCCCCGGCCCGCACCCCAGATCCACGGCGAGCGCCCCGCCCGCCGGACCGGCCGCGGACTCCGGGGTCACACCCCACGCCGAGAGGGAGGCGCGCTGCACCGCGGCGAGCGCGTCGAGATCGCCGCCGAGCATCCAGGTGTAGTGCTCGGCGAGGAAACGGTCGTAGTGGTGGACGGCTTGGTCCAGCGCCTCAGCGGTCGTCGTTGCGGTTGTCGTTGCGGTCGTCGCGGTCGTCATCAGGGGACGGCTCCCTTCGGTCCGGCGGACGAGGGAAATGTAGGGCGTGGTACGGGAGTTGGGCGGCTCGCCCGAACGAAATTCGGTGTCCCGGGAAGAATGGCGGCCATGGACGACACTGATTCGGCGATCCTCACCCATCTCCAGCGCGATGCACGGCTCACCAACCGCGAACTCGCCCGCAGGATCGGCATCGCACCCTCCACCTGCCTGGAACGGGTCCGCGCCCTGCGCGCCCGCGGTGTGATCACCGGCTACCACGCTGCCGTACAGCCACGCCTGCTGGGCCGCTCGCTCCAGGCGCTGGTCTTCGCCCGCCTGCGCCCGCTCAGCCGTGAGGTGATCCACGACTTCGAGGGCTATCTGACCCGACTCCCCGAGGTCGTCTCGGTCTTCGTGGTCTCCGGCGACGACGACTTCCTCGTCCATGTGGCCGTCCCGGACATCGAGCACCTGCACGCCTTCCTCATGGACCGCTTCAGCGCCCGGCGCGAGGTGGTGAGCTTCCGCAGCTCGGTTATCTACCGGCGGACGGAGACACGCGTGCTGACGCCCATGGAGAACGGTCGGGACGCGGGCTGAGCCTCAGACCCCGTCGAGCAGCGACATGAGTCCGTGGTCCAGCTCCGGCCCCAGGTCCTCTCTCCCCGGCCCGACGACGGCGTACGACCGTTGCAGGAACCGTCGGAGCGAGGCCGTACCGAACCGGATCGCGGCCATGCCGTGCGGCGCGTGGAACTCCACGACCGTGCGGGACCGCCCGCACGGCACGATGCGGACGTCCCCGATCCCGGCCGTACCGCTCCCGCCGAGCCCCTCCTCCAGCAGCGAGCGGGCGAACGTCCACGTGGCCCCCCGCTCGTCGTCCGAGACGTGGGCGGGGAAGTCGATGCTCACGGCGAAGGGGTCGGCGGCGGAGTAACGCAGGGTGGGGCGTATCGGCAGTTGCCGGTAGCCGGGGGTGATGAGGCGCGCGCGGGCGGGCTGTTGGAAGGTCTGGAGGGTGTGGCGCATGGTCGGTCTGCTCCGGTGTAGGTGGCGTAGGTGACATCGCGCCTTCTCGACTCGGCGGCGGGCCCTTTGATTACGCCGAACCGGAACCCGCACCCTGTGATCTAAATCACGCGAACCGTTTAGTTGAGATTTTAGTCATCTACGCTGACAAACTCGCCCGCCGCCCATCAGCAGCTCAGCAGCTCAGCAGGCAACTGGAGCGTTCCTGCCATGACCGACGGTTTCCCCAAGGTGCCCGCCCAGGCGTCACCTTCCGCGTCCGCGGCCCCGTCCGCCACCGCGATTGCCACCGCCTCGTACGCCCGCATCTACGAGGAACAGCAGCCGCGCCTGGTCGCCTTCGCGCGCTCGCTCACCCGTAACAATCCCTGGGCCGCGGAGGACCTGGTCGCCGAGGCGCACTTCCGCGTCTGGCGGCGGCTGTCGGAGGGGCACGAGATCGAGAACGTGCCGGCGTACCTGATGACGACGGTGCGGCACCTGGCCGCGACCGCCGGTGGCGATGCCCGCGAGACCCCGCACGACCCCCGGACCACCGCCGAGCGGACGGAGATCGCCGTCCACGCGGAGGACGGGGCCGACCCGGCCGAACAGGTCTCCTCCGTCGACCTGTTGGTGCGGGTGCTGGGCCAACTCCCCGAACGCTGGGTCCAGGCCCTGTGGCTGGCGGAGGCCGAGGGCCAGCCGCTGGAGACGGTCGGGCAGCGCATCGGCGCCAAGCAGGGCGCGACGGCCGTACTCCTGCACCGGGCCCGCGAGGGCATGCGCCAGGCCTTCCTGCGCTCCCAGACCGGCGCCCCCGACGACCCCGCCTGCGAGGTCCACTGGGTGCGCATGCCGGCGTACGTCCGCGGCAACGCGACCTCGCGCCAGTCGGAACGCCTGCTCGCCCACGTGGACGCCTGCGACGACTGCCGCGGCCGGCTCGCGGTACTCATGCGCGCCAACGACCGCCTGCCCGCACTGGTCGGCCCCGCCCTGCTGGTCTTCGCCGTGGGCGGCGCGGGCAAGTTCCTGTTGCCCTTCGCCGCCGGGTCCGCCGGCGCCACGGTCGCACTCAGCGGCCAGATCGGCGGCGCGCTGCACACGGTCCGCCAGGCGGTGACCGGCAGCGGCGGCGCGAAGGTGCCGACGGCGATCGCGGCGGGCGCGACGGTCGCGGGCGCGGCCCTCGCCATGATGATCGCGCTGGGCGTGAACGACCCGCCCCAGGCGCCGCTTTCACCCCGGACGCCGCTCGCGGAGACGCCGGTGGCCGCGCGGCCGTCGGAAGGGCCGGTCGGGGCGGCGGAGGCGCCGGGGAGGCCGGGGGGTGCGGCTGCGTCCCAGGAGCGAGGTGGGGAACGCGCGGATCAGGGTGGGGGTGAGGCTCTGGCTGCCGGGGGTGGGGGTTCGGGTACGGCGGTGACGGGGGCGGTGGTTGCGGTTGGGCCTGTGGCGGAGGGGCCGGGGGGCGATGGGCCTGGGGCTGATGCGCCTGGGGCTGGTACGCCTGGGGGCGACGTGCCGGTGGCCGAGGTGCCGGTGGCCGACGTACCGGTGGCCGAGGTGCCCGCACCGCCGTACGCCGAGCCGGCGCCCGAGCCCGAGCCTCCGGCGGCCTACCCGCCCGTGGAGGAGAAGCCGGCGCCAGGAGGTGACGCCCCGTCACCGTCCGTGCCTGCGCCGCCTGCGCCTGCGCCTGGTGATCCGGTGGGCGAGCAGCCGGATCCTGCGCCGGAGGGGCCGGGGCATGAGGGGCCGGGCTACGAGGAGCCTGGGCAGGGAGAGCCGGGTCACGAGGAGCCTGGGCACGAGAATCCGTACCCGAACGATCCGGGGGCGGAGCCGGAGGACCCGAAGCCGGAGGTTCCGGGGGCCGAGGTCCCGTCAACTCCCGTAGACCCGGGGCCGGTTGAGCAGACGCCGGAGACGCCGGAAACTCCGCAGGCACCGGAATCTCCGCAGGCACCGGAATCTCCGCAGGCACCGGAATCTCCGCAGGCGCCGGAGACGCCCGAGGCGCCCGACACCCCGCAGGCGCCGGAGACCCCGGACACCCCCACCCCGCCGGAGACGACTGACCCCGCACCCGCCCCGCAGCCAACACCGGGGAACCCGGAAAGCCCAGAGAACCCGGGAAACCCGGGGAACGACTGCGGCAGTAACTGACCCGGAGGCCGGGCGGGAATTTCACCCGCCCGGCCCTACTCACACTGCGTGCCCCCGAGTGCCCCCGGCGGGCTGGGGGCGCTGCACCATGAGTGGCTTCTGGCGGAGGGCGGGGGAGCGGTGACGGCGAAGCCGACGCAGCCTAGGAAGACCCCTCAGACGACCGCCTGACCGCGGGCCGCGCCGAGGATCGGTACTCGACGCGGCCCGCGCTTTCTTGCCTTAGGCCCATGCGGCCAACCGCTGGACGTCAGTCGCCGGAGCCGGATCCGGAGCCCGAGTCGGAGCCCAAGCTGGAGCCCGAGTCGAAGCCCGAGTTCGACTTCCCTCCCGAACGCCCCGACTTCCGCACCAACTGCCCGACCGCCAGGGTCACGGCGGCCGCACCCCGCACCCAGCGCGGTCCACCACGCGACGCCCACACGACACAGACGCACCCTGCGACGACAAGCACGAGAACGCCGACCAAGACGAGCACGATCACACTCATCCCCCTCCTTCCGCCTTCTTCCCCTGTGGTCCGAGCAATCCTCGCAGCTGAGGGAACAGCCCTTCGAACAGGAGCGGGAGGAAGGAGGAGTCCTGCCCGATCTGCTCACTCCACCTCCACCGAACCGGTGAACGGGGGTTCGCGATCGCCCGCCGGGGGAGTCCCGAGATGAGGCGCTGGGGGAGTCCCGAGATGCGGCCGTAAGGGTGTCGTGGCGTCAGATGTCAGCACGTCAGCTGCTGGAGCATCAGGTTCCGGAACGTCAGCTTTCTGGCCGTCAGTGACGGCGAGGCATACATGGCCTGGCCGACACCTGGCCGCCGTCAGGGACGCTGAGGCATCCGCCAGTACTGCCGCTTCTTCTCATCCCGTACGACGACGCCGAGCCTCAGCAGCTCCCGGCGCAGCTCGCGGGCGTCCTCGGCGCCCTCGTCCTTCTCCCGAGCCGCCGCACGGGCCCTGAGCAGCGCGTCCGCCCCGTCGGGCAGACCAGGCACACCGGGAACCCAGCGCCTGAACTCCTCCCGGTGCGGATCCTCGTCCGCCCACCGGTACCCCCGCTCGGCGAAGGCGTCGGCAAGCCGCCGCCAGGGCAGATGACAGTCCTCCCGCGCGATCTCCATGCCGTCCGGACCGAGCAGCACGAGCTGCTTCCCGTCCCGCACCACCAGCCCGACCTCATCGCCCCCGAACTCCTGCGACGCGTCCCGGACGGTGAGGACCACCCGGCTACGGGACACGCTCACGGCCAGCGACTCATGCACCCCGATGAACCCGACGACCAGCCCCACCAGCGCCCCCACACCCACGGCACCGAGGGTGCGCCACGGCTCGGGAACGGAACTCAGCAGCTCGGCCGGCCCCTTCAACGGCGCCCAACGCAGCGTCACAAGCCAGTCCGCGACCAGCGGCGCCAACCAGCCGACGACGACCCCGCACCCCACGCAGAAGAGCACAAGAAACCAGGCCGACTCCGCGATCACGACGTCCGCGTCACGTTCCGACGCACCGGCCGACGGACGGCCCTTCCTCGAAAGATCCCCCGTACCCCTCATATCCCCCATGCCTACGCTTCCGGTCTTCGTCTCCGGACTTCCGAAGACGTCAATCCCGGCCGCCGGACGCGACCAGGCGCCAATTCTGCAGACAAGCCCCCACCCCTGCCATCGGCCGATGGTCTACGACACCTGCAACTTTGGTTGTCCGCCCACAAACGAAGACAGGGCTCGGCGCCCGAGTCGAAGACCCGGGCGCCGAGACCCATATCGGCGAGCTACGTCGTACAATTCCTGTTGATCAGTCTCAGCAGGTGCCGCCGAAATCGGTGACTTGCCCACCGGCATTGCCCTCGCCGTTGACCGCATTGCCCAGAAGGCCGTTGAGGATGCCGACCTGGCCGAGGATGTCGATGTTCATGTCGTGAGACTTGCAGTGACCGCCTCCGTGGCCACCCGAGGGCTGGGCGATGGCGGTGCCGCTGGCTATGAGGGTCAGACCACCGAGCATGGCGGCCGCAACAGCGGCCTTCTGAAACTTACGCATGTCTCCTCCTTAGTTTGAGTAGAGCGCGCACCACCAAAGATCCACTTCGCGCTCATTTCGGAGGCTAATCCGATATCTCCCGCACCGCTCATCGGAGCCGCCATCCGGGGAGATGGGCCGAACCGGTTACGGTGACGTCTCCCGCGGTGGGCACGCACCGGAATGCGCAGCCCCACCCCTGCATCTGCACCTGCGTCACAACCGGCTGACCACCGGCACAGGAGGAACGAATGCAAAACCGGACCCCCCGTCAACACTGTTACGCCAGAGCCGCATCCCTCCTGCCCCACGCCCTGGCCGCCCCACTCCTCCTCCTGACCGCGTGCACACCGGACAACGCCAACACCAACTCGACTCCCTCCGCCGCCACTTCACGTCCGGCCTCCTCTCAAGCGGCCGACGCGCAAACCGAAGAGAAACTCACAGCCCAAGTCGAATCAGCCCTCAACGCCTTCACCGACAAGGGCAGTCCCATGGTCGAGTCAGGCACGGAACGCGTATCAGACGGCATACACTCCCAACCCACCTTGACTCCGGGCACCACTTACAAACTGACAGTGGTGTGCGCGGGAAGCGGCACGGCGGAAATCGAGTTCACGCCGGCTGGGGTGGGACCCAGGAAACCGGTGCCCTGCGATGGTTCAGCAGTCTTCGAACGACTGAAGGTGCCCAAGAAGCTGAAGCCGGAAGAAGAGTCCGTCCGTCTAGATGTCAGGGGAAAGCCGGGCTCGACGGGAATGATGACCTGGCGAATCACCAGGGCGTGAGAACGGCCTGGAAGGACTCGGCCCATTCGGCAAGCAGCTGCCTTGCTGAGTCGCCTCCGTACGCGCGCTCGGCGAAGTGGTCGAAGACCCTCTCGTAGTAGGCAATGTCCGTTTCCTCACGCAGCATGACCCTCCCGGTGAACACTTCCAACGTGGCCAGGCTGGTGTCATACAAGGTGAAGGTGTTGAACGGAATCTCGCAGACCCGGACCGACAGTGGAAGCACCTTGAGGTCCACATTCGGGAGACACGAGATGGATACGAGGTGCTCGATCTGGCCGACCATGGGGGCTGTCTCGCACAGCTGGCACCGGATTGCCGACTCGGTGAGCAGGAACTCGAAGCGCTTGTCGAGGTCCTCGAGTACGGCCTGGCGTTCCAACTTCTGTGCGACGACCTGCTCAACATCTCTGCCGGTAAAGGCCGATGTCTGTGTCATCACGTGCCGCAAGTAGGCGGGAGTCTGGATCAGTCCGGTGGGGATCGCTGGGAGAAAATACCGCAGGTGCGTGGCATTCCTTTCCAGGAGGGCGAGTTCACGTTGCACATCGTCGCCGCTGGTTGCCGGTTCCAGCCTCATCTGAACTCCTGGTTTCGCTCGCACAACTCGCTGTGTCTATCTGACTATTGATGTCCAGCATTCGTTACCCAAGCTCGAATGCCAAAGGTCCTCGATGGCACCGCGTTTGTTGCCGGACTTGGAGGTGGGTGAGTCGCCCCGGGGAAGCCAGCCTGCCTGATCGAGGAAATTTCCAGCAGACCCGGGCTTCGTAGCGGCTACTCGCTCCTCCAAAAGGCAAGAGCCTTCCTAGTCAGGCCCCTAGCGGCGGCTCCGTAACAGGCGGCCTCACTCAGGGCGTTGAACGCCTTGTCATGAAGGGCAATCTCATCCGGATCAGTGATGTCCACGCCGGTGGAGACGAGTTCGTAGCTGGCCTGGCCACCGTCGTTCATGTCGAATCCGGGCACGGGGAATACGCTCACCTCGGCGGTTGCGGGGACGATACCCAAGGAGAGCGACGGTAGGTCGAAATCACGCAGGAGGCGTTCCATCTGCTCGCGCATGACCTTTGGTCCCCCGACGTTCGTGTACAAGGCCTGCTCGCCGAGGATCACGTCGTAGTGATGCTCGCCGTCGTACAGGACCTGCTGACGCTCCATCCGTTTGGCCACCCCCGCCGGCACATCGTCCGGGACGCCGAGGAAGTTGACGACCTTGCGGAGGATCACGGTGGCGTACGCCTCGGTCTGGAGCGTTCCCCAGACCATGTCGGGGACGTATCCCTTGCCGCGACGCGACTCCTGGTACCAGCGGACGACTTCGTCCTGGACGGCTTCCGTACCAGTGGACAGCTGCTGCTTCCACGGGACCGAACTGGCCACCGCATCCTCCTGAGATCGGTTGTCGAGTAGAGCAATCGAGGAGACCAACGGTGTGGATACCCACGACGGAATGGCTTGGCCCCAACCGCTGCTGACTGCCAAAGCGCGCAACGCACACGCTCACGGAACCGGCAGGTCGATCCGGCCGGTCATGAGGATGTCGTGATTGGCGAAGAGCCCATCTAGTTCGAAGCGGCGGTGGACGTACGCCTTCCAGGTCGCGTCGGGCAGGTCTGTATACGTGTTGACCACCCGGGCGCGGCTCGCCTGAGTGAGGATCCAGCGGGCCTGGTCTTGGTCGGCGGTACGGCCGCCGAGTTCGCGGGCCAGGTGCCACAGCTCGTCCCCGTCGCGGTGTTCGCCGACGATGGTGACGAGCCCGATGTCGCCCAGCCCGCGATGGTCAGCGGACTGCGTGGTGTAGGCGACGGTGAGGTTTTCGAGCGGGAATACGGTCACACGGCTGGTCGCGGTCAGCTCGGTGAGGGGCACTGGCAGGGTCCGTCCGGGTCCGTTCTGGCGCACCAGGGGCGGGCGGGGCGGACTGGCGAAGTCCAACCCGCCCTGCCGGGGCCGGGCTCAGGGAGATCGCGTCAGCAGCAGGGGCCGTCGCCGCAGCAGGCGGGCGAGTTGCACTCGGCGGCGGTGCCCCACAACTGCTCGTCGACCTCGAAGCCGGCTGCCCGGAGCCTGTCCACGACCGACGTCATCAGCCCGCGTCTGCGGACCTTGGAGTTCGGCTGGTGATGCAGGAAGTAGCCGAACTGCTCGCGGCACCAGTCGGCATACCAGCCGGTGTGCAGGATGAGCGTGTGCCAGCCGGGGTCGACCAGCTGGGACGGGGCCATGGTGGCCCCCTCGCCGGTTGTTCCCATGACGTAGACGAAGGCCAGGGCTTGGTCGATAACGCGGTCGGCGACACAGCGCTCCAGCCCGTATTCGTCGGCGCAGAAGGCGGCGAGCGTGTCGAACTCGGTGTCTGTGACGAGGGCGCGGCCGGTACGCGGTTGAGCGGCGACGGCGATGGTCATCGTCGGGTCACCCGCTTCACGATTGAGTCGTTGACGGATGCGGCCAGGACCGGACGCTGCCCGGTTCGGGACAGGGGCGTGTGGAGCACGATTCACCTCAAGATTGGAGGACCTTCGGGGAGCTCTGTCTCGCGGAGAGCGGGAATGAGATGTGATGACGCCGGATGGCGGGCGCTTCCGGTGGCCTTCCGGCTTGCATACGGTGTTGACCGCAACGGCTCAGACGCGCGTGCCGATCGCGATCCGGTCGTTGTCGGCCAGCCGAACCATCGCCTGGAGCACGATCTTCAAGCGGCGCTCGTCCAGGTTTCGGACGACGGCCAGGTGGCTGCGCTGCACGCCGACGATCGACAGCACCAGCCCGAGGAACGCACGCTCGCCGTCATTGAGTCCGAGCGTGTACACGCGTCCGGCCAGGCTCTCCCACCGGCACGTCATGACGCCGTCTTCCTTCGTCACCAGCGCCGCGCGGACATTGCTCAGGGCTAGGAGCTCCTCCTCTTCGGCCAAGGCCTGTACCGCGGTGCGCTCCCGGAGACCGGCTGCAGACCGTACAAGAAGCTCTCCGAGCGATGGGGCATCGGGCTCGTCGGAAGTCACACCGGAAGTAGTTGGGCTGGTCGTCATCCGAGTGCCTCCGCATGAGGTCGCCCGGTGCGGCCGAACGCGACGCCCAGCGCAGTCGGGTCGGTAAGGCGGCCCGAGCCGTCCGGGCGCTCCAGCCACGTGCGCTCGTTGATCGCGTACAGGACTGGCGGGCAGGCGAGTTGCCAGCCAGACGGGTGGACGGTCAACTGCGGTACGTGCCCCACATCGTTACCGAGGCCTGGCGGCAGCAGCCACCAGGCCCGGCTCGTCGGGCCATCCACCAGGACGGGGCCGAGCTTTTGGCTGCCAACGCGTTTCATGGCCTGGATGGACTGGAGCAATGGCCCCTCGACTACGAGCCAGTACTCGCCGCTCGGGATCCGCGCGAGCTCGTCCGCGGCCCACGCGCGACAGACCGCACTGGGATTCCGAGCGCAGGACAGAAGCCAGTCCTGGCCCGCTTGCAGGGTTAACCGGATGGGGTTCGTGGCCATGACCAGGACGTTAGGCAGTCCGATTGCGCACCTGCTCAGCGATTGCGCCTGATTGCGCACACGATCGTCGTGCTTGCGGTCGATTGCCTATGCAAGGTCCAAAGACGCCCGCGCGCGGCCCACCAGGCGGCGCGCCGACGCCCCGTACTCCGCGGATTCCGAGAGCCAGTCCCACGCCCGCTCGTACAGCTGGATGTCGTCCTCGCCGGTGAGCCACAGCTCTTCGCTGATCGTCTCGACGATGACCAGCCTGCGGTCGTAAATCCAGAAGGCATGCGGAGCCGTACGGCGCAGCTGAGCGCGGAACGGCAGGATGCCGAGCTCAATACGGCGCTGACCCACCAGGTTGTACAGCCGGTCCAGTTGCTCGGCCATCACGTCTGCGGGGCACGGCCGGTGGTAAAGCGCTGCCTCGCACAGGAGGAACCGGAAGGTCTTCTCGGGGTCGTACAGCGCCTCCTGGCGACGCATCCGTGCTTCGACCGCGGCCTCAGTGGTAGGCGGGATACCCCGGAACTCGGCGTTTGCCTCGAAGATGACGCGGGCGTACTCCGGCGTCTGGAACAGCCCCGGAACGCGGGAGATTTCAAGCCCGCGTATCGCCTTCGTAGCCTGGGTCTGGCGCACGGCGATCTCTTGGCGGCCGCGGTGCCCGCCGGCCAACTGGCGCCGCCAGGAGCGGTGCCGCTGCTTCAGCTCCAGTCCGGCCCGGAGCCCTTGGAGCTCACGCTCGACGTCAGGTCGGCCACAGGCCTGCGCCCAAGCTGTCACGTCTGCTGCGGACGGGGTCTGCTTGCCATTCTGGAGCCGGGAGACCTTCGAGGGCTGCCAGTCGACCTTGGCAGCCAGGTCCTTACCTTCGAGACCGGCCTCGGCGCGCAGCTCACGAAGCCGCGCGCCGAGTGCCTCTCTGGCGGTCTGGTAGTCCGTGGTCACATGGTGGAACGTACCCGGCCGGCCAACTCCTCAGCACGTACAGCGTGATGCCAGGCGGCATCCCGGACTTGGCAGGCGGCGAGGACCTCGGTCGGGTCCTGGGTGATGTACACACCCAGGGTGGTGTCTTCGTCGTCGAACGCGAAGCGGGCGAGGATCTTGGAGTCGAAGAGTCAGAAGTCGTAGTCCGGCAGCCGCAATTCCCGCGCCTGGGCGCGCGTCAGGTAGCGGATGTCTTCGCCTGCCGCGATATTGCTGGGTGCACTGGCCAGGAGAAACTCCTGTCCCTGGGTGGGCGGTTCATCAACCAGCCGAACACGTCCGAACCGCTTGCCCTTCGCCGTCTGCGCGCGGACGTTCTCCCGCCAGGCGTTGTCGGGGTCACGGGCGATGTCTTCTCCTGCGAGGAAGCGCGGCCACTTCGGGCTGTTGCGGTCCGAGGCGTAGCCGCGGCGCGTCTCCAGGCGCCAAGCCGTGTGCTTGCAGTCGCTGAAGAGATGCGAGATCGAGGCGAACGACTGGAGCTCAGGGGCGTCACTCCTCGGCGCGTAGCGGGTCAGCAGACTGCGCGGAACACGGACGAAGGTCTCGGACTCCTTGACGTCCCGCAACTGGACGAGATGCTCCGGGTCTGTCTCCCGCTCGCCCTGGACGAGGATCTCGTCTGTGCCCTCGATGTCGTAGAGGGTGGGGCAGTCGCCGTCGTCGCTGGTTGTGCCGAGGAACCTGAGCGTCATGTCGCCCTCCAGCTGTCTTGGTTGGAGATACAGGATGCGACTGCGGGCCTGGGCGCACTGAAGGATTGCAGCAGATTGCGCATCCTGTGCTGCAGGAGTGGATTGCGCGCGAGCAGGCATGGCGCCGGATGCGCTTCCCGTGTGTGTGGCGAGGGCCGGATCAGGGGAGAGGAACAGCGTCATCAGGCAGGGATGTATCGGGATGAAGAGGGTGACACTGAGTCGACTTGATGCTGAGCTGCTGATCGAAAGTCTGGAGAGGGCCGAGTTGTCGTTCGCACCAGGCGAGCAAGTTGTCGTCCCTCAACAGGCGCGATGCGCTCCTGCCAAGAAGGTGGCCCATGCCTCTGCAGAGACTGCGAGGCGTGCGAAGTCGGGTCTCTTAGAGTCCCGCACGAGCACGCCGGACGGTATGAAGGCGGCCTCCACACACTCAGTCGCATTGCCGCCGCTGTGTGACGACTTGAACCAGGCAGGCTCGGAGATGGGCTGAAGGCCGACAGACATTCACAGCTCCTTGCAGGCTCGATGGATCAAGGTGGAGGAAGCTTCCATGTCCAACGCTTGTGCGCGAAGGTACTCGAACGCAAGTCTGTATCGCTCCAATTCCTCGTCCTTCTCGAGGAAGAGCGAGCCTGTGTGGAAGTCGACATACACCACGTCCAGGGCCGCTTCGGTGCCACCGATGATGACAAAGCTTCCGAGCGCGGCAGCGTGGGCACCTTTGGAAAAGGGCAGCACCTGAAGCGTGACATGAGGGGACTCGTTCGCTTCGAGCAGCCGGTCGAGTTGCTCCTTCATTGTTTGTGGTGATCCGACGATGCGGCGGATCACGGACTCATCAAGGATTGCCCACAGGGTCAGAGGCTTCGGGCGGGCGAGGATCTCCTGCCGCTTCATGCGAATGTCGACCAACCGCTCGAGCTCTGTTGATTCCAGGGGCACTTCGTTGGCCTTCTGCAGTGCAGTGCTGTAGGCACGAGTCTGCAGGAGGCCAGGGACATAGACGCACGAGAAGTGACTCTCGCGCATGGCTTCGTCCTCAAGCGTGAGCAGCAAGTTCATGCTCTCGGGGATGGAGTCGGCGAAGGAACTCCACCAGCCCTGCTGCTTGGCGTCCTTGGCGAGGCCGACAACGGCTCGGTGCTCAGCCTCGGTTGCTCCGTACCCACGGCACAACGCATCAACAACGATCCATTTGACCGGGCCGGCCTGGGTCTCGTATCGGCTCACTGTCGCTTTGGATACGCCGACGAGCTGCCCGGCCTCCTCAAGCGTGAGCCCCTTGCGGGCGCGCAACTTGCGCATCATGGCGCCCAGTTGGCGGCGTCGGGTTGTGGTTCGTTCGGCCATGCGACTCCTTCGCCATGTGCCGGGCGGCTGGCCCGGAGGTTGCCCCTCAGGCTAGGCAGCGTGGACGCGGCGCCACCATCAGATTCACCCGATGGGTTCTCGTGAGAAGTTACATAGTGAGAGTTCTCTGTGCCATGCTGGCTCGTAGATCGCTACGCAACGCAGTCGTGCGAATACGGCATGTGCGGCCTGGGCGTGGCGTGGGAGGGAGGAGTGGCCTACATGGCTGGCTACGAAGTCACCGAGTCCCGGCTCCGATGCATCCTGCCTTTCGAGGCGGCGCCGACAGAAGTACGCCTGCTTCGGAGAGCTGCCGTAGCGCAGCTGAGCCACTGGGGCATGCCTGTCGCTGCGGACGAAGCGGAACTGCTCGTCACGGAACTGGCAACCAACGTCGTCAAGCACGTCGGCGAAGGCGCCTCAGCGACTCTGATCCTCGAATGGCGGGGTGAGCGGCTCCGGCTGGAAATGCATGACAAGAGCCGAGCGGTGCCATCACCGAGCGCTACTGACTGTGGCGCGGAGTGCGGGCGTGGTCTGCATCTGCTCGCGGCGTTGGCAGTGGACTGGGGCACGGTGCTGACTGCGGCAGGCAAGGCGGTCTGGTGCGAGATCCCGACCACTGCGGGGCGCGGATGCCGTCGTATCGAGCGAGCTGCCGAAGCGCTTGAGAACTATCAGGGAGCCACCGGGGGCGTTTCGCTCGGAGGCCGGGAGCGAGACGCGGGCCTTGAGGAGTCGGCGGTGGAGCTGATCGCGGATTTGCTCCACTGGAGTGCTGCCCGCGGTCACGATCCGGACGACTTCCTCGATCGCGCTCAGATGCACTACGAAGCCGAAGTGGACGCGGCCTAGTGGACGGCCCTCTGAGCGGACTGAAGTGTCTGCTCCCGCAGAACGGTCGGCGTACGCCAGGATTCTCCGGGACGGCTTCTGTGGCACATGCGGTTGCAGTTGGCGCAGGCGTGATGGTGGGGCGATCAAACAACCCGCCGGTCGTGCTGGCACACTTGAGGTCTCGTTGTCAGTGGGGTCTGTCACCCTCAGTGACGGTGGATTGCAAGGTGCGTCTGCCGCTGTATGGCTGTAAGGAGGGGACATGACCCGCACGAACAAGCTCAGGTACACCTCTGTGGAGATCTGTGCTGGGGCTGGTGGTCAGGCAGTCGGCCTGCATAACGCGGGCTTCAAGCACGCCGCGTTGATCGAGATCGACAGAGACGCGTGCCAGACCCTCAGGACCAATATTGACGTACATCCTGACTGGAAAGGCTGCAAGGTCATTGAGGCTGACCTTAATGCTTTCGAGCCGGATGTCCTGGGGTTTGAACCAGGCGATCTTGATCTTCTAGCAGGTGGAGTGCCGTGCCCCCCGTTCTCGGCAGCGGGCAAGCAGCTTGGTCGCGATGATGAACGTGACCTGTTCCCTGTCATGCTGAACCTCGTTGATCATCTTGAACCCAAGGCTGTGATGATCGAAAACGTCCGCGGTTTGCTCGACCCCAAGTTTGCTGAGTACCGACAGGAGATCATCAAGCGTCTGGAGTCGATGGGGTACGAAGAGTGCTACTGGGATCTCTTGGAGGCTAAGGACTATGGCGTCCCTCAGCTGCGCCCGCGTGCCATTCTCGTCGCGATGAAGCCCCAGTACGCCCGGTACTTCGAACACCACAAGCCGGCAGAGACTGAGCTTGTCACTGTGGGGCAGGCGCTGCATGACTCGATGCGGGCGCGCTACGACGCGGTCGCCAGTGACCCTAGGGCAGAGAAGGCATTCAAGAACTGGTACGGGAAGGCGTTGGAGGGAGTCGCGCCCACGGTCGTCGGCGGGTCCAAGAAGCATGGCGGTGCTGACCTCGGTCCGACACGTGCAAAGCGAGCTTGGGCAGACCTTGGGGTCTGCGGGCTGGGGGTCGCGAACGAGCCTGATGAGATGAACGATGCGGAACGAGACTTGTTCGCTCCCTCAGGACCTAAGCTCACCGTGACTCAGGCCGCGATCATCCAGGGATTCCCGGATGACTGGCGGTTCTCTGGCCGGAAGACAGCTGCCTACCGGCAGGTCGGTAACGCGTTCCCACCCCCGGTCGCCCAGGCGGTCGGCGAGCAGATCTATGCCGCCTTCGACGCAGAAGAGAAGAGCCGGAAGAGCTGACGGCAGCGCATTCTAGAGCTTGTCTTTCCGGAGTCGGTTGACTGTAGCTGCGATCTTGATTGCGCAGTCCTCGGCTGGATCGTGTTCCCAGAACCGGAGCACGGTCCAGCCAGCAGCTCTAAGTTGCTCGTCTGTGTCGCGATCGCGGGCCATGTTGCGGGCCACCTTGTCCGACCAATAGCCAGGATTGGTCTTCGGTGGCACGTAGTGCTGGGGGCAGCCGTGCCAATAGCAGCCATCGATGAATACAGCTAGCTTCGCTGGACGGAAGACGATATCTGCCGTCCGCCTAATACCAGGCAGTGGCTTGGCCGCCACTCGGTACCGCAGGCCTTGGGCGTGCAGGAGACTCCGTACCAGTTTCTCCGGCTTGGTGTCGCGGCTACGGATCGCCTGCATGTTCCTCCGCCGCGCTGCGGAAGACGCCCATGAGCCAGGTGGCGCCTGCCAGTCCGGCTTTGGCTGGTCTGTCCCATCTGATTGGGGCATAGCCGCCCTCACCATCGAGCCAAGGTATCGGCCAATTGCTCATACGGGAGTACACGATGCTGCTTGGTGCACTCTTCCCAATCTCCTTGCTGGCCGACGTTACCGACGTCCCGAACGGCCTGATCGAGAGCCTCATACGCGATGTGGTAGACAGCGTCGATTTCCCCGGTGCCTCGGGCGATGGCCACGATCCGCGACGGCAGAGGTTCGGCAGTTACCACGACCAAGTGAGGTTGCCTACCTCTGCGGTGACGAATGAGCCCGTTGAATTCATGGCGCGTATTCTGGACCCGATCTGACCTAATTGTCCATTTGCATGAAATTGCAGCATGCAGGACGGGGAACCCTTCGGTCAACGGGGAGTCATTTGGGATGCCCACGGTGACGTCCGGCTTCACAAGGTAGTCCGTGCCAATGGTGATACGCAGTTCAGGGCTGGATTTGACCAAGTCATCTAGGGCGCTCAGGTGACGATACTGCGCGAACTGCCTTGCCTTGACTCCTCGTTGAACGATCCAATGCTGACTGGGCTCGACTTGATGCAGTTGTGCCTGCAGATTGTCGTGCACTGCCACCTCAAGCAGTTTGCCCGCCTCTCCTTCGCCGGGTGCTCGTCCTGCAGGGACGCCCAGGTGGTGAAGCATCGCCTTGGCCAGGGCCTTTGACTGCTCGCTGTCCGAATCGGCGACATTCGGAACCTCGGGGGTACGCCAGCCAAGCAAGAGAGAAGCGAAGGGAGTTGCCATACGGCAAGACTAGTGCAAGGCCACCCTCATCGAGAGGGCAGCCAATGGCCCAGCAGTCCTTGCAGCGCCGGCTTAGCGGTTTCATCATGTTGGTGACATGTGATCAGTTGCATGTGCTGATGCCACCAGCAGATGCATCACCTGCCGAGGACAGCCAGCGCTGCATCTTGAACCTCGGTGGGAGCCTTCTTACCGCGGAGATTGTTCTTGATGATGGACGGGACCATGCTCGTATCAAGGCTGAGTGACTTGAGTATGTAAACGTCGACACCGTTGGCCTTGCGTGTTTCGATATCAAGTCCCAGCTCCCGCAATTCGCGGGTCCGACGCTCTGCATGAACGGAATCTTTAGTAGCGACTCGCAGCAGGGACGCACTTACTGGATTCCCTAGGTGCTGAAGCAAGATTGTGAACAGCTCCTCATGGGTGCGACTTCCGTACGGGACAGTCAGGTACTGCTCAGGAATCTTGCCCCCGTACTCAGATTCTATGGCATCGCCAAGTTGCTTCCGGAGATCCTGGAAGGTCAGACTCTCGGCAGGAAGACTGGTCCGGATGAGCGCCTGCATTGACTCTGCCAAGAGCCGTTTGGCGTAAAGATAGGCATCAAGGAGATCTTGTGCAGAAGTCTCTTGCTGAAACTGCTTTAGGAGTTCACCGACCGCATGCTCAGTGGACGGCTTGAGACGATTCCAGTCGGCCAGGGGAGTGGACTCAGGCTCAGGCATTGGATGCGGCTCCTATCTTTTAGTGATTTCGGCGAGAGCACTGCCAGGGGGGTACCGGAGAACATGGGCGTCTTCTCCGGCATTTTCGACTGCCTCAAGGTCCCCCAGCCACTCGCGGAGGAATTGCGCACTTTCTACGTCGAGGCTATTGGCGCGGAAGAAGGATACTTGGCTGCCGATCTTCACACGTGAATCGTGACTCGCTGCACCGGATGCGTTGAGGGAGTCGTGAAGTCCCAGGCCTGCAGCGAATCGGCGGATGTCAGACACGAAGTCTAGGACGACGACCTTGTCCTTTCCTGGCGCTAGGCGAAGCCCACGGCCGAGCTGTTGGACAAAGATCCGTCGACTATGGGTGACGCGCTGGAAAACAACGATGTTGACATCGGGGACATCTACACCTTCGTTGAGGACGTCAACAGCACAAAGTGCTCCGATGCGCGCATCGGAGAAATCCCAGAGAATCCGATTGCGCGTAGCAGCATCGACTGCCTTTCCAGCCGAAGTGCGGGAGGCTATGACTTCAGCATTTGTGAAACCCAGGGCATTGATCCGGCCGGCCATACGCTCGGCGTGGTCGATAGTCCCACAGAAGACGATGGCACGTGGGTTCGGTTGCTCTCGCCACACCTCGGCCAGCCGATCGGCCACCGCATCGTCCCATTCATCAATGAATAGTGTGCGGTTGATCCCTCGTGGAGTTAGGGCGGGGGAAGCCTCCACGAGTCCGGAAGCCAGGGAATCCCAATCGATATTGTCAGTGAACATTCTGTAGTCGACGTTGGCCAGATACCCTTCTCGCAACCCACGGACCATGTCGACGTCGACGACGGGGTAGTCGAACCAGCGGCTCAGGCTCTTTCCGTCTGGCCTCCATGGTGTAGCTGTCATCCCCAGGAGAAAGGCGCCACCATCACCTGCTGACACCTCATCCAGTACTGTGTCATAGGCCTGAGTGCCGAGATGGTGACACTCGTCTACGATCACGAGGCCATAATCTGGCAATGCCCGTCCTGAGCTTGTTGCGGAAGCAACACTATCTACGCAGGCGAACACGATATCCAGATCTTCCAAAGCATCGGCATCGGGTCGCTCATAACCATTCCAGATTCCCGTGGAGATGGAAGGCGGCAGCATAGGCCAGAAAGAGCGCTCCAGCTGATACACCAGCTCGTTGCGGTGCGCCAGAACAAGGGCTTTCGCAGCTGGACGTGCCAAATGGAAGCGTCGGTAGAACTCGGAAGCGACGAAGGTCTTTCCCAGACCAGTGGCGAGCACGACCAGGGCACTGCGAGCCCCGTTGACCACCTCTCCCATAGTCTGCTCGACAGCGCGTTCCTGGTACGAACGCAACTGATAATGCTCAGGGAGTCGTTGGGACAGTGACGTGGGGGGGATACGCTCGGCTTGCCTCATCAAGGTGCGTCTATCCCAAAGCTGCAGAGGGATACCGCTCGAAGCAAGGTGCTCACGCTGAGCACGTACGGACGCCTCAAAACCGTTGAGGCTTACAACAACGGGAATGTCGGCATCGTAGCGCCCACATGCAGAGATGGTTTGGGCAATGACCTCTGGCCCCACCGGAGTTCGCCAGCGTTTGACTTGAAACAGCCACCGTCGGCCATTGAGCGTGCCAACGACGTCAGCCCCGCCGTCGCCGGACGCACCAGCGAGCTGCACACTCGTGTAGCCGCGCGCGATGAGGAGGCGCTGCACTGTCCGTTCAAAGGACTGCCATCCTGTGCCCGCAAGGTGGAGGTCCGTAACAATGCGTTGGTTCATGACAGTTTGTCAGCCAGAAACTCGACAGCTGCGCGAGCGCGAACGACGATCAGCCGTTCTGGCGTCTCGTATCTCAGGTAGGAAGCACAGTCCTCCAGGCAGCGCAGGTACTTGAGTCGTAGATCCTCGCGTAGCCGCCCCGCAATGACCTGCCCGACCTCTGCTTCGCTGGGCCAAGGGTCCTGCCACACAAGCCCGTTGAACCATCCCTCGGCGTGGTGAGCAAAGAAGGCTGTCACGGTGTCACGGTCGCAGTAACGCAGATATCCGCCAGTGCTCTTCAGACGACCAAGCTCGGCCAGGTCGACGCCGGCTTTCACCATCGATTCTGCGAGAGACAACTGCTGCGTTTCGTCGAGCTCACTGTAGAAGTCATCTGCGTGTGGCGCGAGGAGAATCTTCTCCGTAATTTGACTGAATAGATTCTTAATGTCATCGCGAACCGTGTCAGCGTTATCAGTGACTGAGTCCCCCCATCCCTGCTTGAGGACCTCTGCGGTCAGCGTGCCGATTGAATGTGCAGGCTGCGCCTGTAGGTTCCGGTGAAGCGAATGAATGAACTGGGCTGCCTCTGTAGCGACCAGATACTCGGGAAGAAGCCCCATGGCGATGAAGGCTGGATGGGTTGGATCCATGTACATCGTAATCTTGCCCATGGCTGCTTCTGTTACCAGCGGAACCGGGCCGCGCCCGTATGCCGGAATGATCGGTCGGTGAACCGTTCGCACTTTGATATCGAGGGGGCTGCTCTTCGAGCCGTCGGCGAGGTGAACGGATAGCTGAAGCGCACTGAGGGTCGGATCGTCGATGGAGTTTGGCGCGAGAGACCCGGGACTGGCTGGGTGCGGCGCCCCCTTGATGCTGTCGCATTTCTCACAGTACTCGGCATCAGCCTTATTATTCTCTGCGCAGAAAGTGCACTTCCAGGGTGTTTGAACCTTCGGTATCTGCGATGTGCCGCACTGCACACAAGAGGCTGCCGATCGGGGAATCTGCCTTCGGCACTCGGCATTGAGGCAAACTTTTCCGTTCAGTACTTGGCCACATCCACCGCATTCCTCGGCGGCCGTCGTGTTCTGAAATCCGCATTCTTCACACTCAGGCAGATCTTGAATCGGAGGCTCCCCGGCCGTTTCAACGAGTTCCCACCATTTCTCGTCGGTGTAGTAGCCGGGTTCGTGATCGAGGAATTTCTTGTGGTAAGAGCGCTCTGTCTCACGTGAGATACGGTCGGCTTTCCCTTTTGCGACGTTGTACTGACCCATGTACATGTCGCCGCGACCGAAGTTGCGAACCTTTCTGTATCCCTGAAAGAGTCGGGAAACGTGGGAATCGTTGCGCTCGCCATCGCGCCACTTCGTCGGAAGCAGCGAGCCACCGCGCAGATACTGCACAGCTGCCTGCCACTCGTCCGTGGCTTGCTGGAAGTTCTGTTTCTGAAAATCTACCGGGACCTGGTCAAGATGTACCTCGCCTACGATTCTCCCGTACTGTTGATCAATCGGATATTCGCGTTCTGAGCGGCCGGTGGCTTCGTCCGTGAACTCAAAGAAGGCGGTCTTCTCGGCCACTCGGATTGCGCGGCCGTTACGAATGAGGTCGACACCGAAGTCATTCTGGTCGTCGAAGCGCTGGATTCCTACCCAGCCCCGAACTCGGTGGATGACCTCTCGACTCTCTGTGCCCTGGCACCGTGGACAGGTATTGGACGCACCAAAATCCGTTCCATCTTGTAGGCAGCGCCGCGCTCGGTCGATTTCGTCATCGAACCTGATTACCGCGGGTATTTTCCCGTGCCCTTGACGCTCAACAAAGCGCTGATCCGACCATACGCAATGCTCGAAGGGTTGGCATCGGTCGTTGTTCACGCTAATAACGACAGGGGTTGCGCTATCACGGCGCAGGAGGGAAGCGTATCGTCGACCGAGGCGATCGCGTAGTGTCTTCTTCGACATCTTGGCCAGATTTCGAATGAACCCTCCATTGGGGTCCCCATCTGGCCACCAGTCGCGAATCTCGACGACCGTTCCATGCTCCAATCCATGCGGTTTTGGGATCTGTTCGGACTGCGCCGTGAACTTCTGTTCCTGGATCAGCTTAGGGAGGTCCAGGGTGACTTGGATTGCGTATTGATCCTCGCTTCGAGCCGAGATGACGCGAGTGATACGCCCCATTTTCCCTGTGGCAATGTTGAAACCCATGCCGAAGAGGCCGAGAGTGTCGAAGTGATTTTTCGATGAGTACCCCGCTCGCATGGAGTCAGCGATCTGGCTTTCTGACAATCCAGGGCCTGTATCGCGAACCCTTATGATCCCTTCATTGCGGCTGACCTCGGCGATGCTTGGGATCTCGATCAATACTTGACGAATCGGTGATGGTTTACCAGAAGTGGCGGCCGAACGGAATGAGTCGATGGCATTATCGATGAGTTCGCTCAGAGCATCAAGTGGGCTGATGGGTGTTCGGGTCAACGCTATCAATACCTGCGTTGTAGGAGCGATATCCACCAGCTTGTGTGCCATCTTTAGATCTACCTTATTCTCGGTTCTTTTGGGCCATTCTGGGGAATGGGCGAGGATGGTGTTTTAGCTGCGTTTAGTGGCTCAGCTGCTTTCTGCGGTTACGTCAGCCTGTCGGGCCGCATGCCGCTGGAGGAGCAGGCGATCAGCTTCACTCGCAGATTGCACAGCTTGAACGAACCAAGGTGAAATCCAAGAGTTCAGTCGATAAGGCCATTCGCCTTGCTTGAGAACCTCACCCGGTAGCCATTCTGGTCTTGGGCGCCTAGCAGACCTGACCGCAGCAACGAGCTCCACAGCGGGTTCGTCTTCCTCGGTGCGACGTTGTTCGAGTTCTGCTGTCACGCCGATCAGCCACCACTGGAATGATCTGTGTCCTGCCGATTCCACAAGACGGCGAATTACACCTGTCGTCAACCCGGCTGCTCGATAGGCGGCTAGTGCCAGTCCCTCTGGGGGGTCCGTGAAGGCGGCCGTCTCTTCGGTAACGGGTTCCTGCTTCTGGCCGACTCCATATGCCATGGTCTCCGCAGCCCGATCGATCTCCTCGTATGTGGTTTCTGTGAGTTGCACATCGGGATTTAGGAACTGATCGATTCCTTCGAAGAAGCTTCGCGGCTCCTCCAAGCGAAGTTCCGCGCTGGCGTGAAGCTTCATTTCATCGAAGAGCGTTGGCCAAGGACGTCTCGCGCGACCTTGTTCCGCCTTTTGATACCAATCTTCCTTGTTCTCCGACATTCCGTCAGATGAGATAAGCAGTACTCGCCTTGGCTCCGGCAGCGTTTCTGCTATTTCGAGTATCTCTGCCCAGAGGAGGTAGTCTCCCGCAGCTTCTAGCGGCGTACCCTTTCCCCAGTCCGAGAACCCTGGAGGAATCCGGTTCGGGAATCTGTGGTTTGACGCTTCGTCGACCCTTTTCTTGACGATCTCCGGTGGGGTTGGTGGTGCGATTCGATCATCATAGAGGGCTGCAATCCGGGGGAGTACCGGATCGTTAGTTTCGATGGAGCCCAGTCGAACGTCTTGTTCGTCTTTGAGTTGCTGGACATGCTGCTTAAGAAGTGTGCGCCATTCTTCAAGTCGATCGTCTATCGCTTGGTTGTTGATTTGTTTGTCGAGAGCGGCGCTTGCGGCTTCATCTTGAGCATACTTTTCGAGGAGATCTTTTACGAAGGTGCTAGCCTCGATGACGGCCTGCCGTGCTTTTTGCAGCTTCTTGTTGAGCGCGTCGGGTGCTTCCCCCAGTGCTTTGACGCGATTGGCGATCACGCGGTGTCGCCCACGCGCGAACTCAAGGCCCACTTGGTGTGGGAGCCAGAGCCGTGGAGCGATCTGCTCGAGGGCCCCGAAGACTTGCTCACGGGCAGTTGGGGTGTACTCGTACAGACTGAGTAGGACGTTGGTGTCGAGTACCACGAGACCCTGGGTGAAGAACGTCTCCCTGTTGGCGTCGTCCATCCCGCCATTGGGCATGAGCCAGGCTCGGTACTGCTCCACTAAAGGAAGTGACCCGCGGTTCACAGCGCCCCCATGTTGCTCCTGTGCGTCAGTTCATTTTCAAGACGGGGTGCAGTGCAGGTCAAGGCGGAACAGCGATCCAGCCCGTTGAGGTTTTTGGAGTACACCCGTCGTTGGCTGATGCATCGTCAAGTTGCGATTGCTCCGTGGCACTCCCCATACGTTCGCCCCGACACACACCAGCAATCCGCCCCCCGCTGAGGCGGCCACCCCACAGCCCGCCCCCGAGCCGCCAACGTCGTCGCATACTGCGGCAGCAACGTCGCATCCCCCGGCGACGCCCCCTCCGACGCCGCGAACGCCTCGTACGACGGCACCGTCCCCGTCACGATCCCCAGGTTCGGCGTGCCCGACGCCGCCAGTTCCCGCAGGGACGCCTCTATCGTCGCCAGGTGCTCCTCATGGGAGGGGTACTCCTCGGCCAGGGTTGGGTACGCCGCGACCAGTTCCTCCAGTTCCCCCACCGTCCAGTGCAGCACCGCCACCGGGAACGGACGCGACAGCGCCTCCCGATGCGCGCCCAGTTCCGCCCGCAGCCGCGAGATCTCCGCCTCCAGTTCCGCCGGGTTGTCCGAGCCCAGGGACCAAACGCGCTTGGGGTCGTGGAGTTCGTCGAGGGAGATCGGCATCGAGTGGAGGGTGTCCGCCAGGGTGTCCCATTCGTCGTGGGGCACGCCCAGCATGCGGCGTACGCGGTGGCGGCCGAACAGCAGGGGATGCGTGGAGTACGGGGGTTCCGGCACGTCCGTCAGGAGCAGGCGGGCTCCCTCCGTGAAGGTTTCCTGCGCCGCCTCCAGCTCGTCGTGGGACTCCAGGGACTCCGCGACGATCACCCACGGTGCCGGGTCCCGAGGGGAGGCTGCTCGGACGCCTTCGATGATCGCCCTCGCCTCCGCCTCGTGGCCGTACTCCCACAGGTTCGACGCCTTAAGGGCTCGTACCAGGTGGGGGTTCTCCAAGCCGACGGAGGACGACAGCAGGCGGTCGTAGAGCGCGGTCGCGGCGGGGCGGTCGCCGGCCAGTTCCAGGTGGGCCGCGGCCTGGAGGAGCAGGGCCTCGGCGTCCTCGGGGTAGAGGCCGGCGGTTCGCTCCAGGCGTGCCGCTTCGGCGGTGTGGTCGACGTTTTCGGCAGGCGTGTCGGGGCGCATGGGGGACACCGTACTGCCCGCGGCTGACGTAGGAGAGAACGGAGGGGAGAAGAGGGTGCAGATATTGCCTGGTGGAGGCGGTCACCCCAGCGGAGGAGGGTCACGCCCTCGCCAGGCACAGCAGCACGAGGAACGGGACCGGGATCAGCACCGCCGTTGCCAGCCATCTGCCCGGGCCGTCGCCGTCGCGGGTGCGTGGGCGCAGGATGTCCACCGCCACCACCAGCATCAGCAGCAATGCTCCGGTCAGCGCCAGCAGGAACATCATCGGGCCCGCGTGGTCGAGCGTGTGGAAGTTGCAGTTCCGCACGTCCGGCCTGGCCATGTCCGTGATGTCCCGGCAGTCCATCGGCAGGTAGTCGGTCAGGAGCCAGTACGTCGCGTAGAGCGGGATGATCGCGGGCACGCCCAGGGCCAGGTTCGCCAGGGCCGGCGTCAGCAGGCCGCGACGCCGCTCGGGGCGGCGCCCGCGTTCGTCCTCATTCGGTTTCACCGGTTCTATCGGTTCTATCGGTTCTACGACTGCTTCCGCCATGCCGCGCATGACGTTCCGGGAGCGCCGGCCGGTTGCGTTACCGCTGCCCTCAGATCACCACCCCGTCCACCTGCAACGTCTGCACCGACTGCGCCGCGAACGGCACCGCCACCGACTTCCCGCTCAGGAACGTGTTCGCATACGACCGGTATTGATCGCCGCCCGTCGTCACCGTGTTCCAGCGCGGGACCACGCCGCCCGAGCCGCCGCTCACCGTCGTGAAGCGGGACAGGTCGAAGGTCAACGTCTGGGCCGACGTCGACGTGTTCACCGCCACGATCACCAAGCGGCGCGCCGACGCGTCGTACGCCGCCGCCGCGTAGCTCACGCCCGTGTCGAGGATGCGCATGCCCGGGCGGATGTGGCGGCTGAACTGCGCCATCACGTAGTACTTGGTCTGGACCGTCGTCGGCTGGAGGGTATTCGCGTCGTACGCGATCATCGCCCAGCCCGTCGACGGGTCCATGACCTGCCAGTAGCACCAGGCCGTCGGGTGCAGCCAGCGGAAGTCGTAGCAGAGGTTGGAGGCCAGGGTGAGGCCGGTGCCGTCGCTGTCGCCCGTTTCCGAGTTCCACAGCTTCTTGCCGGACGTCGTGACCACGTCCGTGTAGAGGAGGTCGCGGCGGCCGCCCGAGCCCTGGTAGCCGTGCACGTTCACCTGGCTGACCAGGGCCTTCGTGGAGGAGTTGAAGGAGGACCACGTCGAGCGTGCCGTGTCGTAGTTCGTCTCGTCCGACGCCGAGATCCGTATGGAGCTCAGGCCCCTCGCGTCCAATTCGCTGCGCATGTACGGGAGTACGGCGGCCTGGACCGCCGGGTCCATGTGGCAGCCCTCCTGGGTGCCGGTCGCCGTCCACCAGGTCGACGCCGGCTCGTTGAAGGGGTCGACCGTCGCGAAGTTCACGCCCCAGTTCGACTTCGCGTACAACGCCGTTGCCGCCAAATGCGACGCGTGCTGGCGGTAGTTCCAGGTCTGGAGGTTGTTGCCGCCGCCGGCCGCGCCGGACGGGTTGTGGTTGGAACACATCCACCACATCGGCGAGTTGGCGAAGAGTTCCGTCGTCGCGCCGCGCGACACCGCCTTCTGCAGCATCGCCCGCTGGTTCGCGTCCGCCGTCCAGTCCCAGGCCGAGGAGGCGGGGTCCTCGTTGTTCCAGTCCTGCCAGAACCCCTCGATCTGCTTGAACGCGGGGATGTTTGCCGACTCGACCATCGACTCGCCGCTCACGCTGTTCCAGCTGCACGCGCCGAGGTTGTAGCGGGCGATGTTGAGGCCGAGGCCGGGGAGGCTCGTGCCGTTGTAGGTCACCGAGTTGGTGGTGAAGAAGAGATCGGCGAAGTCGTTCCGATTGCCGAAGACGTTGGCCCACCAGGCCAGGGAGGTGCCCCAGCCCTCCCAGGTGCCGTACGACGTGCCGGGGTTGACGGCGATCGTCGCGTCCGCGTGTGCGGTGCCCGTCGCCAGGGCGCTGCCGAGTAGGGCACCGCCTGTCGCCGCCAGCAGAGTTCTGCGTCGCATCATGACTTCTCCGCTTCGTTCAACGGCCGGTGTCGGCGGTGTCGTCGTCGAACCGGCTCCGTGGCCTGTCCCGTTGAATGCCGACAGGAAGCATCGGGTGTGGCGTATGAGGTTGTCGAGGGTTCCGACAGCCCTTTCTCAAACCTGTGGAGGAAGGGGGAGAGGGTAGGGAGGGGCTAAGGAGGGGGCGGTTCGAGGGGTCGGACGCCCGCCTGACGCAAACCCGTTGCGGACCGGGCGCGCGCACGGGTCTTCAGACCTCGCGCCCCGGCCCTTATCGTGCGGGCGGCCCCGGTGGAGGAGGCTCACGGATGGTGCGGGTTCGGCGGGTTCGCGTCGTGCAGCACAGCGGGCTTCGGCGGCGTGCCCTGCGGCGGCGGGTGCTGTGGGGCGGCGGGGAGGTCCTCGTCACCGTCGGGGTGGTGCTTCTGCTGCTCGTCGTTCACCAGGTGTGGTGGACGAATCGAGAGGCCAGGGAGGGCGCCGGCCGGGAGGTCCGGGCGCTGGAGAGGGCCTGGGACGGGGGAGGCGGCGACTCCCGTACGGCCGGACCGGCGACGACGGCCGCACCGGACTCGGCGTCCGACCCGGCGTCCGACTCCGCGTCCGATCCCCCGCCCGCCCCCGCGCCCGACTGGTCCCAGGCCTACGCCATCCTCACCATCCCCCGCCTCCACCTCCGCGTCCCCGTCGCCGAGGGCGTGAGCAAGAGCGGCGTCCTCAACAAGGGCTACGTCGGCCACTACCCCGGCACCGGGCAGCCGGGCCAGGCGGGCAACTTCGCCCTCGCCGGGCACCGCAACACCCACGGTGAGCCCTTCCGGTACATCAACCGGCTCGCGCCCAAGGACACCGTCCGGGTCGAGACGCGGAGCGCGACGTACACGTACGCCGTCGACCAGACCCTGCCGCAGACCGCCGCCCATGACGGCAGCGTCATCCGGCCGATCCCGCGCTCCACGGTCAGGCCGGGGCACGGCTACACCGAACCCGGCTACTACCT
>NZ_JBITCM010000002.1:288279-548760 GCF_044453205.1 Streptomyces sp. NPDC051738 | reverse complement strand
ACCTACCTCACGCTCACCACCTGCACGCCCGAGTACACCTCGAAGTACCGGCTGGTGGTGTGGGGCAAGCTCGTCTCCATACGGCCCCGGTAGCATCGGGGCTCCACGGTCAGGCCGGGGCACGGCTACACCGAACCCGGCTACTACCTCACGCTCACCACCTGCACGCCCGAGTACACCTCGAAGTACCGGCTGGTGGTGTGGGGCAAGCTCGTCTCCATACGGCCCCGGTAGCATCGGGACGAGCGCAGTGCGTGAGGATCTGTCGAGCGGTACGTCGATCGGTACTTCGAGCGGTACGAGGGGAGGGGCGCCGATGGTGCGGAGTCGGGCGAGTCTGCGTCCCGTCGCAGCGATGGTGCTGCTCTTCCTGGAAGTCGCGCTGCTCGACACCGGCAGCCTCTCCGCGACCGTCGCGCTCGCCGCGACCGCGGCCGCCGGTTCCGCGTTCGCCCTCTGCTCCCTGCTCGTCTCGCGTGCCGCGCCCGCCGTGGCGCCCACCAGGGTGCGTACGGCCATCCGCGACCGGGCCCGTCGTACCGCCTTCCTGCCCCAACGCGACCCCGACGCCTCGGGCCGGCCACGGCCCAGGGCACCCGGGCACGCCCTCCCGGCGACCGTCGCGTAGGGCACACGCACGAAACAGCAGCACAGCTCACACGTGTGACCCCGCGCGGGTCGTCATGCCGCCATGCCGATTCCCGGCATTTCCCGCATCACTCCGGCACGACGAGACCCTCGGAGGGCTCACCCATGTCCGTTTTCGCCGACCTTGTTCAGCGGCTGGCCGATCTGCTCGACCCCCTGTTCGGCGCCTCCGCGGCCGCCGCCGCGATCGTCCTGTTCACCGCCCTCGTACGGCTGCTCGTGCATCCGCTGTCCCGGGCCGCCGCGCGCGGGCAGAAGGCGCGGGCCGAGTTGCAGCCGAAGATCGCCGAGCTGCGCAAGAAGCACGCGAAGAACCCCGAGCGGCTCCAGCGCGCCGTGATGGAGCTGCACACCAAGGAGAAGGTGTCGCCGCTGTCCGGGTGCCTGCCCAGCCTGTTCCAGCTGCCCGCGTTCTTCCTCCTCTACCACCTGTTCTCGAACACGACGATCGGCGGGAAGGCGAACGAGCTGCTCACGCATCAGCTGCTCGCCGCGCCCCTCGGCGACCGGTGGGCGGACGCGCTCGGCGGTGGCGGGGTGTTCGGGGGCGCGGGGCTCGTGTACGTCGGGCTGTTCGCGGTCGTCACCTGCGTCGCCGCGTTCAACTACCGCCGTACGAAGCGGATGATGGCCGCGAATCCGGCGATGGCGGTGGCCGGCGGCGGGGAGGCGGTGCCGGGGAGGGGGGCCATGGGGGCCATGACCAAGGTCATGCCGTTCATGTCCTTCTTCACGCTCTTCACCGTGGCCGTGGTGCCGCTGGCCGCCGCGCTGTACGTCGTGACCAGCACGACGTGGAGCGCGGTGGAGCGGGCCGTGCTCTATCGCTGATCCTCGGGCTCGTGGTGGCCATGGCCCTCCGGTCCTTACGGTCCAGTACGTGAACCAGGTATTGCGGACTGGCCGTGGACCTTGGAGGATCGACCAGTCCTCCGATGGCTGCACACATCGGCGGGCGCCCCGCGATCGAGGGAGATTGTGACCATGAAGCTGCTGCGAGTCGGTACGGCGGGAGCGGAGACGCCTGCGCTGCTCGACGCCGAGGGGGTTCTGCGGGACCTCTCCGGTGTCGTCCCGGACATCGACGGAGCGCTGCTCGCCGACGATACGGCGCTGGGGCGGATCCGTGCGGCCGCGGACGCCGGGGAACTGCCCGAGCTGGACGCGGCCGGGCTGCGCGTCGGGCCGCCCCTGGCGCGGATCGGCAAGATCGTGTGCATCGGGCTGAACTACCACGACCACGCCCGCGAGACCGGCGCCGAGCCGCCCGCCGAGCCCGTCATCTTCTTCAAGGCCGCGGACACGGTCGTCGGGCCGAACGACACGGTGCTGGTGCCCCGGCGGTCGGTGAAGACCGACTGGGAGGTCGAGCTCGCGGTCGTCATCGGGCGTACGGCCCGCTATGTGGAGTCGGCCGAGGAGGCGCTCGCGCATGTCGCCGGGTACGCGGTGGCGCACGACGTGTCCGAGCGGGAGTTCCAGATCGAGCGGGGCGGGACCTGGGACAAGGGCAAGAACTGCGAGACGTTCAATCCGCTGGGGCCCTGGCTGGTGACGGCGGACGAGGTGCCGGACCCGCAGAACCTCTCCCTGAAGCTGTGGGTCAACGGGGAGTTGAAGCAGGACGGGACGACGGCGGAGCAGATCTTTCCGGTGGCGGAGGTCGTGCGGTACGTCAGCCAGTTCATGACGCTGTATCCCGGTGACGTGATCAACACGGGTACGCCGGCGGGGGTGGCGCTGGGGGCGCCCGAGCCGAAGCCGTTCCTGCGGGGCGGGGATGTGGTGGAGCTGGAGATCGAGGGGCTTGGTCGCCAGCGGCAAGAGTTCAAGGACGCGTAGGCGCTCCGCTGGGAGAGCCGGGGAACTGCGGGTTGTCCGTCGGCTGCGGGTTGTCCGTGGTTGCTCGCGCAGTTCCCCGCGCCCCTAAAGGGGCGTTGCCCTCAGGAATTCCTCCAGCGCCTCCACCACGAACCTGTGGTCCTCCAGCTGCGGCAACCCGCTCACCGTCACCGATCCGATGACTCCGGTGCCCTCGACGTTGATCGGGAACGAGCCCCCGTGCGCCGCGTAGGTGTCGGGGTCCAGGCGGGAGGAGTCCTCGAACGTCGTGCCCTTGGCGCGGAAGCGGGCGCCGACCAGGTAGGAGGCGGCGCCGTAGCGCTCCACCACCCGGCGCTTGCGCCCGATCCAGGCGTCGTTGTCGGGGGTGGAGCCGGGGAGGGCGGCGTGGAAGAGCTGCTGGCCGGCCCGGTGGATGTCGATGGCGACGGGGGCCTGGCGTTCGCGGGCCATGTCGACCAGCAGGGAACCGAGGGCCCAGGCGTCGTCGTAGCTGAACTGGCGGAAGACCAGGCGGCGTTCCTGGGCCTCCAGTTCCTCCAGGGGCGGGGTGATCTCCGGGTGGAACTTGGGGGTGATCTCCGGGTTGTGCGTCTTGCTGGGCATTACAGCGTCACCGCCACTCCGTCACGGGCCGAACGGCGCGCCGCCTCCAGTACGTCCAGGGCGGATGCCGCCTCCAGGGCCGTCACCGGGTTGGGGCCGCCGTGCAGCAGGGCCTTTGCCACGCCCGCATAGTAGGCGGGGTAGTCGCCGGGGAGGGTGGGTTCGACGCGGCCGCCGCCCGTGAGGGGGGACTCGCCGGAGCCCACTCGGCCCCACAGCGACTCGGGTTCCGTGCCCCAGTCCGCAGTCGTGTCCGGGCGCTGCCCCTCCCGCAGCGCCGCCTCCTGCGGGTCCAGGCCGTACTTGACGTAGCCCGCCTTCGAGCCCAGCACCCGGAAGCGGGGGCCGAGTTGGGCGGTCGTCGCGGAGGCGTACAGGTGGGAGCGGACGCCGCTCGCGTGGGTGAGGGCGATGAAGGTGTCGTCGTCCGTCTCGGCGCCGGGGCGGCGGATGTCGGTCTCGGCGTACACCCGCGTGACGGGGCCGAAGAGGACCAGCGCCTGGTCGACGACATGGCTGCCGAGGTCGTAGAGCAGACCTCCGATCTCTGCCGGGTCGCCGGACTCCCGCCAGCCGCCCTTGGTCTGGGGCCGCCAGCGCTCGAAGCGGGACTCGAAGCGCCATACGTCGCCCAGCTCGCCCTCGGCCAGGAGCTTACGGAGGGTCAGGAAGTCGTTGTCCCAGCGGCGGTTCTGGAAGACGGAGAGGAGCAGGCCGCGCTCCTCGGCCAGCGCCGCCAGCTCGCGCGCCTCGGCCGCCGTGCCGGCGATCGGCTTGTCGACGACGACGGGGAGGCCCGCCTTCAGGGCGGCGGTCGCGAGCGGGACGTGCGTCTTGTTGGGGGAGGCGATGACGACCAGGTCGAGGTCGGCGGCGCGGGCGAGCAGGTCGTCGGAGGTGGCGGCGACGCGTACCTCCGGGTGCTCGGCGCGGGCCTGCTCCTGCCGCTCGGGGTTCGACGTGACCACCGTGTCGAGGGTGAGCCCCTCGGTCGTGGCGATCAGCGGGGCGTGGAAGACGGAGCCTGCGAGGCCGTAGCCGACCAGGCCGACGCGGAGGGGAGTAGCACTCATGGGTCCCACTTTCGCAACGCTGTTGCCAAAGTGCAAGCGGCGGGGACAATGGGTGGCGTGAACAGGACGAAGGGCGGCAACGTCGGCACGGGCGGCGGTGTGGGCGGTGTGGGCGGTGCGGGTAGTGCCAGTGGTGCGGGTGGTGCCGGTGGTGTGAGTGGTGCGAGTGGTGGCGGTGTGAATCTGGGCGCCCTGCGCAGCCACAACACCGCGCTCGTGCTCGACCTGCTGCGCACGGCCGGCCCCGAGGGCATCAGCCGGCTCGAACTCGCCGAGCGCACCGGCCTCACCCCGCAGGCGGTCAGCAAGATCACCGCCCGACTGCGGGAGGACGGGCTCGCGGCGGAGGCGGGGCACCGGGCCTCGACGGGGGGCAAGCCGCGTACGGTGCTGCGGCTGGTGCCGGAGGCCGGGCACGCGGTGGGGGTGCATCTGGACCGGGACGAGCTGACGGCCGTGCTCTGCGATCTGACGGGTGCGGTGGTGGCCCGGCGCAGGACGCCGCTGGATCTGGGGGCCGGGGCGGAGACGGTCGTCGAGCGGGTCGTGCATGAGGTGGGGGAGCTGGTGGCCGGGGGCGGCCGGGGTGGTCAGGGGGGTCGGCCGCGGGCCGTGCTCGGCGTCGGCGTGGCGCTGCCCGGGCCGCTCGATCATCGGCGCGGGGTGCTGCACCGGGTCACCGGGTTCCCGGAGTGGAACGGCTTCCCGTTGCGGGACGTGCTCGTGCGGCGGCTCTCGCTGCCGGTCGTCGTCGACAAGGACACCAACGCCGCTGCTCTTGGGCTCGCGGTCGGGGGAGCGGCGGCGTCCGCCATGACCACGTTCGCCACGAACGCGCCCGTCACCTCCTTCGCGTACCTGCACTTCGGAGCGGGGCTCGGCGGGGGGCTCGTGATCGGGGGAGCGGTGCATCGGGGGGTCCGTACGGGCGCGGGGGAGTTCGGGCATCAGGTCGTCCAGCTGGATGGTCCGCCCTGCGGGTGCGGCAACCGTGGCTGCGTCGAGGCGTTGTGCCTGGCCGCTGTCGCGCGGGGCGACCTGGCGGAGGCGGCCCGCGTACTCGGCACCGCGGCCGGCAACCTGGTCGCGCTGCTCGACGTCGACCTGGTCCTGCTGGGTGGCCGTACGGTCGCCGCCGCCCCGGACACCTTCGTACGCGGGGTCGCCGCCGTCCTCGACGAACGCGCCCGGCGCGCGGGCGAGGAGGCGGTGCCGGTGCGGGTTGCCTCCGGCGGCGACCAGGGGGAGAGCGGGGTCGCCGAAGGCGCGGCCCAGCTGCTGCTGGCGCCACTTTTCGGGCGGGCCGACGCGTGAGGTGGGCCGAGACGTGAGGTGGGCAGACCCCGTGAGGCGCCGTCGCGTGGGCTGACCCGCATCCGCTGATCGAGCGGACTTGCACCGCCGTACGGAATGGCACCGCCCGAAAGCCGTAACCGCCCGGCATGGTCATGTGTTTATGCGACTGCGTACACCCGTCCCCCTCTGCCTCGCAGCAGCCACCCTGGTCGCCGCGGCGCCCCCGGTGCGCGCGGAACCCCAGGCCGAGCTGCCCAGCTGCGCCACCCCCGACCGGGACTTCCCCCTCGCCACCCGCCTCCACGGCGGCCCCGACTCCTACGCGGCCGGCGGCGGATTCGGCACCTGGTACCTGGACCTCACCAACACGACCGAACGGACCTGCACCGGCATCCACCCCGTGGTCGTCCTCGTCGACGGCAAGCGCACCCTCAAGCCGTCCCAGCCCCGCCTGGAGTTCTACGGCACTCAGGACGGCGCGCAGGATGGCACGCAAGACGGCACCCAGAACGACAGCCAGAACGACACCCGCCCCCACCCCGTCCGCTTCGAGGCCACCGACCAGAACGAACTCGTCGGCGCCTTCGACGGCTTCCCCGGCTTCACCGTCGGCCCCCGCAAGACCGTCACCGTGAAGGTCCGGCTCGCCATCACCTCGGACGCCGTACCGAACGAGGTCGTCGCCAACGCGGCCGTCGTCCAGCGTCATGAGGGCGACGGCGACTGGGTCGGCCAGTCCAACGACTACCGCTTCGCCATCGAAGCCGACCCGACCGGCGCGGCCACCGACCCGTCCGGCACGACCGCCCCCACCGAACCGGACGCCTCGACCGCCCCCGACGCCTCGCCGGCCCCGGGCACCGACGTCTCCCGCAACCAGCTCACCTTCGCCGACGAACTCGCCCGCACCGGCCTCGCCTCACGCCCCGGCGCCATCCTCGCCGCCACTGTCTCCCTCCTCCTGATCGGCGCCGGGTTCCTGCTCGTACGGCGGCGCCGCTGAAGCCGGGTCTGTCAGCTGGAGGCGACTCGGAGGCGACCCGAAGGCGCCGCCCGGTCCCCCCGCCCCATCTGCGACGATCCCTGCGTGGACTACCCGAACGACCAGGCCCCCGGCGCCCCCGTGCGCCACGGCATCCCCGAGCACGGCCGGATCCCGAAGTACTACGCGGTGAAGGCCCGGCTCGACGGCCTCATCGGCGAGCTCGGCGAGGGTGACCCGCTCCCCACCGAACGCGACCTCTCCGAGAGGTACGAGGTCGCCCGCGAGACCGTCCGGCAGGCGATCCGCGAACTGGTGCTGGAGGGCAAGCTGCGGCGGCAGGGGCGGGGCACGGTCGTCGCCGGGCCCAAGCTCGAACAGCCCCTCTCCCTCGCCAGCTACACCGAGGGCGTACGGCGCCAGGGGCGCACCCCCGGCCGTGGCCTGGTCACCCTGGACCGCTTCCCCTGCCCGGCCGCCCTCGCCGCGGAGACCGGCCTCGAACGCGGCGAACCCGTCTGGCACCTGGAGCGCGTCCTGCTCGCCGACGACGAGCGGGTCGGCCTGGAGAGCACCTACGTCGCCGTGGCCCGCGTGCCGCGGCTGGACGCCGACTTCGATCCCGACTCCTCCTTCTACGCCTTCCTCCACGGACAGGGCATCGCCTTCGGTGACGCGGACGAGCGCATCGAGACCGTGCTGGCCACCCCGCGCGAGGCCCTCCTCATCGGCACTCCGCCCGCCCTCCCGATGCTGCTGATCCACCGGGTGTCGAGGGACTCGGAGGGGCGGCCGCTGGAGCGGGTGCGGTCCCTCTACCGCGGCGACCGGTTCTCCTTCACCACGCATCTCCGCGGCTGAAAAGTCCGTAAATGAACCCATCTCGCACCGCCAACAGTGTCACGAAAAGATAACGGGTCTAGCCCAAACGTGATGGCCAGTTCACGCTCTCGTTGGTAGCCGGACCTTTCCGGTTCCCAGATCCCGAGGAGCGTGGCCGTCGTGAGAGTGATAGTCGTCGGAGCCGGCGTGGTGGGCACCATGCACGCCTGGCAAGCAGTGGAACGCGGCCATGAGGTCGTACAGATCGAGCGCGAGGCGGAGGCTCGCGGCGCCTCGTTGCGCAACTTCGGCCAGATCTGGGTGAGCGGACGCGCGGGCGGCGAGGAGCTGGACACCGCCCTGCGGGCGCGGGAGCTGTGGGAGGAGATCGGGGCGCGCGTCCCGGGACTCGGCTTCCGGCCGAACGGCTCCCTGACCCCCGTCCGCGGTGATCTCGAACTCGCCGTCGCCGAGGCCGCCGTGGCCCGCGAGGACGCCGCCGCCCGCGGCCACAAGCTGCTCACCGCCGACGAGGCGCGCGCCCTGAACCCCGCCCTGCGCGGCGAGTTCACCGCCGCCCTGTACTGCGAGCGCGACGCGGCCGTGGAGCCGCGCACCGCCCAACTCGCCCTGCGCGCCGAGCTGTTGAAGTCCCCGAACTACACCTTCCGGCCCGGCCGGGAGGTCCGCGAGGTCATCGGCCGCGGTGCCGTCCGCGACGACCACGGGGACGTGCACGGGGGCGACGTCGTCGTCCTGTGCACCGGCGCCTGGCTCGGCGGCCTCGTCCGCGAGCTGGCCGGACCCGACCTCCCCGTGCGCCGCGTCCGCCTCCAGATGATGCAGACCGACCCGCTCGGCGAGCCGCTGACCACGTCGGTCGCCGACGCGGACAGCTTCCGCTACTACCCGGCGTACGCCTCCGCCGCACTCGACCGGCTCAACGCCGGTCAGCCGCAGGCCGAGACCGCCGCGGCCCACCGTATGCAGCTGCTCATGGTCCAGCGCGCCGACGGCGGGCTGACCATCGGCGACACCCACGAGTACGAGCACCCCTTCGCCTTCGACACCGTCGAGGACCCCTACGACCACCTCACCGAGGTCGTCGAGTCCCTCCTCGGCCGCCCGCTGCCGAAGATCCGGCGCCGCTGGGCGGGGGTGTACGCGCAGTGCACCGACCCGGGGCGGGTCGTGCACCGGCAGCAGGTGCGCGACGGGGTGTGGCTGGTCACCGGGCCCGGCGGGCGCGGCATGACCTGCTCGCCCGCGATAGCCGAGACCACCGCGAACGGACAGGGTTGGTGAAGACAGTGACGCTCCATCAGGAGATACGGCTGGTCGTGCTCGACATGGCCGGTACGACCGTGGCCGACGGCGGCCTCGTCGAGCGGGCCTTCGCGGCGGCCGCAGCGGAACTGGGCGTCGAGCCCGGCAGTCCCGACCACGACGACAAGCTCGCCTACGTACGCGTCACCATGGGCGAGTCCAAGATCTCCGTCTTCCGGCACCTGTTCGGCGACGAGGAGCGGGCACAGCGCGCCAACGGCGCCTTCGAGAAGGCGTACGGCGAACTCGTCGACGGCGGGCTCGTCGCACCGGTCCCCGGCGCCCGCGAGGCCATCGAGGAACTCCGGGCCGATGGCCGCACCGTCGTTCTGACCACCGGCTTCGCCCGGGTCACCCAGGACGCCATCCTCGCCGCGCTCGGCTGGCAGGACCTGGTCCCCCTCACCCTGTGCCCCGCCGACGCGGGGGGCCGGGGGCGGCCGTACCCGGACATGGTCCTCACCGCGTTCCTGCGGACGCGAGCCGCCGACGCCGTCCGCCAGGTGGCCGTCGTCGGCGACACCTCGTACGACATGCTCAGCGGGGTCCGTGCGGGCGCGGGTGTCGTCGCCGGCGTCCTGACCGGCGCGCACGACGCGGAGGCGCTGCGGGCAGCCGGGGCGAGCCATGTCCTTGGCTCCGTCGCGGAGTTGCCCGGAGTGCTCGCGGGGGAAGGCACATGAACGGCGGCATCCGCTTCGACTCCGTCACCGTCGCCTACGACGGCAACGTCGTCCTCGACTCCCTCGACCTCACCGTCGAGCCCGGCGAGTTCATGGCGCTGCTCGGGCCGTCCGGCTCCGGAAAGACCACCGCGCTGCGGGCGGTCGCCGGGTTCGTACGGCCCGCCTCCGGGCGGGTGTTCCTCGGCGGGCGCGATGTGACCGGCCTGCCGCCGTACCGGCGGGGCATCGGGATGGTCGTCCAGCAGTACGCCCTCTTCCCGCACATGCGGGTCGAGGAGAACGTCGCCTTCGGACTGAAGGCGCAGAAGGCCCCGAAGGTGCCCAGGGCCGAGATCCGCGAACGGGTCGCCGAAGCCCTGGAGATGACCGGCATGGCCGCCTACGCCCGCCGTCACCCGCGCGAGCTGTCCGGCGGCCAGCAGCAGCGAGTCGCCATCGCCCGCGCGCTCGCCGTCCGCCCCGGCGTCCTCCTCCTCGACGAACCCCTCTCCGCCCTCGACGCCCGCCTGCGCTCCGGCATGCTCGCCGAACTGGCCCGGCTGCACCGCGAGTTGCCCGACGTGACGATCCTGTACGTCACCCACGACCAGATCGAGGCGCTCACCCTCGCCGACCGGATCGCGGTGATGGACAGGGCCCGCGTGCAGGCCTGCGGCACCCCGCGGGAGCTGTACCGCTCCCCGGCGAACGAGTTCACGGCGTCCTTCGTCGGCAACGCCAACCTGCTGCCGGTGACGGTGGGTTCGGGTGGGGTGACCTTCGGGGGCGGCGAGCTCAGGGTGGACACGGAGGGTGCGGCTCCGGGCGCGAAGGCGACCCTCTGCGTACGGCCCCACCTCGTCGGCCTCGGCGACGGGCCCAACCAACTCGCCGGCCGAGTGGGCGAGATCCAGTGGCGGGGGTCCACCCATCGGCTCTACGTCGACGTGGACGGCCAACGCGTCATGGCGGACGTACGCGAACTCAAGGACCCGCCCACGCACGGGGATTCGGTGACGCTGCACTTCGCACCCGAGGACGCGACGTTGCTGCCCGCAGGAGTCACCGATGCATAGGCGGCTGCTGTGGACGGTGCCACCCGTCGCCGTCCTGACCCTTCTCTTCCTCTACCCCCTCGCCCTCGTCCTCCAGCAGTCCGTCCAGCCCGACACCGGCGGCACCTCCCTGAAGCCGTATGCCGACGTCTTCGCCTCGGAGGCCTTCCGGCATGCTCTGTGGACCACCGTCTGGCTGGCGCTCGCCTCCACCGTCGGCTGTCTGGTGCTCGGGTTCGCGCTCTCGCTGGTCATCGCCTTCGTGCCGTTTCCCGGGGCGAAGGCGGTCGCCAGGTTCATCGACGTCTATCTCTCCTTCCCGTCCTTCCTCATCACGCTCGCCCTGCTGTTCATCTACGGCACGACCGGCATCGTCGGTTCCTTCCAGTTCCTCACCACGCCCTGGGGCGTGCTCCTCGCCGAGATCACCTACTTCACGCCCTTCGTCATACGACCCCTGCTCGCCGCCTTCTCCCAGCTCGACACCGCCCAGCTGGAGGCGGCCGGTTCGCTCGGCGCGCGCCCGCTGCGCATCGTGCGCCGGGTGATCCTCCCCGAGGCGGTGCCCGCCCTCGCCGCGGGCGGCAGCCTCGTGCTGGTCCTGTGCCTCAACGAGTTCGGGATCGTCCTGTTCACCGGCGCGAAAGGGGTCACGACCCTGCCGATGCTCGTCTACAGCAAGGCGATCCTGGAGTCCGACTACCCGGGCGCCTGTGTGGTCGCCGTCGTCAACGTCCTGATCTCCGTGGGTCTTTACGGCCTCTACCGGGTGGTGAGCCGCCGTGCTGGTGCATAGCCGCGGGGCCAAGTGGGCCGTATGGGCCCTGTTCCTCGTCCTCTTCCTGACCCTGTTCGCCCTGCCGCTCCTCGTCGTCCTCGGCGCCTCCTTCGCCACCAACTGGTCGAGCGCGCTGCCCTCCGGCTTCACGACCGGTCACTACAGCGCCGCCACCCGCGGTGAGGCCCTCAAGGCCCTCACCACCAGCCTCCTCACGGCCGCCGCCGCGAGCCTGCTCGCCCTGACCGCCGGTACCTGGGCGGCCCTCGCGGCGGCCGGGCTGAAGCGGCGGTACCGCAGGGTTCTCGATGCCCTCTTCGTCCTCCCGGTCGCCGTGCCCTCCGTGGTCGTAGGCCTCGCGATCCTGGTCGCCTTCTCCAAGCCGCCGTTCCTGCTCAACGGCACCCGGGAGATCGTGATCCTCTCCCACACCGTCCTGGTCACCGCCTTCGCCCACCAGTCCGTGTCCGCCGCCCTCGCCCGCCTCGACCCGGCGTACGAACAGGCCGCCGCCTCCCTCGGTGCCCGGCCCGCGTATGTCCTGTGGCGGGTCAGGCTCCCGCTCCTGCTGCCGTCGCTGACCGCCGCCGCCGGCCTCTGCTTCGCCCTGTCCATGGGCGAGTTGAGCGCCACGATGATGCTCTACCCGCCCGACTGGACCCCGCTCCCCGTCCTGATCTACGCGGCCACCGACCGCGGTTCCCTCTTCGTCGGCTCCGCCCTCGCGGTCGTCCTGATGGCGGCGACCCTGCTCGCGCTGTTCGCCGTGTCCCGCGTCCGCACCAGAGCCTCGTACCGCTGATCCCGTAAGCCCGAGCCCGCTCGCGAAAACCCTCAACGCGCAAGGAGTTCACCCCGCCATGCCCAGAAACAGCCTCAAGCTCGCGGTCGCCCTCTCCCTCCTCGCCACCCCGCTGCTGTCCGCCTGCGGCGGCAACTCGGCCGCCTCCGACGAGAAGGTCGTCACCGTCTACAGCGCCGACGGCCTCAAGGGCGAGAAGGGCGACGGCTGGTACGACCGCGTCTTCAAGGACTTCGAGCAGCAGACCGGCATCAAGGTCGAGTACGTCGAGGGCGGCTCCGGCGAGATGGTGCAGCGCGCCGCCCGGGAGAAGCCCAACCCGCAGGCCGACGTACTCGTCACGCTCCCGCCCTTCATCCAGCAGGCCGACGGCAAGGGCCTGCTCCAGAAGTACGCCCCGAAGGCCTCCGACCAGGTCAGCGGCGCCGACAAGGCGGCCGACGGCACCTGGACCTCGGTCGTCAACAACTACTTCGGGTTCATCTACAACAGGAACGAGCTGAAGCAGGCTCCCACCACGTGGGAGGAACTGCTCGACGGCTCGTACAAGAACAAGCTCCAGTACTCCACCCCGGGCGTCGCGGGCGACGGAACCGCCGTCCTCATCAAGGCGATGCACGACTTCGGCGGCGAGAAGCCCGCCATGGAGTACCTCGGCAGGCTCCAGGCCAACAACGTCGGCCCGTCCGCCTCCACCGGCAAGCTCGCCCCCAAGGTCGACAAGGGCGAACTCCTCGTCGCCAACGGCGATGTCCAGATGAACTTCGCCCAGTCCAGGTCCATGCCGAACCTCGGCATCTGGTTCCCGGCCAGGGAGGGCGGCAGGCCCACCACCTTCGCCCTGCCCTACGCCGCCGGCCTCGTCACCGACGCCCCGCACACCGAGAACGGCAGGAAGCTCCTCGACTTCATGCTGAGCCAGAGCGCCCAGCGGCAGGTCAGCGAGATCGGCGGCGGCTTCAGCGCCCGCGAGGACGTCAAGGCCACCGACGCCAACGCCGTCGCCCTCGCGAAGATCATGGACGGTGTCGAGGTCTTCGAGCCCGACTGGGACGACATCGAGGCGAACCTGACGACCTACGTCGAGGCCTGGAAGTCGGCCACCGGCAGCTGACGCCCGCCGACAGCTGACCCCCGCCGGTCAGCTCCCTCGCCCCCCTCCTCCCCGGCCTTCTCCCACCCTTCCCTCGGCCAACGCCCCCGCTTCTCCCTCGCGCAACGCCCCCGGGCACGACAACCGGGGGCGCTCGCCATGCCCGCGCACACCTGTCTCAGGAGGATCACGTGACACCACCGCTGTCCCGACGTACCGTCCTCACCGCCACCGCGGCGACCGCCACCACCGTGGCACTCGGCGCCTCCGCCGCCTCCCAGGCCCATGCCGTCCCCACGCTCCCGAAGGGCACCAGCAAGGACAAGGTGCTTCTCGTCGGCATGGACGGCCTGCGGCACGACCGCATCGACGCGGCCGACGCCCCGCACCTGAAGGCCATGATGAGCGAGGGCACGTACGGCACGTCGCTGCTGTACGCGGGCCCGATGGCCGCCACTTCGTCCGGCCCCGGCTGGTCCACCGTCTCCACCGGGGTCTGGCCCGACAAGCACGGCGTCAAGGACAACTCCTTCGCCGGCAAGAAGTACGACCGGTATCCCGGCCTGCTCGCCCGCCTCGCCCAGCTCCGGCCCGCGCTGTCCACCTACGCGGCCGTCGACTGGAAGCCCCTGGACACCCAGGGCACCGTCACCCCCGGCGCGGACGCGAAGCTTGTCCTCGACGGTGACCGCGACGGATACACCGGCCACGACGCCACCATCGCCGCCGAGACCGAGGCGATCATCCGCGACCAGAACCCGGACGTCCTGTTCGTCTACTTCGGCCAGTCCGACATCGTCGGCCACAACCAGGGCGCCGGCAGCCAGGCCTACCTCGACCAGATCGCCGTCCAGGACACCTACCTCGGCCGGCTGCGCGCCGCCATCAAGGCCCGGCCCGACCACGCCTCCGAGCGCTGGACGGTCATCGTCGTCACCGACCACGGCCACCTGGACGCGGGCGGCCACGGCGGTTCGTCGGTCGAGGAGCGGCGCACCTTCGTCCTCGCTACCGGGCCCGGCATCGCCGAGGGTGCGCGCCCCATCGACACCCGCCTCGTCGACGTCGTACCCACCGTCTTCAAGCACCTCGGCATCACCGTCGATCCCGCCTGGGGCCTGGACGGCACGCCCCTCCAGGAGCGCTCCGCCGACCCCTTCGACGCCCTGCGGCCCGCCCTGACCGCGCGGGTCGACGAGACCGGCATCCCGGCCGGCGTGCTCGGCTTCACGCACACCCCGCCCAGCGGATGGTCCGTCATCAACAACGCCATGGGCACCGGCGGCATGACCGAGTGGCGCGGCTGGGCCTTCGCCACCGACGAGTTCTGGTCCCGCACCCAGCGCGACCAGTGGCGTGAGCTCAACGTCCGCGCGCGGGGCGTCTTCGCGGTCGCCGACTCGGACGAGTGGGCCGACAAGACCTTCTCCGGCACCTACGACTCGACCCTCGTCACCCCCGCGTACGACGTCACCGGCAAGACCGAGGTGCGGCTCGACTTCACCACCCTCTACCGGCAGGAGGGCTCCCAGAGCGCCCAGATCCTCGCCTCCTTCAACGGCGGTACGCCCACCGTCGTCAGGAGCTACACCTCCGACGTCGTCTCCCAGCCGCAGTCCGTTTCCGTCGACGTTCCCTCCGGGGCCTCCACGGTGAGCTTCCGGTTCCGCTACACCGGGTCCAACAACTGGTACTGGGTGATCGACGGGGTCAGGATCAGCCAGTCCTGATTACGCTGGGGGCGTCGGTACGCCGTGGTTCCGGCGCCCCCGCCCATCCCGTATGCAGTACGCAGGCCAGGAGCACAGCAACATGGCAGACCGCAAGCCCATCGAGTCATGGCTCACCGACATGGACGGTGTGCTCATCCACGAGGGAGTACCGATCCCCGGCGCCGACGCCTTCATCAAGAAGCTGCGCGATTCCGGCAAGCCCTTCCTCGTCCTCACCAACAACTCGATGTACACCCCACGCGACCTGCACGCCCGGCTGAACCGCATGGGCCTCGAGGTGCCGATCGAGAACATCTGGACCTCGGCGCTGGCCACCGCCCAGTTCCTCGGCGACCAGCGGCCGGGCGGATCGGCGTACGTCATCGGCGAGGCGGGCCTGACCACCGCGCTGCACGACATCGGCTACATCCTCACCGACCACGACCCGGACTACGTCGTGCTCGGCGAGACCCGCACCTACTCCTTCGAGGCCATGACCAAGGCGGTCCGGCTCATCAACGCCGGCGCCCGGTTCATCTGCACCAACCCCGACGAGACGGGTCCGTCGACCGAGGGCCCGCTGCCCGCGACCGGCGCCGTCGCCGCGCTGATCACCAAGGCGACCGGCAAGCAGCCGTACTTCGCGGGCAAGCCGAACCCGCTGATGATGCGGACCGGCCTGAACGCCATCGGCGCCCACTCCGAGACCAGCGCCATGATCGGCGACCGGATGGACACCGACGTACTGGCGGGCATCGAGGCCGGCATGCAGACGTTCCTGGTGCTGACCGGCCTGACCCGGCCCGAGCAGATCGAGAACTTCCCGTACCGGCCGTCCAAGGTCGTGGACTCGATCGCGGACCTCGTCGACCGGATCTGAAACGGCGGCAACACGACCCGTACGGAGCAGTGCGGGCCCCATTGAGGATGCGGGGCCCGTGTTCCGGGGGGAGCCTCCAGATAACTGGAGGTTCACGATGGGATCACTGCGAGTCACTCTCTGCGCGATCGCCGCTCTGGGCGCGGTGGCCGTCATCCCGACGGCACACGCGGCGGACGGAGAGGCGGTCGGAGGTGTCTCGGTCAGTCCGTCGTCCCCGCACCCCGGCAGCGACATCGCGCTGCGCGTGAGCGGCTGCCCGCAGAGGACGGCGACGGCCGTCTCCGCGGCGTTCGTCGCCGACGCCCGCCTCACGGTCGGCGCCGACGGCACACTCGTCGGCGAGAGCCGCGTCCGCTCCACGCTGAAGGCGGGGACGTACGACGTGAAGGTCGCCTGCGGGGACACGCCGGGCGAGGGCGCGATCACCGTCGTACGGCAGACGGCGGACCGGTCCGGACAGCAGGGCGCGCAGCCGTCGGCCCCGGCCTCTCCCGTGGCCCCGGTCCAGGCGGGCGGCGGGGGCAGCGCAGACCTCGCCGTCGTGGACGCCCGCGCGGCCGGCCCCGGCACGGCGCACACGGTGACCGGGCTGCTCCTCGCGGGCGTCGCCGCCACGGCCGTCGCGCTCAGGAGCGCCCGCCGCAGCCGACAGCAGCGCGAGGCGTTCACCCGGGAGGCGGGTGGGCAGCGGTGACCGGCCCCAGAGGGTGTCTTCTGGATCATGCCGGCGTCGCGGGGTCTGGCACGCGCTCCCCCAGAGGGGGGACCCCCATCGCGTCGACTCCCTCCTCCGCCTTGCAGCTGCACGCTCCCCCACGCTCGAACCGGCTTCGCCCGGCTCGCGCGGGGGCACCCCCATCGCCCCCCGCTCGGCTCGGCCGATACGCACCGTTCCTTACAGCCGGCCTGATCCAGAAAACACCCCCTAGGCCGCGAGGCGGGCCGCGCTGACCATGTACGACGACGAACGTTCCTCGCACGGCGGCCGCCTGATGATGGGCGTGGCCTGGGCCGTGCTGCTGCTCGGGCTGTGGCTGTGGGGGCGGGAGGTCACCGAGGTACGGCAGGCCGTGTCCGCGCCGGTCTCGGGCGACGTCGCCGCGGTCGGACGGCCGCAGCAGGTGCGCCTGCCGACCGCCGCCCGGCCGATGGGGGACGCGTTGCCGCAGCGCCTCGACATCCCGGAGCTCGGCGTGCGGGCACCGGTCGCCGCCCGGGGACTCGACCCGCGGGGCGCCATCGATCCGCCGCCCTACGACCGGGCCGGTGACGTCGGCTGGTACGCGGCCGGGGTGAAGCCGGGGGCCGTCGGGGCCGCGCTGATGGTGGGGCACGTCGACACCGAGACCCGGCCCGCCGTCTTCCACCGGATCAGCGCGCTGAAGCCCGGCGCGACGGTGCGGGTGCTCCGCGACGACGGCAGGGTCGCCGAGTTCACCGTGGACAACGTGCGCGTCGTGGCCCGCGACCGCTTCGACGCCCACCAGGCCTACGGGGCCCACCACTTGGGCCGGGCCGAACTCCGCCTGATCACCTGCGGCGGCACCTTCGACCGCACGACCCGCAGCTACACGGCCAACGTGATCGTGTCGGCGTACCTCACGGGCACGGGGCTGTGACGCGGCCGTACTGCCCTGCCGCCCCACCTGGCCCGGTCGACGACCGCTCCCCCGAAGCCGCCGACCGGGCTGGTCCTCAACCGCGCGCACGGGCTGCGGGAGTAACCCGGCGACGGCGCGGGAGGTCTGGTGTGACCAGTGGGGGATTGTCCGACCGAGGGCTGGGGCCGTCCGGGGAAGACTCTAGAACGGATGGCCGCCGCGGCCTAGAGGTTCAGATGGCGGCGGGCGCCCGCCCGGCTTGCGAACGGAGAACGGGCCGGCTACGCGCGTGGCTCGCCGTCCCCGCGCCCCGCCTCCCGGCGCAACTCGGCGTCGTCCGCGACCCGGTCGATGACGGCCTGCGCGACCCGGTCCAGGGGCAGCTGACGGCGGCGCGCGTACTGGCGCATCGCCACGAAGGCATGGTCGGCCGCGGTGTTCCAGCGCTCGGCGAGCATGCCCTTGGCCTGCTCGATGCGCACCCGGCTGGACAGCGCCTGCTGCAACTGACCGGCGAGGGTGCGGCATTGGACGTATGTGTCATGGTTCCGCAGCCCGAGAGCCGTGCAGTCGGCGATGAGCTGGGCCAGCCGCAGCTCCGTGCCGTCGCCGGAAGCGGTGTCGCCGGGCGGGGCGGCCTCGGCGGGAAGCGCGGCCACGAAGACGTTGAGCGCCCCCAGCAGCCGCTCATGGCGGCGTACCGGCACCGCGAAGGTGCCGACGATGCCGTGGGCCAGCGCCCGCTCCGTGAACTCCGGCCAGCGGGCGGCGGTCGGGGCCGCCCCGATCGAGACCGGCGACACCGGCCGTCCTGAGCCGTAGCTGTCCAGGCAGGGCCCGCCGCCGCGCTGGGCCCGCAGCAGATCGAGCGCGACCTCCCGGTGTGCGTCGCTCGCCGTCAGCGACACCGTCCCGCCCTCGTCGATCAGCATGAACCCGGCCGCCCGCGCGCCCAGCAGCCGCACACAGTGGTCGGCGACGCGAGGTAAGTAGTGTGCGGCCTCGAAGTCGTCGACGAGGGTGTCCGCCGACTCCACCAACGCCTCCGCCAGCCGTATCTCCCGGGTGGACCGGTGCATGACGCACCCTCCCCTTCCCCTGTTCTCCCCTGTGGACCGCGCCCTATGGACGCGCAACCTACTCTGCTCGTCCGAGCTGTGCCGGGGAGCCGTACCGGTGGCTGTAACAGCTCTCCGACAAGGCTCGGCGACCTCGTGTGTCCCACGGCGGGTATGTCAGGATTGAGCCTTGGAACAGTGCACCCAAGGGGGAGTTGGATGTACCTGAAGAGGGGGGCCTCGAGGGGCGCTCGTGCGCGGACGTTCGCGGTCGCGCTGGGGGCGGCACTGCTGGTCGCGGGCTGTTCGTCCTCGGGGGACGGCGAAGAGCCCCAGGACGGCGCCGGGATCAGTCAGCAGCCCAAGGGCACCGACCCGTTCTGGGTGAACCCGGACGGGAACGCGGCGCAGCAGGTCGTGACCTACCAGAAGGACGGCAAGAAGGAGGACGCCGAGGAGATCCGCAAGATAGCCGAGCAGCCGACGGGCGAGTGGATCAGCCCGGAGAGCCCTGAGGAGCAGGCACGCGGCTTCACCGAGGCGGCCGACAAGGCGGGCCGCACGGCGCTGCTCGTCCTCTACAACATCCCGCACCGCGACTGCGGCCAGTTCTCGGAGGGCGGCGCCGCGGACGGCAACGCCTACCGGGCGTTCGTCGACAGCGTCGCCAAGGGCATCGGCGACCGTGAGACGACGGTGATCCTGGAGCCGGACGCGGTACTGCACATGGTCGACAACTGCACGGCCCCGGAGTACCACGAGGAGCGCTACGACCTCCTGAGCGGCGCCGTCGCCAAGCTCAAGTCCCTGAAGAACACCAAGGTCTACCTGGACGCGGGCAACGCCGGCTGGGGTCACCCGGACCAGATCTTCGACCCGCTGAAGCGGGCGGGCATCGACCAGGCCGACGGGTTCTCGGTCAACGTCTCCAACTTCTACACGACCGAGGACTCGATCACGTACGGCAAGGAGCTCTCCGCCAAGGTGGGCGACAAGCCCTTCGTCATCGACACCAGCCGCAACGGCAACGGCCCCTACACCGAGGGCAACCCGGACGAACGCTGGTGCAACCCACCGGGCCGCGCACTGGGCGAGACCCCGACGACGAAGACGACGGACCCGCTGGTCGACGCGTATGTGTGGGTCAAGCGCCCGGGCGAGTCGGACGGCGAGTGCAAGGGCGGGCCGAAGGCGGGGGAGTGGTGGGCGGACTACGCCTTGAAACTCGCCAAGGCGACAACGCCCTAGGGGCGCGGGGCTGTGACATATGCGGCTCCGCCGCGTGTGCGCGACCAGCCACAGCGCTCCCGCACCCTAAGAACAACCTGCGGGAGCGCTACGGCACCTTCACCCACTGCGCCTTGCTCGGCGTCCCCTGATCATCCGTCACGAACAGCATGTACCACCCCGACGGCACCAGATTCCGATTCGTCGGCACACTCACCGTGATCTTGTCCCCGGACTTCTTGAAGTCCAGCGCGACCGATCGCTGATCCACGTCCGTGACATGCGTCGACGCACTCGGCCGAATCAGCCGCACGTTCTCGATGGACGACGCGTGCTGCGAACCGAACGTGCCCGTCCCACCGCGCTTGATGGTCTGCGGCCCACCCGACAGCGACGGCTGCGCGTCCCGGTAGAGATACGGCGGCGTGTAGATCTCGATCCGCTGCTCGAACTTCCCCGGCTTGGTGTTGGCCTTGTCGGCGTACAGCGAGTCCGAGCCGAAGAACATCACACGGCCGTCGGGCAGCAGGATCGACCCGGAGTGGTAGTTGCGGCCCACCAGCGGGTCGGCGACCCGGTCCAGGGCGCCCGTGCCCGCGTTGTACAGGTGCGCCTGGAGGATGTTGGAGTCCCCGCGGCCCCGGTAGTCCTCGGAACCACCGGACACCAGCACGGTGTCGTCCGGCAGCACAGAAGCCTGCGGATACCGCGTGCCCTTCTCCAGCGGCGGCCCGTCCACGAACTTCGGGTCGTCGTCCTTCAGATCGATGAGCCGCGTCTTCTCGCTGGACTCCTTGGACTCGCCGACGCCACCGCCGCCGATCACCATGTACTTCTCGTCCTGCGCCGGCGGCAGCAGCACGGTTCCCGCGGTCTCCATCAGCTTGGGATCGCTCAGCCCGGGCAGCTTGGTGAACTTGTTGGTGGCGACGTCCCAGATGCCCGGGTCGCGGCCCACGTTGTCGGGGCCGTAGCCCGCGTTCGCACCCGAGTAGAAGATCTTGCCGTTCTCCAGCGGGAACAGCGCCGGGTACGTCGGGAACTGCCGTACCTTCGGCGTGTACGTCCACTTCTTGGTCTTCGGGTCGTACAGCTCGTTCTTGCCCGGCACCAGCTGGCCGATGTCGTCGAGGCCGGAGACGCTGAGGATCTTGCCGTCGCCCAGGGTGGTGAGCGTCGGGTACCAGCGGGCCTCCTTCATCGGGTCGACCTTGATGTACTTCTCGGCGACCGGGTCGAACTCGTAGGCGTCCCGGATGCCCTGGAAGTCCTTCTTGTCGAGGGCGAGCTTCTGCGCGATGCCGTACGTGTTGCGCGCGTCGGCGCCGGTCAGGCCCTGGATGCGGTAGTTGTCCTGGGTGCCGGTCTCGTACTTGGCGCCCTTCTTCTGCGCCTCGACGTAGATCCGGCCGAGGCCGGGGTCGTTGCGCAGGAACTTGCCGGTCGCCTTGTCGAAGACCTTCTTCGCGCGCGGCACCAGCACCGGGTCCTTGGAGACGAAGGTCTGGCCGTTCTCCTTGCCGGTGAACTTGGTGCCCGCGGGCAGCGTGATCGGCTCGTCCGGGTTCTCGTTGTGGACGATCATCAGGCCGCCGGCCTTGGTGACGTCACCCTTGAGCTTCTCGTAGCGCTTCGTACCGCCCGCGATCAGCAGGTTGCCGTTGGCCAGCTGGGTGTGGCCGGTGCAGAACAGGTCGTTCGGCGTCGGCACCTTCTTGATCGTGCCCTTGACCGGGTCCCAGATCCGGGTGTCGTACTTCTTCGCGTCGAAGTTGTCCTGATTGTTGCCCGAGCCCGCGATCAGCAGCACCTTGCCGGTGTGCAGGAGCGCCGCGTGGATGGTGTTCTGGCGGTACTTCTCGGGGAAGTCGACGATCTCCCACTTGCCGTTCTCGGCTTTGTACTCGGGTCTGTTGATTTGGTACTGGTGGTATTTCTCGGTGCCGACGCGGTACAGCCACGGCCCGTTCATTCCGGCCAGCGCGAGCACCACCGCCGTGCCTATCGCGAGTCGACGAGCACGGCGGCGGCCTGCACGGTCGTTCATTCCTTACGTCCCCCAAGTCCACCCAGGGCAATTTGCATGGTCTGATCGTTGCCTGAGGTGCCGCCGCCGTTCGACGCGGCCCAACTCGGCTTGTGCTGGCCGTGGGGCGCGTGCTGTGCGGCGTGCGTGGGCAGCGGCAGCGGCTGCGGCTGGTACGGGACCGAGGTCGGGCCCGTCGCCACCGCCTCCTGCGGCCCGGTCTGCGCGGGCACCGTGGCGGACGGCTTCTTCTTGTCCTGCCGCAGCATGTAGCGCCAGGCGAAGATCGGCGTCGCCGTGATCAGCATGGCGAAGGTCGCCCAGATGATCATCGCGGGGTGCGAGTGCCCGTACACGAAGCCGGCGGTGATCGACGCACCGAAGATCGCGATGAAGTACCAGTGATACCGGAAGGTCCCGAACCACCGGTCGGGGCTCGCGGAGTCGCCCTTGGGGGTGACCACGAACTTGCTCTTCTTGCGCAGCACCGAGTCGACCAGCGCCTTCGCGTACAGCGGCGCGGACAGCGCGGACATCACCATGCCGGCCACACCGCCGGAGCCCTCGGGCTCGTGCGGCGAGACGTTGTGGCGGCGGTTCCAGACGTACAGGCCGATCTGCAGCGCGGAGGCGTTGCCGTAGAGCATCAGCCAGATCGTCGGGTCGATGTTCACACCCGAGGCGCCCAGGCCCAGGAACAGCGCACAGCTCAGCGCGGCCAGGATCCAGTTGAGGGCCGACATCGGGTAGAAGATGATCATCATCGTGTAGTTGAAGAGCTTGCTCGGCGGCAGCGAGTACCAGCCCTTCCAGTACTGCTTGAGGATCGTCTCGTACGTCCCTCGCGACCAGCGCATCTGCTGGGTGAAGAAGTCCGTCCAGGCGCTGGGACCCTCACCGACGGCGAGCACGTCCGGCGTGTACACGGATCGCCACTTCTTCCCCGTAGCCGGGTTCTTGTGGCGGTGGATTTCAAACCCGGTCGCCATGTCCTCGGTGATCGAGTCGTACAGACCGCCGATCTGCTTGAGCGCCTTGATGCGTACGGCGTTGGACGTACCCACGAACATCGGGGAGCCGTACTTGTTGCCCGCCCGCTGGATCAGGGCGTGGAAGAGGAACTGCTGCGACTCGGCGGCCTTGGTGACGAAGTTGTCGTAGTTGCCGTACACCTGCGGCCCGATGACGAAGCCGACGTTCGGGTCGCGGAAGAAGCCGAGCATCCGCTCCAGGTAGTTGGGCAGCGGCACGTGGTCGGTGTCGACCGAGGCGAAGAAGTCGTAGTCGTCGCCGTGGGCGTCGAGCCAGGCGTTGTAGTTGCCGTGCTTGGTCTTGGCGCGGTGCGGGCCCTTGGCCTGGTTCCACTTGGCGACGCCCTTGCGGGAGAAGTGGTGCACGCCGAGCCGCCGGCAGACCTCCTTGACCTCCGGGTCGTCGCCCTCGTCGAGCAGCCAGACGTGCAGCAGGCCCCGGTGGCGCAGCTTGACGGCCGCCTCCAGGGTCTTCGTCACCATGTCCAGCGGCTCCTTGCCGGGCACGAAGGAGGTGAGGAAGGCCACTCTCGTGCCGGTCTCCGGCACCACCGGGATCGGGTCGCGGGCGACCAGCGTGGCGTGCGCGTTGGACAGCACGTTCATGCAGCGGAAGAACTCGATCAGACCGATCGAGACCAGCATGACCATGTCGAGCGCCGGCAGGAAGTCGAAGGCGGGGTAGTCCCGTTCGGTCCAGTGCTCGGGCTGCAGCAGCCAGAACAGCAGGACCAGCGAGAGCACCGGGGCCGCGGCGAGCATCAGCGCGACCCTTATCCGGTGCGGCTCCTGTGAGATCAGCGTGCGGTACTCGACCCGGTACGGCTTGTTCGGGTCGGGCTGGGTGAGGGGACCGGCCAGCCGGCTGTAGTGCTCGTAGTCGTACTTCGGCAGCGTCTTCTTGATCCGGCGAAAGGCCCCGGTCCGGGTTTGCGATGGCACCCTGAGCTGGGTTGTCTGAGACGGGTCGAAGTTCTGCCGGGCGCCCGTCGGCGTCGACGTCATGAGTCATCCCCCCACACGCAGGTCAACCGCGTGTCTGTCGGTTCCTTACGACTGTGTCGATCCCCCTCGACCTCCACAGGCGTATCAGTGGTGGGCCGCAGTCACCACATCTTCCACACCTTAGACATGGAAACGCGACCTTCCGGTTGCATCATGCCCCCCTCGGCATGCGGTCATGAACGGGGCCCCCTACTCCCCGCAAAAACCGGCAACCGGCTCCTTGCCCCCCAACTGCCGCGAATCCGCAGCATCTTGAAAAACCAATCACCAGGCTCCACGCCGTTCCACATGATCGCAAGATGCGAAACGAGGTGTTTACCGGTCATACGCGCTCATTGTGGCACCTGTGGGGGTCTTGTGTATCCGTTGTGGACACGCGGGCGCGGATGTTGCCGAAGTGCTCGCTTATGGCCTCCTCCGCCTGTATCGCGTCGCCCGACCGCACCGCGTCCACGATCTCCCGGTGCTGCCGGCAGGTGACCAGGGGATCCTGCGGTGCGCCGCCGAGATCGGTGTGGACGCGGTGGAAGGCGTCCCAGAACGCCTCCATGACCTCGCCCAGCAGTGCGTTGTCCAACCCTCGGTAGAGAGTGGCGTGAAACGCCCGGTCGGTCTCGGCGATGCCGTCGCCGCCGTGCGCCGCCTGCTCTTCCATACGGTCGACGAGCGCGTCCAGTTCAACGAGGTCCGCGTCCGGAATCCGCCCCGCGAGCCGCGACACCAGCCCCGTCTCGATCGCCTCCCGCAACTGCAGCAGCTGGAGCAAGGTGTCCTCGCCGCGGTAGTGCCCGGCGACCGTGCGGAAGGTGAGGCCCTCGATCATCGGGGCGAGTGACATCGTGCCGACGTAGGTCCCGAACCCGTGCCGGATCTCCACGATGCCCATCGCCTGGAGCCCCTTGAGCGCCTCACGCACGGAGTTCCGGCTGGCCCCCAGATGCTCCATCAGCTCGGGTTCCGTCGGCAGCGGGGCGCCGGAGGGCAGCCGACGGTCGATGATGAGCTTCTTGATCCGCTCCTGAAGGTCACGCGCTGCCATGGGCCAGAGAGTATCCGGCCAAACACGCCGGAAGCCCCTCGCTTGCACGAGGGGCTTCCGGACCGAAGGGGGTGTGGGTGGCGGAGCCCCCACAACGCGCGGCGCAGCCGCGCAGAAACGACGATGGCGAGTCATGATCGCGCTTTTTGCGATCATGACTCGCCATCGTCATCGTGCGCCGCCAGGGACTCGAACCCCGGACCCGCTGATTAAGAGTCAGCTGCTCTAACCAACTGAGCTAGCGGCGCGTACTGACTCGTTAACCCTACATGACCTGCAGGGGTGCTCCTGACCACCGGTCGGGAGCGGGTGGGTGCGTCCGGGTCGCCGTAAACCATTCGGACCGTCAACATGCGAGTCCGGAAGACAGTTGTGAAACTGACGGTGTGTACAGCTGTGGAAATTTCCAACTGGAGTGTGAGGGGAATCGCATGGAGACTCGGGCTCCGGTATTCGAGGAATTCTCTCCGGAGAGTGACTGCGACTGCCCCGGATGCGTTCACTGGCGACGCGTCCTGCCGCATTCCACGACCGCTCGCCACCCGGCGGCAGGCCGGGCGCTGATCGTCGCCGCAGCCGCCTCCACCACCCTTGCCGTCGGCCACACGGCCCCGGCCCTGGCCATCCCCCACGCCGCCGATCGACCGGGCGTTCCCGCAGCTGACGAGCCGGATTCACCCCAGGGCGGCAAGGCCCCGCTGCACGGTCCGGGCGGGCAGCCGGCCAAGCCGGGCCCGGTGAAGACGCCCGCGGCCACCCGCGCGGAGATCATCAAGCGGGCCAAGAAATGGGTTTCCGCGAAGGTGCCGTACAGCATGTCCCGGTACTGGTCCGACGGATACCGGCAGGACTGCTCAGGCTTTGTCTCGATGGCCTGGAAGCTGCCCGGAAACGAATGGACGGGCAGCCTCGACCAGTACGGCGTACGCATCGCGAGGGAGGATCTGCAGCCCGGCGACATTCTGCTGTTCCACAATCCGGATGACCCCCGGCGGGGCTCGCACGTCGTCATTTTCGGCGGCTGGACGGACTACCGGCACACCCACTACGTCGCCTACGAGTCGACCCGCCCCCACGCCCGTCGGCTGACCATCCCGTTCGCCTACTGGAGCCACTCCGACCGCTATGTCGCCTACCGCTACAAGGGGCTGGTGAGCACTGTGACGGGTACGAAACCGGACACCGGACAGCTGGACGCCGTCAAGCCGGACACCGAGCAGCCGGACACCGGGCGGCAGGAGTCCGCCAAGCCGGACACCGGTCAGCAGGACTCCGCCAAGCCGGAGGGCGCCAAGCCGGCCTCGGCCAAGCCGGCCTCGGCCAAGCCGGCCTCGGCCAAGCCGGCCTCGGCCAAGCCGGCCTCGGCCAAGCCGGACGGCGCCAAGCGCGCGGTGCCGTACCCGGGGCAGGCGTATTTCGGCCCCGGGGCCAACAACAAGCACGTCACCCAGTTGGGGCGCATGCTCGTCGAGCGCGGCGCCGGCCGGTACTTCCCCTCCGGCCCCGGCCCGCGCTGGACCGACGCGGACCGCAGGGCCACCCGGGCCTTCCAGCTGGCGCAGGGCTGGCGGGGCCGGGACGCGGACGGGCTGCCGGGGCCGCGGACGTGGACGCTGCTGGTGACGGGCAAGGGCATGGACGTCCAGCCGGAGGGGTCGATCGGGCCGGACGGCCAGGCGGTGCCGGCGTCGCACGGGGTGGCGGGGTATCCGGGGCGGGCGATGTTCCGGCAGGGCGCCAACAACAAATACGTCACCCAGCTCGGCAGACAACTGGTGAAGAAGGGATTCGGCAAGCACTACAGGACCGGACCGGGATCGCGCTGGGGTGAGACGGACCGGCGAGCCGTCGAAGCCTTCCAGCGCGCCCAGGGCTGGCGGGGCGGCGCGGCGGACGGCTATCCGGGGCCGGAGACCTGGCGGCGGCTGTTCGCGTAGGCGGCGGCGTTCTCACAACCACCTTGTGACGCATCTGGCGCGGAGGCTGGAGGCACGCATGACCACGACCACTTCTCACACACCCGACTCGGAGGGCGGCCCGGACGCAGGGGCGGCGGCTCGCCCCGGGCGGCTGATCCAGAACGAGGTGACCACCGAGATCCCGGTCCACCTGCTGTTCCGCGACGGCCCCGACCCGGTGTCCGTGCCGCTCAGCCCGACGGTCGTGGCGCGTCGGCAGGGCACGGGGGAGCAGCCGCGGGTGCGCCGTCCGACGCAGCCGAAGCCGCGTCCCGAGCCGCAGGTCGACCCCGAGCTGGTGGAGCGGCCCGCGCGGGTGCTGCCCGGGGCGGCGGGGCTGCTCGCCGGGGCCTGCGGGGCGGCCGGGTGCCTGGCCACCTCGTGGTGGGCCGGGGTGCTGCCGCCGCTCGCGGTGGACGCGCTGGGGTTGCCGGTGTCCGCGGGGGCGGGGCTGGGGCCGGCGCAGTGGGCGGCGTACACGGGGGCCGGGGCGCTGGGGCTCTTCGGGCTCGGCGGGCTGGCGCGGGGACAGACCGGGCGGGCGTGGGTGCTGGGGCTGTTCGGCCGCTACCGCGGGACGGTCCGGCGCACCGGCCTGCTGTGGGTCAACCCGCTGCTGCTGCGCCGCCGGGTCGACGTACGGCTGCGGCACTGGCGCAGCGAGCAGATGCCGGCGGCGGACGGCAACGGGGTCGCGCTGCGTGCCGTCGTCCTGGTGGTGTGGCGGGTGAAGGACACCGCGCGGGCGACGCTCGGGGTGGAGGACCACGAGACGTATCTGCGCGAGTGCGTCGAGGCGGCGCTGGCCCGGGTGCCGGTGGAGATGCCGGGTGCCACGCGCGGGTCCGTCGAGACGGCCACGGACACCTTGACCCGATTGGTGGTACGGGACGCGGGGGAAGTCGGCATCGAGGTGTTCTCGGTGCGGCCGCTGCGGGTGGAGTACGCGCCCGAGGTCGCCGCCGCCATGCACCGTCGCCGTATCGCCGCGCTGGACGCGCAGCACCGGGCGACCATGCTCACCTCGGTCGTCGATTCGGTGGAGGACACGGTCACGCGGCTGACCGTGCGGGGTCTGGTCGAGCTGGACGACTACGAACGCAAGGCGCTGGTCAAGGACTTGACGGTGGCCTTCTGCGTGGGGCGGGGCGAGTCGGGCGCCTAGGGCCTGCCCCGGACGTTCGCCCGACTGCCCGTCGAAAGCCCGTCGAACATGTCCCTCGATTGGTATGGACATGTTCAACGGTCAGCAATAATCTGGGACTTGGTCTAGACCTGCAAGCTCGCCGAACTTCCCCCACGTTCCCAGGAGCAGCAGCATGCGCAGAAAGACCAACAGGAAGACCAAGTGGTACGCCGCCGCGCTCGGACTCACCACGGCCGGGGCCCTCGTGCTCTCCGCCGGAGGCGCGAGCAGTCACGGCTACACCGACCTCCCCATCAGCCGGCAGAAGCTCTGTCAGAACGGCACCGTGACCAACTGCGGCTCCATCCAGTGGGAGCCGCAGAGCGTCGAGGGCCCGAAGGGCTTCCCCGGCTCCGGCCCGGCCGACGGACAGATATGCAACGCCGGTCTCGGCCAGTTCGGCCAGCTCAGCGCCCCGACGACGCCGTCCGGTGCCGCGTGGCCCACCACCCGGGTGTCGGGCGGTCAGAGCTACACGTTCCGCTGGCAGTTCACCGCCATGCACGCCACGACCGACTTCAAGTACTACGTCACCAAGCCGGGCTGGAACCAGAACCACAACCTGGCCCGCTCCGACCTCAACCTCACCCCGTTCCTGACGGTCCCGTACAACGGGCAGCGGCCCCCGGCCACGCTCTCCCACAGCGGCACCCTGCCGTCCGGGCTGAGCGGCCATCACGTCATCCTCGCGGTGTGGACGGTCCACGACACGAGCAACGCGTTCTACGCCTGCTCGGACGTCACGTTCTGATCGGGTTCCCGATCTCTGAGCGTTACTTGAGTAAGGCGCGCTTCCCTCGGGGGTAGGTTCCCCACACGAGCAGTACCTGACCTCGGGGGAAGCACCATGGACCTCATCTTCTACCTCGTGCCCGGCCTGATCCTGGCCGTGGTCCTCTTCGGCGCGTACCGCGTGGTGCGCCGCTCCCTGCAGGTGCGAAGCGCCTGGAACAGCGGTCTGACGGCGGAGGGGCGCTGCCTGCGGATGTTCACGACGACGCACGGCGGCAGCGGCGACACCTCGGTGCGGACGACGATGCACCACGTCTACGAGTTCACCGCTCACGACGGCCGGACGGTCCGCTTCGAGGAGGAGGACGGCCCGGCGACGATCCTGGAGGGTGACTTCGTCACCGTCTACTACGCCGAGGGCCGCGATGTGGTCGCCACGGCCAAGACGCCGAGCCGGGCCAAGCTGGCGGCGTCGACCGTCGCCATCCTGGCGTTCCTCGGGGTGGTCGCGGTGTTCTGCGTCGGCTTCATGGTCACGTACAACCAGATGTCCGACGAGTTCGGCTTCGGTGACGACGTCGACGACACCACCAACACCGTCGTCGTCGACGGCGTCACGATCACCCCGTGACCCTCCGGACTCTCCACATCTGACGATCCATCAACTACCGTGCGCCGCCATGGAGTCCAACAGGCGTACGGTCGCGGAACTCGTCGCCGGTCGATGGGGCGACCATCGGCCGGGGCTGTGGTGCGAAGGGCAGACGCTCACCCATCACCAGGTGGCGCAGGGTGCCGCCGCCCGGGCGGCCCTGCTGGCCGACCTCGTGCCACCCCGTTCGCACATCGGCGTCCTGCTCGACAACACCCCTGAATACCCCCTGTGGTTGAGCGCGGCGGCCCTCGCGGGAGCGGCCGTCGCCGGGATCAACCCCACCCGCCGGGGCCCCGAACTCGCCCGCGACATCCTGCACACCGAGTGCCGGATCCTGATCACCGAGCGCGCCCATCTGCCGTTGCTCGACGGCCTCGAACTACCCGGCGTACGCCTGCTGTCGACCGACTCGGCGGACTACGACGCCCTGCTCGCGCCCTACGCCGACGCCCGCCCCGACCCCTCCCGCGCCACCCCGCACGACCGCCTCCTGCTCTACTTCACCTCCGGCTCGACCGGCGCCCCCAAGGCGGCGATCTGCACCCAGGGCCGGCTGGCGGCGGCCGGGCGCTCCCTGGCCGACCAGTTCGCCGTCCGCCCCGACGACGTGCACTACGTCTGCATGCCGATGTTCCACGGCAACGCGGTCATCGCCGACTGGGCCCCCGCCCTCGCGGCCGGCGCGGGAGTGGCGCTGCGGCGACGGTTCTCGGCGTCGGGGTTCCTGGCGGACGTACGGCGGTATCGGGCGACGTACTTCACCTACGTCGGCCGAGCGATCCAGTACCTCCTCGCCACCGAGCCCGGCCCCGCCGACCGGGACCATGCGCTGCGGCTCGGCTTCGGCACCGAGGCGGGCGCCGTGGACGCGGCGGCGTTCGAGCGGCGGTTCGGGGTGCGGCTGGTGGAGGGGTACGGGTCGTCCGAGGGCGGGGCCGCCGTGCAGTGGTCGCCGGGAACGCCGGCGGGGGCCGTGGGGCGGGCGGCGCCCGGGCTCGTCGTACTCGATCCGCAGACCTGTGCGGAGTGTCCGCCGGCCGTCTTCGACGCGGGCGGGCGGCTGGTCAACGGGGACGAGGCCATCGGGGAGCTGGTCAACCGGGGGCCGAACCCCTTCGAGGGGTACTGGCGCAACCCCGAGGCGGAGGCGGAGCGGCGGCGGGCGGGCTGGTACTGGACGGGGGACCTGTTCTGCCGGGACGCGGAGGGCTATCTGTACTTCGCGGGGCGCGGTGACGACCGGCTCCGGGTGGACGGCGAGAACCTGTCCGCCGCGATGATCGAGAACATCCTCGCCCGGTACGAGGGCGCGGACGCCGTCGCCGTGTACGCGGTGCCGGACCCGGTCACCGGGGACCAGGTCATGGCGACGATCGCGGGGCAGTTCGATGCGGCGGGATTCGCCGAGTTCCTGGCCGCCCAGCCGGATCTCGGGACGAAGATGGCGCCCCGTTTCGTGCGGGTGGTGGAGCGAATGCCGGTGACCGCGACGAACAAGATCCATCGGGCGGGGCTGAGGAGGGAGGGGGTGCGGTGCGCCGACCCGGTGTGGTGGCGGCCGGCCGGGGAGCGGGCGTACCGGAGGCTGACCGAGGCGGATGTCTTGGCATACGTTGAAGGGCCTCCCGCTCCCACGAGAGGCCCTTCGTCTGTGCGCCGCCAGGGACTCGAACCCCGGACCCGCTGATGCTGCATTTCCCGGGGGGTAACCCCCGGACCCCCAGCCGCCCTTTGGGGCCGGTCTCGAAGAGGGCGGATGTCTTGGCATACGTCGAAGGGCCTCCCGCTCCCACGAGAGGCCCTTCGTCTGTGCGCCGCCAGGGACTCGAACCCCGGACCCGCTGATTAAGAGTCAGCTGCTCTAACCAACTGAGCTAGCGGCGCATGACCCTCACCGACCGCGTTTTGATGTGTCTCGCGGCGGCGACGAGAAAAATACTACCTGGTGCTCAGGGGTGCTTCCGACCACCGTCGCGCGTGGCGGTCAGGACTGGATCGCGAGCGACAGCAGCACCGGCGTCGCGCTCCGGTTCAGTGTGTCCGCCGCCTGCTTCAGGCGGTGGGCGTGCTCGACGGGGAGGGACAGGGCCAGGCAGCCCACCGACGAACCGGCCGTGATCGGGACCGCCGCGCACACCGTGCCCACCGCGTACTCCTGGAGGTCGAGGTGGGGGACCGTCGGCGGCTGGGAATCCAGGCGGGAGAGCAGCACCCTGTCGCTGGTGATCGTGCGTGAGGTGAGGCGGGCCATCCTGTGGCGGGAGAGGTGGTCGCGCCGCCCGTTGTGGTCGAGCTGGCCGAGCAGGCTCTTGCCGATCGCCGTCGCGTGGGCGGAGGAGCGGAAGTCGACCCACTCGTTGACCACGGGCGTGGCCGGGCCGGCGGCGTACTGGTCGATCTTGACCTCGCCGTCGACATACCGGCTGACGTAGACCGCGGCGCCGACCGAGTCGCGCAGCCGGTCCAGGGTGCGCTGGAGGTTCTCGCGCAGGGCCTGCTCGCGGCCCTGCGCGGAACCGAGTCGGGTGAGCGCGTCGCCCGTGACGTACGCGCCGTCGGCGACCTGCTCGACGTAGCCCTCACGGCGCAGCATCCGCAGCAGGCCGGTCAGGCGCTCCGGGTCTATGCCCGTCTGCCGGGCGAGCTCGGCGTCGGTGACTCCGGTGCTGTGCCGCGCCACGGTCTCCAGGACGCGCAGGGCGTCCTGGGCCGAGTGGTACGGCGCGGTCGGCTCGTGCGTCAGCGCCACGGTTCCCCCTGCGGTCGCACATCGCTTTTCGAATTGGGCCGGGTTGCAGTCAGCCAATCCCCACCACGATAACCGGCAAGAGGCTTGTAGTGAGCGGTTGTTGACGAGATTGCGATGCCCTCAACTGCGGTCTAGCACTCTGGCATATGACAAAGGCATGCACCGTCGACCGGAGTCACCGCAGACCGAGGTCACAGCACCGCGCTGAGGAACTCCCGGGTCCGGTCGTTCTCGGGGTCGTTGAAGATCTTCTCCGGCGGGCCGGACTCGATGACCCGGCCGGAGTCGAACATCAGGACCTGGTCCGAGATGTCCCGGGCGAAATTCATCTCGTGAGTCACACAGAGCATGGTGATGTCCGTGGTGCGGGCGATGTCACGGAGCACGTCGAGCACGCCCGCGACCAGCTCCGGGTCCAGCGCCGACGTCACCTCGTCCAGCAGCAGTACCTGCGGCCGCATCGCCAGCGCCCGCGCGATCGCCACCCGCTGCTGCTGGCCGCCCGACAGCTGGGTCGGGCGGGCGTCGCACTTGTCGGCGAGACCCACCATGTCCAGCAGCTCGCGGGCGCGGGCCTCCGCCTCGTCCTTGGACAGGCCGAGGACGGTGACCGGGGCCTCGGTGATGTTCCGCAGCACGGTCATGTTCGGGAACAGGTTGAACTGCTGGAACACCATCCCGATCTTCTTGCGGACCTCGCGGACCTGCTTCTCCGGGGCCGGGAAGAGCTGGTCCCCGGCGACCCTGATCGTGCCCTCGTCGGGCTTGATCAGGGTCATCAGCATCCGCAGGATCGTCGTCTTGCCGGAGCCGGACGGGCCGATCAGGGTGACGTGCTTGCCGGACGCGACGGAGAAGTCGAGCCCGTCGAGCACGGTGTTGGACCCGAAGCGCTTGGTGACGTGGTCGAAGCGGATCAGCTCGCCGCCGTCCACCGGCGGGTTGGCGCTCGCGTCGGGATCTTTCATCAGAGGGGTGTCAGCGGACAAGGCGTCGCTCCAAGGCTCGTACGAGAAGGGAGGCCGGATAGGCGATGAAGATGAAGGCCACTCCGATGACCGTCAGGGGCTCGGTGAACTGGAAGTTCTCCTGCGCGAACAGCCGCGCCGAGCCGAGCATCTCCATGACCGTGATCGTCATCAGGATCGGGGTGTCCTTGAGCATGGCGATGACGTAGTTGCCGAGGGCCGGCACGACCCGGCGGATCGCCTGCGGCAGGATCACCACCTGCCACGTCCTGGTCGTCGGCAGGTTCAGCGCCGTCGCGGCCTCCCACTGGCCGACGGGCACCGCCTCGATGCCGGCCCGGTAGACCTGCATCGTGTACGTCGAGTAGTGCAGCCCGATCGCGAAGACGCCGGTGGCCAGCGCCGAGAAGGTGATGCCCCACTCGGGCAGCACGTAGAAGAGGAAGAACAACTGCACCAGCAGCGGGGTGTTGCGGATGAACTCCGTCACCGCCCCTACCGGCCAGCGCACCCAGCGGGTCGGCGTGCGCATCAGCAGCGCCCACACCAGGCCGAGCGCGAACGAGATCAGCGAGCCGATGGCCAGGATCTGCAGGGTGAGCAGCAGCCCGTCCCAGAATCGCGGCATGAAGTCGGCGACAGCGCCCCAGTCCCAGGTCATGAGAAAGAACCTCCCGCGCCCACGCCGGTCGTCTCAGGACGGTGCAGCTCCTGGTCGGGCGTACGCCCGACCGGCTTGCCCAGCCCTGCCTTGAGTTTGCGTTCCAGTCCGCGCATCCCCCGGGTGAGCAGGAAGGCGATGACGAAGTAGATCAGCAGGATGTACGTGTAGATCTCGGCGCTCTCCTGCAGCGCGAGCCGCACCAGGTTGGCGCTGAAGGCCAGGTCGCCCATGCCCATCACGGACACCAGCGCGGTGCCCTTCAGCAGTTCCACCAGCAGGTTGGTGAAGGAGGGGATCATCTCCGGCACCGCCTGCGGCAGCAGGATCAGCCGCATGCGCTGCCATGGCGTGAAGCTGAGTGCGATGCCGCCCTCGCGCTGCGCCGGGTCGACGGAGTTCAGCGCGCCGCGCACGATCTCGGCGCCGTACGCGCCGTACGTCAGCCCCAGCGCGAGCGTGCCCGCCCACAGGGGTACCAGCTGCCAGCCGAAGGCCACCGGCAGGACGAAGAACACCCAGAAGATCATGATCAGGGCGGAGGTCCCGCGGAACACCTCCGTGTAGAAGCCCGCGAGGAAGCGGACGATCCACAGCCGGTGGGTACGGGCCATGCCGACGGCGAAGGCGACCGCCACGGCCAGCAGCCCGCTCAGGACGAGCAGCTGGACGGTGGTCCAGATCCCCTTGAGTACGAGTTCCCAGAGTCCCGAGGTCATCAGCCCGTCCCCCCTGCGCACAGCTCCTTCGCGGTGAGGTCGGTCATCTCGGCCTCGGTGAAGCCGAAGGGCTTGAGGATGCGGAACAGCTCCCCGCTCTTCTTGAGCTTGTGCAGCTCCACGTTGAAGGCGTCCCGCAGCTTCGTCTCGGTCGGCCGGAAGGCGAACGCGCCGCCGTCGACGTGCGGTTTGCCGCCGACGAGGGGCGCGAAGGCCTTGGTGGCCTCCGCCTTGCCGGACTTCTTGACGACCTCCCGGGTGGTCAGCGCCGTACCGGCGAAGACGTCGACACGCCCCGCCTCGACGGCGTTCAGCCCCGCGACCTGGTCCGGCACGATGAGGATGTCGCCCTCCTTGTACCCCGCCTCGACGGCGTACTGGATCTCGGCGTAGCCGGTCCCGGTGGCGAACTTGGCCTTCTTCTCGACGACGTCCTTGTAGTCGTGCAGCCCCTTGGGGTTCCCCTTGCGCACGATGAAGGAGTCGAGCATCTGGTAGTCGGGGTCGGAGAAGATGACCTGCTCACAGCGCTCGGGATTGACGTACATCCCGGCGGCGACGACGTCGAACTGCTGCGAGTTGAGCCCGGGAATCAGCGACCCGAACTCGGTCGGCACCGGCTGCACCCGGTCGATGCCCAGCCGCTTGAAGATGACCTTGGCCAACTCCGGCGCCTCGCCGGTCAGATCGCCGTTCTTGTCGATGTAACCGAAGGGGATCTCCCCCGCTATACCGAGCCGTACGACGCCCGCCGCCTTCATGCGGTCGAGCAGGTCGCCGCCGTCCTCGGTCGATGCGGTGGCCACACGGGTGCAGCCGGCCGCCCCCAGCGCGCCGAGCGCCGCCACCCCCGCGAGCAGCGATCGGCGCGTGGTCCCAGGTGTGTCTCTGTCGTTCCCATTAGGTGGAGCCATGGCGGCGCGGCTACCCGAGACCATGCGATGTATGCACTATGGAAGGCATGGCTGACCGCTACCTCGAAGTCTCGCTGGTCAAGCGTGGAATCACCTGCACGGCAAAACTGCTGGACGATCGCGCACCCGTCACCTGCGCGGCCGTGTGGGACGCCCTTCCGCTGAGCGGCGACGTCTATCACGCGAAATACGCCCGAAACGAGATCTACGCCCTGTTCCCACCGTTCGCGACATCGGAACCACCCCTGGAAAACCCGACCATCACCCCCATTCCAGGAGATCTCTGCTATTTCTCCTTCGCCGGCACCGAATTGAGCACCAAGTCCTACGGCTACGACCGCGAGGTCCGCCCCGGCACGACACTCGTCGACCTGGCCCTGTTCTACGAGCGCAACAACCTGCTCCTCAACGGCGACGTGGGCTGGGTGCCCGGCATCGTCTGGGGCCAGGTCGTCGAGGGCCTCGAAGAGATGGCCGAGGGCTGCAACGACCTGTGGCGGTCCGGGGCGCTGGGGGAGTCGCTCAGCTTCCGGAGGCTGTGACTCCCGCGACCCCCGCGACTCCGGCGATCCCGGCCTCGTACAGCGCGTGCGCCGCCCGCAGCACCAGGTCGTCCCGGTGCCGGGCGGCCACGAGTTGCAGGCCGATCGGCAGACCGTCCCCGTCCCTGCCGACGGGGACGGTGGCCGCCGGCTGCTGGGTGAGGTTGAAGGGGTATGTGAACGGGGTCCAGCCCGTCCACCTGCGATGTCCCGAGCCCTTGGGGGCCTCCGCGCCCGCCTCGAAGGCGGTGATCGGGAGGGTCGGGGTGACGAGGAGGTCGTAGGTGTCGTGGAAGCGGCCCATGCGGCGGCCGAGTTCCATACGGACGTCGACCGCGGCCAGGTAGTCCAGCGCCGAGAGGCGGGCGCCGACGCCGCAGATCTCCCGTAGGCCCGGGTCGAGCAACTCCCGCTGGTGCGGTCCGAGATGCTGGGTCACCCGGGCCGCCCCGGTGAACCACAGGGTGTGGAAGGCGTCCACCGGGTCGGTGAAGTCGGGGTCGGCCTCCTCGACGTACGCCCCCAGCCCCGCCAGCCGCTCCACCGCCCGCCGCACCGCCGCCGCGACCGCCGGGCGCACCGCCACCTGGCCGCCGAGGGAGGGCGAGTAGGCGACGCGCAGACCGCGCACGCCGCCGGTCAGCCCCGTCACGAAGGAGCCGGGCGCGGGCGGGAGCGCGGACCAGTCGCGGGAGTCGGGCGTGCCGATGACGTCGAGCAGCAGGGCCGCGTCGGCCGCGTCGCGGGTCATCGGGCCGACGTGGGCCAGGGTGCCGAATGCGCTCGCGGGGTAGAGCGGGACGCGGCCGTACGTCGGTTTCAGGGCGAAGATGCCGCAGAACGCCGCCGGGATACGGACACTGCCGCCGCCGTCGGTGCCGAGCGCGAGCGGCCCCGCGCCGAGGGCCACGGCCGCCGCGGCGCCGCCGCTGGAGCCGCCGGCGGTGCGGGTCGGGTCGTAGGGGTTGCGGGTGACACCGGACAGGGGCGAGTCGGTGACGCCCTTCCAGCCGAACTCGGGGGTCGTGGTCTTGCCGAGGAAGACGGCGCCGTGCGCGCGCAGCCGGGCCACGGAAGGGGCGTCCTCGTCCCAACTCCCCTTCCCGGAGATGGTCTTCGAGCCCTTCAGCGTGGGTCCGCCGCGCATCAGCAGGATGTCCTTGACGGTGACCGGGACACCGTCGAGCAGCCCGGCCGGTGCGCCGCGCCGCCAGCGTTCGGCCGACTCGGCGGCCCGGGCGAGCGCCTCGTCGGCGGTGAGGCGTACGAAGGCGTTGACCTCCGGCTGGATCCGCTCGGCACGCTCCAGGGCGGCACGGGTGGCGTCGACGGGGCTGAACCGCCCTTCTCGGTAGCCGTCGAGGAGTTGTACGGCGGTCAGTTCGGTGAGATCCGTCATGCGTCGCCCTCCAGCCGTAGACGTCAGCGTCCGGGTACGTACCCACGCTGCTTGTCGACCACGTTCAGCAGTGGCCTGCCCGCCTCCCACCTCTCGTACAGCTCCACGAACTGCTTGCCGAGTTCATCCCGCCAGCCGATCGTGTCCCCGCTCATGTGCGGCGAGACGATCAGCCCCGGAAGCCCCCACAACGGGCTGTCGGGACCGAGCGGCTCGTGCTCGAAGACGTCGAGCGCGGCCCCCGCGATCCAGCGCCTGGTGAGGGCCTCGGCCAGGGCGTCCTCCACGACAAGCTGCCCGCGCCCGACGTTGATGAACCGGGCGGAGGGCTGCATGACGCCGAAGCGGCGGGTGTCGAACATGCCGTGCGTCTGCTCGGTGAGCGGGGCGGCGGCGATCACCCAGTCGGCGCGGGCGATCAGCCGGTCGAGATCGTCCGGGCCGTGGATGCCGGTACGCGGGGTCCGGCCGACCAGCGCGGTGGTGACGTCGAGGGCCTTGAGCGTGCGGGCGATCGTACGACCGATGGGACCGGATCCGACGACGCACGCGCGCGTGCCCGCCACCCGCTGCCCCTCGCGGTGCCGCCACTCCCGGCCGCGCTGGAACTCCAGGGTCCTCGGCAGATCCTTCGCCATCGCCAGCACCAGCGCGGCGACGTACTCGCCGATCGGCTGGTCGAAGATCCCGCGCGCGTTGGTGACCACGGTGTCGGACGCGGTCAGCTCCGGGCACATCAGATGGTCCACACCCGCGCTCGCCGTGTGCACCCAGCGCGGCCGCGGGCCCTCGCCGGGCCAGGCGTGGCGTACGGCATGCGACGTGAAGTCCCAGACCAGCAGGACGTCGGCGTGGGGCAGCCGCGCGGCGAGGGTCGACTCGTCCGCGTGCTCGACGCGGGCGCGGCCGGTGAGGCGGCCGAGGCGGGGGAGGGGATCGGCGTCGAGGACGAGGAGGGTGGGCGGGGAGGCGGGGGCGGGGTTGGAGGCGGGGGTCGGACCGGGGGTGGATGCGGTCATTCGGGGTCGCTTCTCCAGAGGGGTGCGGGTGCCGTTTCTCGGGGTTTTACTGGAAGTGCCAGCCGTCTGACATGCGAGGTTTGACCACGCTCGCACCCGAACCTACCTTCGTCAACACGGGCGAACATACGGTCCGTTGCTCACCTGTTTCTCGTAGTGAGGACGGTGCCTGCCATGAGCTCCATGGACATCTCCTTCCTTGGCGGACCCTGCCCGCAGCGCGGTGTCGGAGTCGTCGCCCCCTTCGACTTCGCGCTGGACCGGGAACTGTGGCGCTGGGTGCCGGACGAGGTCTCCCTGCATCTGACCCGAACACCGTTCGTCCCGGTCGAGGTCAGCCTGGATCTGGCCCGTCTGGTCAGCGAGCACGAGACGCTCGGCGACGGCGTCCGCACCCTGACCGCGGTCGCACCCGAGGTGGTCGCCTACGCCTGCACCTCCGGCAGTTTCGTCGGCGGCATCGCGGGCGAGCGGGCCATGTGCGAGGCGATGACACAGGCGGGCGCGGTGCCCGCGGTCACCACCTCCGGGGCGCTGCTGGAGGCCCTGACCGAGCTGAACGTACGGCGGGTGGCGCTGGTGACGCCGTACACCGTGTCGGTGACGCGGGCGCTGGAGGAGTACGTGGCCGAGGCGGGGGTCGCGGTCACCGGGTGCGAGTTCATGGGGCTGACACGGCACATCTGGAAGGTGCCGTACCGCGATGTGGCCGACATGGCGCACAGGGCGGTGCGGGGGCCCACGGACGCGCTGTTCATCAGCTGCACCAACCTCCCCACCTACGACGTGATCCCCCAGCTGGAGGCGGAACTGCGCATCCCGGTTCTCTCGGCCAACCAGGTCACGATGTGGGCCGCACTGCGTCGGCTGGGTACCCGAGCGGTGGGGGCGTATCAGGCGCTGATCGATCCGGCGGCGCGTGGTGGCCCCGTGCTCCCCGAAGCACTGCCGAACGTGCCGGGCGAAGAACAACAGCAGGAAGGGCCGACATGACCGCACTCGGATTCCTCTACCCGGGCCACTCCGCCGAGGACGACTACCCACGCATCGAGCAGCTGCTCGCCAGCGACATCCGGGTCGACCTGGTGCACACCGACATCGGCGAGGACGCGCACCGGGTGGACGCACTGCTCCGGATGGGCTCGGCCGAGCGCCTCGCGGCGGGCGTGGAGGCGCTGCGGCTGACGGGTGCCGAGGCGGTGGTGTGGGCGTGCACGTCCGGCAGCTTCGTGTACGGCTGGGAGGGCGCCCATGAGCAGGTGCGCACCCTCGCCGTCGCGGCGGGCATGCCGGCGTCGTCGACGTCCTTCGCCTTCGTGCACGCGGTACGGGAGCTCGGGGTGCGGCGGGTGGCGATCGGGGCGACGTACCCCGACGACGTGGCGCAGCTCTTCGCGGACTTCCTGCGGGCGGCGGGCATCGATGTGCTGTCGGTCCGAGGCTCCGGAATCATCACGGCGGCGGAGGTCGGCACCTGGGGCGACGAGGAACTCTTCGCCCTGGCCAGGGAGGCGGACCACCCCGACGCCGAGGCGATCCTCCTCCCCGACACGGCCCTGCACACCGCGTCCCACCTCGCAGCCCTGGAACACCACCTCACCAAGCCGGTCCTCACCGCGAACCAGGTCACGGTCTGGGAGGCCCTACGCCTGACAGACCGCCGGGTGAACGCCCCGGAACTGGGGGCACTGTTCACGAAGGAGCCGATCGTGCAGGTGTAGCGCCCGGGGACGGTTCTCGCCCCCGCCGCCCCTACCCTTCCCGTCCTTCCGGGGCTCCGCCCCAGACCCCGCTCCTCAAACGCCGGAGGGGCTGAGTAGTTCAGCCCGTCCGGCGTTTGAGGACGAGGCCCCTTCAGGGCCGAAACGGGGGTCTGGGGGCGGAGCCCCCAGGGACGGGACGGGTAGGGGCGGCGGGGGCGAGAAAACACACCGGGAATAAACCGGAGCCTCCCTCCTGTTAACGCCGGGCAGAACAGCGCACCGCATCACCACAGGAGGCACCCGTGGCGGCAGACAAAACCCAGGCCGACGAGATCCGAGGCACCGCACAGGGCACCGCCCCCGTCCCCCTCTCCGTACTGGACCTCGTCACGGTCAGCGCAGGCCGCACCGCCACCGACGCCCTCCGCACCAGCGTCGAACTCTCCCGCCGAGCGGAATCCCGCGGCTTCCACCGCTACTGGGTCGCCGAACACCACTCCATGCCCGGCGTCGCCTCCTCGTCCCCCGCCGTGATCCTCGCCCACATCGCCGCCCACACCACCCGCATCCGCCTCGGCTCCGGCGGCGTCATGCTCCCCAACCACGCCCCCCTCGTCATCGCGGAGCAGTTCGGCACCCTGGAGGCCATGGCCCCCGGCCGCATCGACCTCGGCCTCGGCCGCGCTCCCGGCACGGACGGTGCCACGGCAGCGGCCCTCCGCCGCACCGACCACCTGGGCGAAGGTGCCGACGACTTCCCCGAGCAACTGGCGGAGCTCACCCGCTTCCTCGACGACGACTTCCCCGACGGCCACCCCTACCGCCGTATCCACGCCATCCCCGGCCCCATCCAGGCGACGTCACCCGGCGGCGTCCAGTCCCCGCACCGCCCCCCGATCTGGCTGCTCGGCTCCTCCGGCTTCAGCGCCCGCCTCGCCGCCGTCCTCGGCCTGCCCTTCGCCTTCGCGCACCACTTCTCCGCGCGCAACACCGTCCCGGCCCTTGACCTGTACCGAGAGTCCTTCCGGCCCTCCGCCGTCCTCGACGAGCCGTACGCCCTCATCGGCGTCTCCGCCCTCGCCACCGACGACGAGAAGGAGGCCCGCCGCCAGGTCAGGGCCGCCGCCCTCAGCATGATCCGCCTGCGCACCGGCCGCCCCGGCCTCATCCCCACCCCCGAGGAGGCCGAGGCCTACGAATTCACGCCGATGGAGCGCGAGTTCGCCGACTCCTGGAACGCGGACGTCGTCCACGGCACCCCCGACGAGGTCCGCGCAGGCCTGGACGACCTCCAGAAGCGCACCGGCGCCGACGAGTTGATGATCACGAGCAACGCACCCGGCATGGACATACGCCTGCGCTCGTACGAACTCATCGCGGACGCCTACGGGTTGCCGACGGCGTAATCACGCCCCCGGCACGCCCGCCCACCCGGTCACGCCCCCTCGCCCTGCCCTCCTCACACCCGCACACCCAACAACTCGGAAATACGATCCGGCGGCACCGGCCGCGAGTACAGCCACCCCTGCCCGGTGTCGCAGCCGATCCGCCGCAGCCGCGAGGCCTGCGCCAGCGTCTCCACGCACTCCGCGGTGACCGTCAGCCCCAGCCGGTGGGCCAGCTGGATCATCGCCTCGACGACGACCTCGTCGGCCGGGTTCGGCGGCACGGCCGCGCTGTTGTCGCTCTCGTACTGGAAGCCCCGTACGAAGGAACCGTCCAGCTTCAGGACCGAGACCGGCAGCCGGCTGAGGTACGCCAGGTTCGAGTAGCCGGTGCCGAAGTCGTCGATCGCGATGCGTACGCCCATGTCGCTGAGCGCCTGGAGGTCCTGGAGCGGCCGACCCGCCGAGCCCATCACGGCCGACTCGGTCAGCTCCAGCTGCAGCAGGTGCGGGGCGAGTTCCGTCTCGGCGAGGATGCGGGCCACGTCCGCCACCAGGTCGGAGTCCCAGACCTGCCGCACCGCGACGTTCACGCTCACGAAGATCGGCGGCTCGTCGGGGTGCGCCACCTGCCAGGCGCGCGCCTGACGGCAGGCGGTCGTCAGGATCCAGCGGCCGAGCGGCACGATGGAGCCGTCCTCCTCGGCCAGTCCGATGAACCGATTCGGCGCCAGTACGCCGAACTGAGGATGTTTCCAGCGGACAAGTGCCTCGACGCCGCGCAGCCGGCCGTCCTCCATGCTCACCAACGGCTGGTATTCCAGGGCGAATTCACCCCGCTCGATGGCCGGGCGGAGGGTGGAGGAGAGGGCCTGGCGGGTCATGAGGTGGGCGTTGCGTTCGGGGTCGAACAGCGTCCAGCGGTCCTTGCCGTCGGCCTTCGCCCAGTACAGCGTCGTGTCGGCGGCCTGCATCAGCGCGGTGGGGGTGGTGCCGGCCGCCTGGCGTTCCACCACGCCGATCGACGCCGACACCGAAAGGCGCCGGCCGGAGAGGTCGAAGGGGGCCCGTAGGGCTTCGAGCACCGACTCGGCGAGGTCGGCCAGTTGCTCGGTGCCCGTCGAGTCCTCCACGAGCAGGGCGAACTCGTCGCCGCCGAGCCGGGCCACCAGCAGCGGGCTCGACCGGGCGTACCCCGCCTCCTCGGCGCAGCGCGTGAGCCGTTCGGCCACGCCGGCCAGCAGGCTGTCGCCGACCCGGTGGCCGAGGGTGTCGTTGATCGCCTTGAATCCGTCAAGGTCCAGGTAGCACAGGCCGATTCGGCCGGTGGTGCCGCTGTCCTCGTACGACTCCGCCTCCAGTGCCGTCGTCAGGCGCTCGAAGAACAGGGTGCGGTTGGGCAGCCGGGTCACCGGGTCGTGCATCTGCAAGTGCCGCAGCCGGGCCTGGAGTTCGCGGTGGGCGCTGATGTCGGCGACGGAGAGCAGGACACCACCGCCGAGCTCCGCGTCGGGCAGGGGCGCGACCGTGACCTGGGCCCAAAGGGAGTGCCCGTCCGGGTGTTTGAGACGGCGTGTGCAACGCAGTCTGGCCTGACGGCCGCGCAGTACTTCGAGGTACGCGTGCCAGGTGCGGGCGTCGGAGGCGAGGTCCACCAGGTCCGCGGCTACGGAACCGGCCAGTTCCCCGGGTGCCGTGCCGAGCAGGTCGGCGAGGGCGGGGTTGGCGCCGGTGACCAGGCCCTCTCGGTCGACCACGGCCATCGCCAGGGGCGCGGCGGAGAAGGCGGCGGAGTAGGGCGGCACCTCGGTACCGGGTGATGGCTGCGCGTTACTCTCTGTGACGGCCGGCCCGATGAGGTCTGCCGCAGGTGTCGGCCATTCGGGCGTTCCGCTCACCGCTCGCTCCCGCAGTGCACTCGATCTTCGGATGGGTCTCATCGGAATGTTGGGCCGGGAGGCTGTGGGCCGCCGGGCCTTGTTCGTGCAGGGAAAGTGTCAGGAAAGTGTGCCGATCATAGAGGCTGGTCCCCGGCCCTTCCACCCACTGTTCAGTGTTCCCCGGTGAGCCGACCTTCCGACAGATCGTTTCTGCTCGCACCTGGACGGCTTCTTCGGCCCCTCGACCGGTTGTGACGTTCCGTGAGCGATTCCGGGGTGTCGGTTCCGGCGGTCTCTCGGGCCTCTCACCCGTCCGGCGCAGGCAAACAGGACGTAGTACGACAATCTGACAGAGGCTGGGTGCGGTGTCCCGCGAACCGCCCCGGAGGTCCACGTGCCGCGTCAGTTCCCCCTGCTCCCCGGCATGGGTCGGCTGCGGGAATGGCCCCGACTGCGCGGTGTCGCCGCCGTGTTCACCACCATGTCGGCGCTCGCCGCGACCTCCCTGATCACGGATCCCTCGGCCGCCGAACCGTTCGACACGGCGGCCTGCGCCCTCGAGCGCACCGAGGCGCACCACTCCGAAGGCCTGAACACCTGGAACGCCGCCTATCCGCGCCCCACCCGCAAGCTCGACGCGGTCATGATCTTCCTGTCCTTCCCGGACGCGGCCCCCCACACGACACCCGCCGAACTGACGGCCGACCACTTCCCGGCCACCACCCACTTCTTCGAACGCGCCTCCTACGGCAGATTCACCCTGCGTCCGCATCCGCTGCGGCACTGGGTCCGGATGCCGCGCCCGTCGACCGCGTACGCCATAAAGCGTGACTGGAGCGTGGACGACCGGGCCACCTATCTGCGCGACGCGCTCGCCGCGGCGGACCAGGAGGTGGACTTCTCCCGCTACGACGTCGTGTACTTCGTCGCCGATCCCGACGCGCCCGGCGTCGACTCGGACGCCACGAAGGTCGTCAACCTGGACACCCCGTTGCACGCCGACGGCGCCGACATCCGGCGCGTCGTCACGGTGTTCGAGAACCATCCGCCGGACCGGCTGGTCCTCGCGCACGAGACCGGCCACGTCTTCGACCTGCCCGACCTGTACCACCGCCCGATGGACGGCAAGGGCGACTGGGACACCTACGTCGGCGACTGGGACCTGATGGGCAGCCAGTTCGGGATGGCTCCGGACCTGTTCGGCTGGCACAAGTGGAAGCTGGGGTGGCTGGAGCGGCGCCAGGTGGTGTGCGTGCAAGGGGCGAGGGCCGCGGGCGCGCGGCTGACGCTGGAGCCGCTGGCGGTGGGGGGTGGCGTTCCGATGCAGGCGGGGGCGGTCGGGGCGCCCGGCGCCGTCGGCTCGTTCGGGTCGCCCGGCACGGTCGGCGCCGTACCGGGCTTCGGGCTGGGCAACGGCATCAAGCTCGCCGTCGTCCGCACCGGCCCCGAGAGCGCCCTCGCCTTCGAGGTGCGCGGCCCGGTGGGCAACGACATGCAGGCCTGCCGACAGGGGGTGCTGGTGTACCGGGTGCGCAGCCAGACCGAGTCCGGCGGCGGCCCGGTCGAGGTGATCGACGCCCACCCGCACACCGAGGCCTGCTGGGAGCAGTCGGTGTATCCACCGCTCGCGGACGCGCCGGTCGGGCTGGGCGAGAGCTTCACGGTGCCGGGGGAGGGCGTACGGGTGGAGGTGGAGGGGCGTACGGCTTCGGGGGCGTGGACGGTGAAGATCGCACCGGCGCGCAGCGCTCGCGGCGGATAGGAGCAGGTTCTGGGGGGCGTGCCGGTCGCGGTGCGCCGGTAAGGGCGGGCGTACGCCGCTCGCGGACGGTGGTGGTGGCGCGCACCGGGCGCATGCGAAAAGCCCCTCGCTTCCGCGAGGGGCTTTCACTGTCGTGCGCCGCCAGGGACTCGAACCCCGGACCCGCTGATTAAGAGTCAGCTGCTCTAACCAACTGAGCTAGCGGCGCCTGCTGACGTCGTAGACCTTAGCATCCTGGTCGGCGTGGGGAAAAATCGAAATCCGAACGGCCGCGCGGGCCGCCCGTACGGCCGCCCAGAGCAGTACCTCCGGGCCCGGTAACCAGGGATTACGGGTGTCCGGGGCGACCAGCCAGCGGGTCTCGGAGGGCGCCGGGGACGCCGCATAGGTGTCCGCCGGCGCAGGGACGGTCACCGCGTCGCCGGTGCCGTGGCACAGCAGCGGCGGAATGCCGTCCGTGCGGCTGAACTCCTCCCAGCGCAGCAGTGAGGGCAGCCGCTGGGCGGTGCCCGGGGCGGCGAACATCAGGATCCGCCCCCGGAAGGCGGCCACCGGGCCCGTCCCCGGGCCCTCGTCCCACAGCCGGTCGAGCATGCGGCGCCCGAAGATCGCCGGGGTGTTGACGATGTCGAAGACGGAGCCGCAGGGTAGGACCACCGGCGCGTGCGGACGTTCCGCCCACAGGGCGAGCATGCTGCGCGGATACGATCCCGCCGACGCGAGCCAGGCGGCTCCGTCGGGGGTGACGCCGGTGACTCCGAAGGCGTCGGCGCGGACGTCGACGCAGGCGTCGGACTGGTCGGCGAAGAGGTCGGTGAAGAGGTCGTCCCGTGTGCGGCTCATGACGGATACATCTACCGACGGTGAGGGCCCGGTTTCCGAGGGTTGCCGAAAAGCCGGACAGGGGACGGGAGGAGCGGGTATCTTGCCCGCCTGGCATATGCCGTGGGGGTGATCGCGGGGACGATCGCAGAGACGGTCGCAGGGTTGATCACACGGGGTCGACGTGCCCCGGCCCCTCGACCCCGCGCATCAGATCCCGGCCGAACTCCACCATCTTCTTGGCGTAGTCCTCGGTCCACTCGGCCCGCGCCGCGATGTCGGCGGGCGTCAGCCGGTCGAACCGCCGGGGGTCCGCCAGCTGGGCCGCCGCGATGGCCTGGAACTCCACCGCACGGTCCGTCGCCGCCCGGAACGCCTGCGTCAGCTCGGTCGCCCGCGCCAGCAGCGCACGGGGGTCGTCGATCGACTCCAGGTCGAAGAAGTGCTCCGGGTCGGAGGCTACCTCCGCGGGCTCGAAGAGCAGGGGCGCGGGGCGTAGCCGCGATTCGTTCCGACGCGGCGTGGGCTCCGCCATGCTGTGTCCTCCTCGTACGTAACCGGTCCACCGTCCATTGTCCCGCGCCCGCGCAAGTAGGCGTGTGACGCAGGTCAATGGGGCTCTCTCAACGGGGCCGCCACCCCACCCGATGCTCGGCGAGCCGCGCCAACAGGGCGTGATTCGCCTCCCAACCATCCGGGCTGCATTCATTGGCCGCCTCCGGCGGCGTGCCGCGGTATCGATATGCCGCTGCCGCGGTGGGCGTCCGGCAGATGGATGGCGCCCTGAGCAGCCCTGATGGCGTGAGTGCGGTTCCTTTCACGGCCGCCACCCCACCCGATGCTCGGCGAGCCGCGCCAACACCGCGTGATTCGCCTCCCAACCATCCGGAAACTTCACCACCGTGCCCAGCTGCACCGGCTCCGTCGACGGATAGTCGTCCAGCAGCTCGCTCACCCCGGCCCGGCACACCACGATGCACGCATGGCGGTGGCGGGAGGCGAGGACGCACAGGCGGCCCGTCTCCAGGTGGAAGGCGGTGGCGTCGGGGCGGCCGGAGAGGGGGTGCAGGACCACGGTCACGTCGTACTCGCGGCCCTGGAGACGGTTCGCGGTGTCCACGGTGACGTCCGCCACGCCCAGCTCGGCCAGTGCCGCCCGGACCGCCGCCGCCTGGTCCCGGTGCGCCGTGCCGACCGCGATCCGGTCGGCGGTCAGCGGCGCCGGATCCGGCGAGCGCTCCGACGTCGCCGCGCCGCCCCGGTCCAGGAGGCGCCGTACGACCGCCGCGACCGCCCGTACCGCCTCGGGATCCGTGCGCGGGGTGTGCCGGGCGGGCAGCTCCAGCAGGCCCCAGCCCGATTCCGCCGCCTCGTCGATCACCCGGTCGGGGCCCGAGCCGTCCGACGGGACCGCGAAGGCCAGGTGGCGGTCGCCGTGGTCCGTGCCGCTGCGGAACGGCGTGTACGGGTAGAAGGCGTCGGAGACCAGGGGCGCGGCGGACGCGGGGAGGCGCCAGGAGACCGGCAGGCGGTGCTGGGGGAGGGTCGGATTGTGGGCCAGCAGGGTGGTGACGGCGGACGCCGACGGGTCGTACGACAGCCCCGCCCACTGCTCGCTGCCGACGATCGCGAAGGGGTCCAGCTGGCCCGGGTCGCCGACGAAAAGCGCCCGTTCGAAGAGGCCGGCCACCGCGAGCAGCGAGTCCGAGCGCATCTGGTACGCCTCGTCGACGATCGCGTGCCGCCAGGGCTCGTCGACCTTGACGTGCCCCCACTTGGCCGCCGTGGAGATGACGACCGCGAGCCCGCCCAGCTCCGCCGCCTTCGCCGACTTGCGTACGTTCGGCAGGTCGTCCAGCGCCTTGTCGTACGGGTCGGCGTCGCTGCTGTGCAGACGGCCCACCGGCAGCTCGGGGTTCTTCTCGGCGAGCCTCAGCACCAGGTCGTCGACCTGGGCGTTGGTCTGCGCGACGACCATCAGCGGGCGCCCGGCATCGGCGAGTTCCAGGGCCGCGCGGACGACGAGCGTGGACTTGCCGGCGCCGGGCGGGGAGTCGACGACGACACCGCGCGCGGTGCCGTGCAGGGTGTCGTGGAGGATCGCGTCGGTGGCCTCGGTCGCCGCGGCACCGGGGTCGAACACGGCGGTCACAGCACGTCCTCCTCGGTCAGCGGATCGGCGGCCTCGGATGCCTGCTCGCCGGGCGGCCCGCCGTGCGTCCACGGCGTCTCCTCCGGGTCGGGCAGCTTCGCGCCGCCCCGCTGCTCGTGCTCGAACAGCGTGAAGCAGACCAGGTCGCCCTTCTCCGGCACGGATCCCTCCTCCGGCTCCTTGCCGCGGCCCATCTTGTCCAGCACCCGCAGCACCACGTACGCGCCGCCCCCGTCCTCGACGTCCCCCTCGTACCCGACGAACTCCGCCGACTGCGGCTTCCCGCCCAGCGACCGGAACACCTTGGCCCGCTCGCCCAGATGCGGCCGGTCGTCGGTGCGGACGGTGACCAGCGGGCGCGGGCTCGGCCGCTTGCCCTCGCTGTACGCCATCACGACCTCGGTGACCTCGCCCGCGAACGCCTCCCCGGTCAGCCGCCGCCCCGCCATCACCAGCGGATCGTCGAGCGCCTCCTGCGCCTCAAGTCGGGCCTGTTCCCGCTCGCGCGCGGCGAGCTTGTTCGCGGCGGTGACCGCGTCGTCGCGGCGCGGCTGCGGGGGCTCACCCGCGAGGACGCGGTCGCGGTGGCCGGTGAACGACCAGCGGTCCCGGGTCCACCGCTCCTCGACCCGGCCGGCCTCCGGCAGCTCCCGCAGCAGGTCGAGGCCGCGCCACACCGCGTCCCAGGTGGGCCGGGTCCGGCTCTCGACCAGGGCGCGGATCTCCCGCTCGGCGGCGGTGAGGTCACCGAGCCGGTCGTCGGCCTCCAGCCCGTCCTCGGCGGCGGCGAGGGCGGTACGCGCGCGGTCGTAGCGCTCGATGGCGGGGGCGAGCAGCTTGTTGTCGAACGCCGGGTCGGTCGCGGGACCGGCGGGCGGGCACAGCAACTGGCCCTGGGCGTCCCGCGCGAGTTCCGCCCGCAGCGCCGCCTCGGCACCCGTCTCGCCCTCCGGCGGGGCGATCCAGGACAGCAGCGCGCCCAGGTGCTGGTCCTCCAGGGTGGACTGGCCGGTCGTCCAGTGCCGGGACAGCACGTCCGTCATGGCCAGGAGCAGCGAGGAGCCGGGCACCCGGGCCCGCTCGCCGAAGTGGGTCAGCCAGCGACCGAGCAACGGCACGCGCGGGGGCGCGGGGTAGGGGGTCTCAGGGTCCTGCTCCGCCGTACGCCTGAAGCGCATGGAGCGGCCGAGAAGCCGTACGAAATCGATGCCCGCACGGCTCGGCACGATCAACTGCGGGGCGTCCGCGCACAGTTCGACCTCGACCTTGACCCGCTTGCCGGTCTCGGGGTCGGTCTCGTTGCGCTCGGCGGCCTCCACGTCATCGGCGTAGGTGTCGATGTACGGCAGCACGATGTCCGCCAGCTCGGACAGGAACGCGAACCTGAGGTCCCGGTCGCGCGGCTGCGGTACGACCAGCAGGTGCGGGGCGTCCCGGTCCGTGCCGACCAGCGCGCCGAGCGGGGCGCCGGCCTCGCCCGCGGTGGTGAGGGGCACGAAGACCAGGGGGCGGTCGGACAGACGCCGGTGGCGGACGGTGGCGGCGGGCTGGGCGCGGCCCGTGCTGACGGCTTCGAGGCGGGCGAGGGTGGCGATCAGAGACACGGGGCCACCGCCTCCTGGCCGAGGGGCAGGGTGTCCCGACCGGGATCCCGGGTTCCCTGGCCGAGGGCCTCGGCGCGCAGCCGCGCCGCCCTGCGCAGGGCGGCCACCGCCGGGTCGTCCGGGTCGCCGGTCTCGCCGCGGGCCGCCGACAGGACGTCCTCGACGGTCGTCAGGCCGCCCAGCTCGGCCCGTACCGAACGGCCCAGCGACGTCACCGCGCCGGACGCGCGGGAGCGGGCGCGGCAGTGGAAGGCCAGCTCGCAGGCGGACAGGCACTCGGGTGCGTACGTCGCCGGGACCGACTCGACGGCGGCCGTGAGGTCGGCCGTGGGCAGGTCGGGGGAGAAGCAGGTGCCGGTGGGGAGGGCGTCGGCGATGTCCTCGATGCGGGTGAGGCGGGCCAGCTGGCGGGCGGTCACCGCGCGCTGCTTGCGGATGTCGACGGCCGAGGCGGTGGGGAGGTTGGAGAAGTCCTTGGGGCAGACGAGGAGGACCCGGTGGCGCACGCGCGGGGCTGGATCCAGCCGGGCGGCGACCTGCTCCAGCGCCAGCACGTACACCGCCGCCTGCCGGGCGGCCGCGCCCACCTTCGCCGGGTCCGCCGAGCCGTCCAGCATCGGGAAGGACTTGATCTCCACGACCGTCCAGCTGCCGTCCGGGTGCACGACGACCGCGTCCGGCTCCAGGAAGGCTGGCGTGCCGGCCACGTCCAGCGCGAGCATCGGATGGTCGAGCAGGGTCCACTCGCCGCTCGCCTCGGTGGCCTCGCGCAGCGCCAGCGCCGTACGGGCCGTCCGGCCCTCGGGGCCGGTCGCGGTGAGTTCGGGCACACGCGCGTGGGCGGGCGGTTCGGCGGTGCGGTCCAGTTTCTCGTGCACCAGGCGCAGCAGCTCCGCGCCGCCGTCCGCCTTGACCTTGGCCTCGAAGGCGTTCCCGCGCGTGAGGGCGAACTGCGACTGCCCGAACGCCGACGGCGAGCCCAGCGCGCTCGCCAGCGCCGCCTTGTTCACCCCGGCGCCGTCCAGGATCGCGCGCCGCTTGCAGCCGGGGTTGGCGGCGAGGGCGGCCAGGGCGCGCGCGTCCAGCGCCTTGGCCGGTACGTCGGGGCCGCGCAGCTCAGCGAGCCGGTGCCGGAGCGCCGTCCCCCGCATCCTGGGGAGAGGCACTCGGCTCGGCTCCGGATCCGAGGCGGGACTCGCGCTGCCGTGGAATTCGCTCACCCGCGGAAGTCTGGCATCCGCCACTGACATTTGAGGAAGTTGTGGTGCCGGAGCCGACCGGGACGGGGTCGCCGGAGTCGACCGCGACCGTGTCACGGGGGCCCTGCGCGACCGTGGTGGCCGTCGCTGCCGCCGCTGCCGTCGCTGCCGTCGTGGCGGCCGCAGCGGGCACGACCCGTGCCGCGAACCGGGCCCGCGCCCGGTCCATGGTCCGCATGACGTACGGCGCCAGCAGCAGCCCGACGCCCATCACGGCGGCGCCCGCGAGCGCGTCGAGGAAGTAGTGGTTGGCGGTGCCCATCACCACGATCGTGGTGATCAGCGGGTAGGCGACCGCGGCCACCTTCGTGAGCCGCGTCCCGCCGAACCGCCACAGCATCACGCCGCACCACAGCGCCCAGCCGACGTGCAGGCTCGGCATGGCCGCGTACTGGTTCGTCATGCCGCCCATGCCCCGGGGTGCGCTGGCCTCGCCGCCCCACCAGCCGTACGAGCTGTACTGGGCCATCGTGTCCACGAAGCCGTAGCCCTCGGCGAGCAGTCGGGGCGGGCAGGTGGGCAGCAGGGTGAAGCCGATCAGGCCGATGAAGGTCGACGTCATCAGCCAGGTGCGGGCCGCGCGGTAGTGCACGGCGCGCGATCTGAAGAGCCAGACCAGGAGCACGGGCGTGATGAGGTAGTGCAGCGACGCGTACCAGAAGTCGGCCGGGACGCCGATCCAGGGCTCGCGGGTGAAGAGGCGGTTGAGGGGGTGTTCCGCGTTGAGGAACAGGGCCTTCTCGATGTCCAGGATCGCGATGCCGTGGTCCACGGCGTGGCTGACGTCGCCGCGGGCGAGGAGGCGCCCCGCCGAGTAGCAGGCGTAGACCAGCAATATCAGCGGCAGCTCGGTCCACCAGCGCAGGCGGGTCCGCGGCGTCGCCTCCACGCCAGCTGTCTCGGCGTGCGGCATCCGATCGCCTCCCCCTTCTCTTCGCGGCGCCCCGGTCGACCGGTCGTACCACTTTACGGTGTATGCGGGCGCCCCCTGCGGGCGCCCTGGCCCTCAAGACGCGTAGATCGCCCGCCCGGTTGCCCCGGCACAGCGTGCGCGATGATGGAGGGGTTCCGCCTCTCATTTCTCCCGGAAGGCCCCTTCCATGGCACCGCGCATCCTGTTGGCCCGGCACGGACAGACCGAATGGTCACTGTCCGGCAAGCACACGGGCAGGACGGATGTGCCGCTCCTGGAGGAGGGCCGCAGGGGCGCGAAGCTCCTCGGCGAACGTCTGTACAGGGCGCCGTACGACGGGCTGGCGGGGGTCGAGGTGCGCACCAGCCCTCTCGCACGCGCGCGTGAGACGTGCGAGATCGCCGGCTTCGGCGAGCGCGCGCGTGCCTGGGACACGCTCATGGAATGGGACTACGGCGCGTACGAGGGCATGACCCCGGCGGACATCCAGGCCGTCCGGCCCGGCTGGCTCATCTGGCGCGACGGCGTGCCCGAGGGCGAGACCCTGTCCGAGGTGACGGCACGGGCGGACGAGGTGGTGGCGTGGGCGCGTGAGGAGGACCGAGACGTGCTGGTCTTCGCGCACGGGCACATACTGCGGTCCATAGGCGCGCGCTGGCTGGGCCTCCCGCTCGACTTCGCGGCCCGCATCCGCCTGAACCCGACGTCCCTGTCGGTGCTGGGGTGGGCGTACGGGGAGCCGGCGATCGAGAGCTGGAACGACCTGGGGCATCTCGCGGCCTAGCTCTTGGCAGGCTGAACCGGTCATGCCGTACCGGTCAGGCCGTACCGGTCAGGCCGTACGGGTCACGCCGTACGCGGCGCCGAGGCATGCCGCTCCAGGAACGCCGACACCCCGCCCGCCCGCCGGTGAGGCAGCAGCACCCGCGCCGTCCCCGCCAGCATCGTCTGCACCCGCGAGGACTGCACCTGGTCCAGCAGATCCAGCACCCGCATCCCGGCCGCCGCCGCCTCGTCGGGTCGTCCGCCGCGGGCCAGGTCGTCAGCCAGTTCCGCCATGTACAGCGCGATGTTGCGCGTGAAGTGCGGATCCTGCAGCTGTGCCGCCCGCTCGGCGTGCCGTGCCGCCCGCCGCCAGTTGCCCAGCGTCGACCAGCACTGCGCTTCCAGGACCTCCAGCTCGGCCTCGCCGTAGAAGCTCATCCACTCGGGGTCTGAGTCCGAGCCGCCCCGCGCGAAGAGGGCCTGCGCGCGGGCGAGGGCCTGTGCGCAGCCGGTGCGGTCGGCGAGCCCGGCCCAGCCGCCCGCCTCGCGCAGCGCGAGCAGGGACATCAGGCGGGAGGAGCCCAAGGGCCGCGCGGCGCGTTGCGCGGCCTGCGCAGCCCGCACGGCCTCGCGGGGCCGGCCCGTGTCCCGCGCGAGGAAGGACGTATTGCAGAAGGCGTGCGCCTCCAGGGCCGGGTCCCCGGCCATTCGGGCCGTCGCCAGCGCCTCCGCGTAGTGCGAGCGAGCGTCGTCGAACCGCCCCGAGTCGTGCGCCAGCCATCCCACCGAGATGGCCAGTTCACCCGCGCTCGAGTGGAGCCGGTCGCCGATCGCCTGCCGGGTCGTACCGGCGTCGAGCAGCGCGTAGGCGGCGCGCAGCGGGGTGGCCGCACGCCGGTAGAGGCCGTCGGCGCCGTGCCGGTCGTCGAGCAGCCGGATATGGCGTACGGCTTCTTCGAGCGCGTCCGCCTCGCGCCCCCCGACATGTCGGACGGGACGCTCGGCGGCCGCGGCGTCGAAGGCGAGCCCCAGGGGGCTCAGCGAGGCGGCGGCCACTGTGGCGCCCCCGCCGGTCATGAATGCGCGACGCAGCACGTCGCTCTCCTCGTGGATCTCGTGGTTCTGGTGGTTCTGCTGTGCGCCGTACGGGTCGTGGGGGTCGTACGGGTCCTGAGGGTTCAGCGGGTCATACGGCTCGTGGGCTCCCCACGTCTCACTCGAGGTGCGCGCCGGGATCGTGGTGTGAGTGGGGAGCGCGTCCTCGTCGGCATGCGCCCGGCGTCCGCGTACGAACGAGCGGGGCGCGAAGCCGAGGTCGGTGAGCGTGCGGCCGGGGAACATGTGCAGGAACACCCGTTCGTACGCGTAGTTGGGGCAGCGGATCTCGCCGGCCTCGACCCGCCCGACGTAGCGCGCGTCACAGCTGACCTGCTCGCCGATCTCGTGGGCGGCCCGTCGCACCGCTGCGGCGAACTCGGCCGGCGAGCGCTGTCCGCGCAACTGCCGGAACGCGAGATTCGGCCGCGGCGGCCTGGGGGTCTGGGACGAGGTCAGCTCTGACGACGCCATGGCCGGGTCCTCTCGTGCGAACCGTCGAACCATGCCGGGACGAGGACGAGTTGGACCGAACAATCCGTCTGGTGCCCTTGTCTCCGGCGGGCAAGAACGTACCTGCTGTAGCGGAGCCGCCACGCAGGGTTTAGCTACAAACCGGATATCTCATACGTGATCTGCCATGAACTGCCATCCTTTGCGGCGCACTTCCGCCGTAGCCGTTGACGCCGCCCCGCGTTGAACTCTTCGGACTGCAAAAGGGGTTCCGTGGTGGAGGTCGGGATGGAGACCAGCCAGAGCATCGTTCCTCGTACGCCGATGAACACGGCGGGGCATGCGCCGACCGCGGAGTGCAGCGAGCCGCCGGGCGCGGGCTGCGACGTGGTCACCGTTCCGGCGCGGCAGGGGCTGGAGGCGGTCGACATCCTGCGCCGCGGGGCCGGGGAGGGGGACGGCGTGGGTCCCGTCCTGCACGACGACGGTGGCGACACACTCGGCTTCGTGGTCCCGCCGGGCACGGCTGCCGCCTGGGACATGCCGGGCAGCACCTGTACGGAGACCGAGGGCCGGGGGCTGCGCCTCAACCTGGACCCCGAGCCGCCGGTCGAGGGCTCGGACTGGCTGCTGCCGCCCGGCGAGGCGGACCTGGCCACGGATCCCGCCGCGCTGCGGGCGGCGCTGGGGGAAGCGGCGCGGTTGATCGAGGCGGCCGACAACTGCCGGTGACCCGGCTGCCCGGGCGGCACTGCCTGCCACCTGTGACAATGACCCAATGAGGAAGTCCAGGAACGTCCGGCGTCGGTCGGTCACGGCCGAAGCCGTCGTCGAGCGCGTCGACGGTGGGCTGGCCGAGCTGATACCCGACCCGGACCGTGCCCGGGCGTGGACGCTCCTGATCGACGGAGCTCCTCAGTCGCACGTCGATCTGGACGACCCGGCGTACCTCTCCTTCGAATACCAGCGGCGCCTGGGGCACGTCATCGATCTCGTCGCCCCGCCGGGCAAGCCCGTCCACGCCGTGCACCTCGGCGGTGGTGCGCTGACTCTCGCCCGATACGTCGCCGCCACCCGCCCCCGCTCCACCCAGCAGGTCGTCGAGCGGGACGCCACCCTTGTCCAACTGGTCCGGCGCGAGCTGCCGTTGGATCCGAACGCCCGGATCCGCGTGCGGTCGGCGGACGCGCGCGACGGGCTCGCCAAGGTGCCCGACGCCTGGGCCGACCTCGTCATCGCCGATGTGTTCAGCGGGGCTCGTACACCCGCCCACCTGACCTCGACGGAATTCCTCGACGACGTCCGCAGGGCGCTGAAGCCCGATGGCGTGTACGCCGCCAACCTCGCCGACGGGCCGCCGCTGACCCATCTGCGCGGCCAGATCGCCACCTCCGGCGCCCGCTTCGGGGAACTCGCCCTGGTCGCCGACCCGGCCGTACTGCGCGGAAAACGCTTCGGCAACGCCGTCCTCGTCGCCTCCGACCGCCCGCTTCCGCTCGCCGAACTGACCCGCCGAGCCGCCTCCGACCCGCACCCCGGCCGGGTCGAACACGGCAAGGCGCTCACCGACTTCACCGGTGGGGCCGTACCCGTGACGGACCTCGCGGCGGTGGCCTCCCCGGCCCCGCCCCCGGCGGTGTTCCGGTGACTCAGTAGTTCCCGATCTCCACCCGCGGCGGCCCGTCGTGCCAGGTGCAGAACACCGACACCCGGTCCGCGCCCGCGCTGAACTCCACCCGGATCCACGTCTCCGTCTTCCACACCTGCATCGACCAGCCCGCGCCCGGGGTGGCCGAGACGAGGGTCGCGGAGCTCTCACCGATGTCGAAGACCACCCGGCCGCCGTCGGTGTCGTAGCTCTTGACCTGGCCGGACGCGGTGGCCGTCGGACTGGGGCGCTGCGTCGGCGAGTTCGAGGGGGCCGGCGTGCGGGGCGTCCCGGTCGGCTTCGGAGAAGGAGCCGAGGAGTTCGAGGGGCTCTTGGACGGGGTCGGCCGATTCGTCGACGACGCCAGCGGCTTCGACTCCTGCGTGGTCGCGTCGGCCGCCGTGATGGGCAGGGCGCGCGGGCGGTCGTACACCGTGCCCGCCATCACCGTGTGGACACCCCACCACGACAGCGTGACCGCCGCGCCCGTGGCGAGCGACCAAGCCAGTACGTGTACGAGTCCTCTGCGCATCGCGGGCCATACTGCCTCACGCGTCGCAGCGGTGTCGCGCCGTCGCCCACAGGTCCCGAGATGCCCGCAGAGGTCCCGTTGTCCACAGGGACGGAGTTGTCCACAGGCCCGGACCGGGCTCGGGCGCATGGCGTACGGTGCGGCGCATGGCAAGTGTGCTCGTGGTCGAGGACGACCAGTTCGTACGCTCGGCGCTCATCCGGCACCTGACCGATGCCACGCACACGGTGCGCAGCGTCGGGACGGCGCTGGAGGCGCTGCGCGAGGTCGCCCATTTCCGTTTCGACGTGGTCATCCTGGACCTCGGTCTGCCCGATCTGGACGGCTCCGAGGCCCTGAAGATGCTGCGCGGCATCACGGACGTACCTGTGATCATCGCCACCGCACGGGACGACGAGGCGGAGATCGTCCGGCTGCTGAACGCCGGGGCGGACGACTACCTGACCAAGCCGTTCTCCGTCGAGCACCTGTCGGCCCGGATGGCCGCCGTCCTGCGCCGCGCCCGGTCGGGCAGCGCGGAGGCCGCCCCGTCGAGCGTGCTGCGCGTGGGCGGCCTGACCGTCGACCCGCTGCGCCGCCAGGCCGAGCTGGACGGGGTACCTCTGGACCTCACCCGCCGCGAGTTCGACCTGCTCGCCTTCCTGGCCGGACGGCCCGGTGTCGTCGTCCCGCGCAAGGAACTGCTCGCCGAGGTGTGGCAGCAGTCGTACGGCGACGACCAGACCATCGACGTCCATCTGTCCTGGCTGCGCCGGAAACTGGGCGAAACGGCCGCCAACCCCCGCTATCTGCATACCCTGCGGGGTGTCGGCGTGAAGCTGGAGCCGCCGCGATGAGGTGGGCACTGGTCAAGGTCTGTCTGGCGGTCACCGCCATGGTCGTGGTCGCCTTCGCCGTGCCGCTCGGCCTCGTCATCAGGGAGATGGCCCGCGACCGCGCCTTCTCCAACGCCGAGCGGGAGGCCGCCGCCGTCGCCCCCGCGCTGTCCATCACCACCGACCGGGACCAGCTGGAGCGGGTCGTCGCCTCGGCCGGGTCGGACGCGGGCATGGCCGTGCACATACCGGCGTCCGGCGACTCGGCCGCCGTCGACCTCGGCCGGCAGCGCGCCGCCGCCGCGGACATCGCGACCGTACGACGGCTGGGCCGAGCCTCGACCACCGAGGTGCCCGGCGGGTCCACGCTGCTCCAGCCCGTCGCGCTGAGCTCGGGCGAGATCGCCGTCGTCGAGGTGTACGTCCCCGAGGCGGAGGTCACCAACGGCCTCACCACCGCCTGGGCGGTACTCGCCGGGGTCGGCCTCGCGCTGATCGTCGGGTCGGTCGCGGTCGCCGACCGGCTGGGCGTGAGGATGGTGCGGCCCGCGCAGCGCCTGGTCGAGGGCGCGCACGAGCTGGGGGAGGGCAAGCTGGGCGCCCGGGTGCCCGAGGAAGGGCCGACCGAACTGCGGCTGGCGGCGGTCGCGTTCAACTCGATGGCCGACCAGGTCGTCCAACTCCTCGCGAACGAACGGGAGTTGGCGGCCGACCTGTCCCATCGCCTGCGTACACCGCTGACCGTGCTGCGGCTGAACGCGGCCTCGCTCGGGGACGGTCCGGCCGCCGAGCAGACCAGGGCGGCCGTGGCCCAGCTGGAGCGCGAGGTCGACACGATCATCCGTACGGCCAGGGACGCCAAGCCGCAGACGGTGGCGGCGGGGCCGGGCGCCGGGTGCGACGCGGCCGAGGTGGTCCGCGAGCGCATGGGGTTCTGGTCGGCGCTGGCGGAGGACGAGGGCCGCAAGGTGCGGGTGGCCGGCGTGGACCGGCCGGTGCGCATACCCGTGGCCCGGGCGGATCTGGCGGCCGCGCTGGACGCCCTGCTCGGCAACGTCTTCCGGCACACGCCCGAGCGCACGGCGTTCGCGGTCGACGTGCACAACGGCGAGGACGCGGTGATCGTGCTCGTCTCGGACGCGGGGCCCGGCATATCCGACCCCGAGGCGGCGATGGCGCGCGGGCGCGGCTCGGGCAGTGCCGGGTCGACCGGGCTCGGGCTGGACATCGTGCGGCGCCTCGCCGAGTCGACGGGCGGTGACGTGCGGATCGGGTCGTCGGTGCTGGGCGGCACCGAGGTGCGGATCTGGATCCAGCTGGACGGGAGAGAGCCGGTGCGCCGGGGTCATCGGGGGTCGGTACGCCGCCGCCGGCCCGGCAGATTGGTCTCGACCTTTAACCGGCCCCGATCCCTCCCTTAAGTGCGTCCTAAGGCCCTCGACCCCCGTCCGGATCAGGCCTTTTGCCCGTTTCCGAATCGCTAGCGTGCTGCCGCACCCACCCCCGTGAACAGTGAGGCAGGCACCTGATGAGCACCCACCGGCGCAAGGTCAGTGGCAGGAACAAGGCGATAGGCGGCGCGGTCGCCGCGGCCGTGGTCGGCGGCGGTGCGGTCCTGTTCACCGGCACTGCCCAGGCCGCCGGAGTCGGGGCGGCGTACACGAAGACCAGTGACTGGTCGACGGGTTACACCGCGCAGTACGTCGTCACGAACACCAGCGGTCAGGCGGACCGGGACTGGACGCTGGAGTTCGACCTGCCGTCGGGCGCGAAGCTCGGCTCCCTGTGGAACGCCGAGTCGAGCGTGCGCGGGCAGCACGTCACCGTGACGCCGCCGAAGTGGGACACGGACGGCCTGGCGGCCGGTGAGTCGGTGACGGTCGGCTTCGTGGTCAACGGCACGGGCGCGCCGACCGGTTGTCTCATCGACGACGCGAAGTGCTCCACCGACGACAGCGCGACGCCGGAGCCGAGCGGCCGCCCGACACAGTCGCCGACGCCTACGGCGACTCCCCCTTCGACTCCCCGACCGTCCGCCACCCCGACCCAGCGCCCGACCCCCACCGCCAAGCCCTCGGAAAGCCCCGGCACCGGAACGGGATCCACCGCCGGCTTCGCCCCGTACATCGACACGTCCCTCTACCCGGCCTTCGACCTGCTGGCGAGCGCGCAGGCGACGGGCGTCAAGGACTACAACCTCGCCTTCGTCACCGACGGCGGTGGCTGCACCCCGAAGTGGGGCGGCGTCACGGACCTCGGCAGCGACGCGGTGGCCGCGCAGATCGGTGAGCTGCGGTCGAAGGGCGGCGACGTCCGCGTCTCCTTCGGCGGTGCGGCCGGCAGCGAGCTGGCGACGACCTGCTCCTCGGCGGACGCGCTGGCGGCGGCGTACGGCAAGGTCGTGGAGGCGTACAAGCTGACCAAGGTCGACTTCGACGTGGAGGGCGGCGCGCTGCCGGACAAGGCGGCCAACACCCGCCGCGCCCAGGCGATAGCCAAGCTCCAGAAGGCCCACCCCGACCTGGACGTCTCCTTCACCCTCCCCGTCATGCCGGAGGGTCTGACCCAGCCGGGCGTCGACCTCCTCGCCGACGCCAAGCAGAACGGCGTGCGGATCGACACCGTCAACATCATGGCGATGGACTACGGCCCCGCGTACAGCGGCGACATGGGCACCTACGCCGAACAGGCGGCCACCGCCACCCAGGCCCAGGTCAAGAGCGTGCTCGGCCTCTCCGACAGCGCCGCCTGGAAGACGGTCGCCGTCACCCCGATGATCGGCGTCAACGACGTCACCACCGAGATCTTCAAGGTCGACGACGCCACCCAGCTGGTGAACTTCGCCAAGTCCAAGGGCCTCGGCTGGCTGTCGATGTGGTCGGCCACCCGAGACAAGCAGTGCCCAGGAGGCGAGAAGCCGGCGGCGGACGCGACGTGCAGTTCGGTCCTCCAGGAGAAGTTCGCGTTCTCGAAGGCGTTCGCGGCCTACGGCAAGTAACGCCGAGCCGCCAAGAGACACCCACGACACGGGGGTTGCGCGCCCCGGCCGGTCTTCCCCCCCCATCCGGCCGGGGCGGGCGGGTCTTCCCTCAGTTCTTCTGGAGCGTGCGCGTCACGCCCGCAATGACGGCCGTGGTCAGTACCCAGCCCAGGGCGACCAGCGCGTAGGCCAGCCACTGCACACCGTCGTCCGTCCAGTACCAGGAGGAGCGCTGCCCCAGACCGCCGATGGGGATCAGGAGGTCGAGTGTGTAGACGAAGGGCTGGAACGGGGCGCCTTCGCCCGGCTTGACCGGCGTCGGAGAGTGCGCACGGAACACGAGCGTGCCCAGCAGGGTCAGCGCCAGCAGCCAGATGCCCGCCAGCCAGGGGCGGTAGCCGTAGCCGACGGTCGCGTCGAGCAGCTGCCCCCAGGCCCGTGCGGCAGGCCGCAGGGTGCGGCGGCGGTGCCGCTGCTTCGCCAGGAGGACTCGGCGGGCGTCGTCGTCATGACCGACCGTCCGGTACCAGAGGGCCAACTGCTCGTACGGTTGCGGACTGTAGCCCGGGCTGCGCCCTATCCACTCGAGCCGGCGGGTGACGGAACTCCGCGCCCCCACCGCCTCCCGGCGCTCGCCGGTCCCGTCCGTGGCGGCCACCTTGACGGAGCCGTACACGAACCCGTCCAGCTCCACCACCTCCGGCCAACTGTGCTCCCCCTCATGCAGGTACGACACCTGCGCGCCCCGCAGATCCACCACCCCGGACGGCGTCCTGGCGAGCGTGAAGTCGAAGTCGACGGCCTGCATCAGCATCCCCACCAGGGCGGGGCCGGCGCCGTCGGGCGGCCCGTTCAGGACGGCTCCCTCGAAGGTCAGACTGTCCCCGATCCGAGCGCTCCGCAGCCGTACGGTTCCGTTCGCGGTGAAGCCCTCGGACAAGTCGAGCTTCGCCACCGTGGCGTTGTCCAGGGCCAGCGCCACACCGCGCGTCGCGGGCTGCTCCAGACGAGCCCCCCTCATGAACAGCCCGCCGGTCAACTGAGCCCCCAGGAACCGCATCTCACCGCGTGCGACGAACCCGCCCTGGCAGAAGAAGCCGCCTTCGACGACGGCTCCGCCGGCGGCCAACGCCCAGCCTCCCGGCGCACTGATCTCGGCCCCGTTGAGGATCACGCCACCGGTCACCCGGGAGTTGGTGAGCGACAGCGCGGTGATGCTGCGGTGGAAGAGCGAGGGAGCACCGCTCTCCAGGACGGAGCGCCGCAGGACGAGGTAGCCCTCGACCACCGCCGATCCGGCTTCGAGGCCGGGCACTCGGCTCGCCGCGATCATCAGCGCCTGCGTCGACGCTCCCATCAGGTTCACCGACCCCTCGAACCAGCACTCCTCGATCCACAGCGCGTGACCGATCTGCGCGCCGGCCAGATCGAGATGCCCGGACACCCGCGCCCCGGCAAGCCTCAGCACCGCGACGGCTCCCGGCTGCGGGGCGTTCGCACCCAGCAGCAGCGCCGCGATCACGGCGGCGCGGACCGTACGGTCGGGCCCCCACCCCGCCCCTCCGGCAACGCGGTCGTCCTCGGGTACACCGGTGCGCAGATCCACGGGGCGCCCTTCGGGGAACGCATCCCACAACTCCCGCTCCGGCGGCGTCAATTCGGCGTATGAGAGCACCCGTGCAGGGTAGGCATCTGTCCCGCGCGCAGCGACCACGGGCGCGTAACCGGTCATCCGTAAGCCGATGGGGCAGGGCGGTGGGGCTGCGAGTGGAGCGGCGATTCTTCATGGCGTTGGGCAGCGGCAGGTACTGCCATCTGCCGGACGAAGAACAACTGGGCCACGTTCCCGCGGATGTCTCCCTGACGACCGAACTCTTCGAAGGCTTCGGGTACCAGGCGGTGCTGCCGGGACTCGGGGAGTACGACGGGGCCGAGCAGATACGCCAGAAGCTGCGGCACTGGTCGGCCGACACGTCGCTGACCCACGACGACGTGGTGGTCGTGTACTTCGCGGGACACGGACTCGTGCAGGAGCGCGACCGGCACTACCTCCTGTGCTGGGACTCCCAGGAGGACGACCCGGCCACCACGGCCCTCGCCACCGAGGACCTGGTGCGGATCCTGTGCCGGGGAGACCTCCGGCACCTGCTTCTCATCCTCGACACCTGCGCGGCCGGTGCGGGCAGTGCCGAGGCGGCCGGGGTCGCCCTGCAGTCGATCGCCTACCGGTACGGGGGTGCGGGAACGGCCAGCGGGCTGTGGTTCCTGGCATCCGCCCGCCGCAAGGACATCGCCGAGGACGGCGCCTTCGCGACCGCCCTGCGGACCTCCGTGGAGATCATGACGGGTCGTACGGGGCAGCGGCAGCAGTACGTGGACCTCACGGAACTCGTCAAGGTGGTCAACGAGTGCTTCGACGGCGAAGGGCGCGGCCAACGCGCCGAACTCGCCAGTGGTCTGGTCACCGGCCTGGCGCCCTTCCTGCCCAACCCCGGCTTCCGTGAGGAGTTGCCGCCCGTCGGCACCGACCTCGAAGTGCAGCGCAGGGTGGCGGCCCGGGATCTGATCGAGCACTTCGGCCCCCGTTCCCGAGGTGTGGAGTTCGAGTCCGAGCAAGGGCTCTACTTCAGCGGGCGAGTGCGGGTGCTGACCGAACTCGTGCGGTGGCTCACCGCCGAGGACGGCGACAGCAGGGGACGGGTCGTCACCGGAAGCCCCGGGTGCGGCAAGTCGGCGGTGCTGGGCAGGATCGTCGCCCTGTCGGACGCCCAGTACCGTGCGCGGTTCGAGCTGACGGACGTCGATCCCGCCACCGTGATCCCCGAAGACTGTGTCACGGCCGCCGTGCACGCACGGCACAAGCGGCTGGAGGAGGTCGTCGAACGGATCGCCGCCTTCCTCGATGTCGAAGTGGACGGCACGGCGGCGCTGCTCCAGGAGCTGACCCGCCGGGGCCGCCAGGGAGCACCGATCGTCATCGTCGTCGACGCCGTCGACGAGGCGGGATCGGACACCGCCGCCGACGCCGGCGGGCACGGGGAGCCGCGCCGCATCACCCGCGAACTGCTGCGCCCGATGTCGGAGATCCATGGGGTACGCCTGCTGGTCGGTACCCGGCGCGAACTGGTGACACCCCTCGGCCCCACGTTCACCTGCCTCGATCTCGACCTCCCCGCCTACTGCGCCGACGAGGCGGACGTCACCGGATACGTCACCAAGGTGCTGCTGGCATCCGAGGAGCCGGAGGTCCGCACCCCGTACCGGGGCTTCCCGCACCTCGCCGAAACCGTGGCCAGGGGAGTGGCCGCCCGGGCCGACGGTGTCTACCTCTACGCCAGGACGACGGCTCGCACCCTGAGATCCGACTGCTCCGTCGTGGACGTCTCCCGTGCGGGGTGGGAGAGGGCGCTGCCCAGCGAGGTGGGCGAGGCGTTCGACGACTACCTGGCCAGGTTCGGTCCGGACGAGCCACGGGTGCGCCGCATGCTGCTCCCGCTCGCCTTCTCCGAGGGCAAGGGCCTTCCCCGGGGGCATGTGTGGACCACGCTCAGCTCCGTGTTCTCCGGCGCCGAGTGCACGGAACAGGACGTCTCCTGGCTCCTGGACGTCGCCGGAGCCTATGTCGCGGAGGTCATCGACGACGACCGGCGCTCGGTGTACCGGCTGTATCACAAGGCGCTGGCGGAGCATCTGCGGGCGACCTTCGGCCGACCGGCCGCAGAGATCCAAAGTGCCGTCGTCGATGCCCTGGTGAGCATCGCACCCCGGGTACCCGGCGGCGACCGGCCCGACTGGTTCGCGGCGCCACCGTACGTCCGTCGGCACCTGGCAACGCACGCCGACGCGGCGGGCACTCTCGTCGATCTCGTCGATGACCCAGGGTTCCTGCTGGCCAGCGAACCGCTCAGCCTGTTGCGGGCGCTCGCCTCCATCGAGGGCGAACGCGCCAGGCGGGTGCGGACCGCGTACGAGCAGGTGGCACATCGGTTGACGGCCGACCGTTCACTCGGCGGTCGAGCGGCCGATCTGCAGCTCTCGGCACGGCGCTGCGAGGCCGACGAACTCGCGGACCGCATCGGCCGACTCGGCGTGGAGCTGCCATGGACCGCACGCTGGGCCTGGTGGTCTGCGAGCGGCGCGCACCGACTGCTGAGCGGGCACACGAAGGGCGTCACCTGCGTGGCCGTCGGCGATCTCGACGGGCGGCCCATCGCGGTGACCGGCGGTCTCGACAGAACGGCGCGGATCTGGGACCTCACCACGCAACGGCAGATCGGCGATCCGCTGCCGGTCGGCATCGCCGTGAGTGCGATCGCCATCGGGGACATGGAGGACTACACGGTCGCGCTCACCGGCGGCGTCGACGGAACGGTGCGGATCTGGGACCTCTCGGCCGGACAGGAGTACGGACAGCCGCTGCGAGGGCACACCAACCGCATCGAAGCCATGCGGATCGGCGCCCTCGACGGCCGCCCCGTCGTCCTGACGGCCAGCCAGGACGGCACCGCGCGCATCTGGGACCTGGTCGAGCGGAGACAACTCGGCTGCGACCTGGCCGTGCACAAGCGCACTGTTCTCGACGCCGCTCTCGGCGAGCTCGACGGGCGTCCGATCGCGGTCACCGGCGGCGAGGACAAGGCGGTCTACGTCTGGGACCTGAGCGACTTGTCGGCCGGAGGCGACCCCCGTATCGACGGCAGCCCACTGCTCGGCCCGGCGGAGGCGGTCAGCGCCGTGTGCCTGGGCCGGCTGGACGACCGCACGGTCGCGCTGGTGGGCGACAAGTCCGGCATGCTCGGCCTCTGGGACGTGGCCGAACGCCGCCAGATCGGCGAACAGGTGGCAGCTCATCGCTACCTGGTGCGCAGTGGAGTCGCCTCCGCTGTGATCGGTGACTTCCAGGGCCGTCCCGTGGCCCTGACCGCCGGGGCCCACGACGCCCGGCTGTGGGACTTACGGACGCTTCGTCAACTCGGCCCTCCGCTGCGCGGGCACGTCTACGACATCAACGCGGCCGCGCTCACCGACCGGGGGGACGCGTCGCTGGCGGTCACGGTCGGCGACGACCGCACCGCCCGCATCTGGGACCTGTCGAGCGACCAGCCGGTGGACGGCCACACGGGCCAGGTGCTCTCGGTGGCTCTCCATGACGTACGGGGACGTCCCCTGGCGGTCACGGGCGGGAACGACGGGTCGGCTCGGCTGTGGGATTTGCGCACCCGTCAGCAGGCAGGACCGCCCATGGAGGGCCATCGCGGTCAGGTGCGTGCCGTGGCCATGGGCGACGTCGGCGGGCGTCTGCTGGCCGTCACCGGAGGCGCGGACAGCACCGTACGGCTCTGGGATCCGCTGCGGGGCGAGGCACTGGGCCCGCCGCTGAGGGGGCACACCAACGTCGTCCGGTGCGTGGCACTCGGCACGCTGGCAGACGAGCCGGTCGTGGTCAGCGGGGGAGAGGACGGCACGGTCCGGATCTGGTCCGCACGCGGCGGCACCGCGATCGCGCCCCCGCTCGCGGGCCACATCGGCGCCGTACACCATCTGGCGATCCGCTCCACCCCCCAGCACCTGGAGATCGCCATCGCCACCTCGCTCGACCACGCCTATGTGTGGCGGGTGAACGGCAGTGAGACGGGCCGGCCGAGCGGACCGTTCGCGCACTTCGACATCGAGGACCTGTCACCGACCGCGATGGCCGTGGGCGTGGCCTTCCACGATGGCCGTCCGGTCGTTCTCTCCAGCCGTGAGGGCAATGGACTGTACGTCCACGACATCGCCACGCATGCCGTCGTCAGCGGCCCTCTCCTCGGCCACACGAACTTCATCAGGACGGGGACACTGGCGCGGGTCGGCACGACCACCCTGGTGGCGTCCGCCGCCCTCGACAACACGGCACGTGTCTGGGATCTGGAAACCGGCACCGCTCTGGGCCCACCGCTGGACGGCCTGGTCCGGCTGGGCGGCACGGAGGACCCCCCGGCTCCGGCGCTGGGGCGGGTGGACGGCGTTCCCGTGGCCATCACCGCCTCCTCGCGCGAGGTGCGGGTCTGGGACCTGACCGCCATGCAGCCCGTCGGAGAGGCGCTGTGCGGTACGGATCACTCCTTGGTCTCGGTGGGCGTCGTCCCCGCTGCCGACGGTGGCCAGACCGTTGTCACAGCGAGCATCGACGGGACGGTACGGTTCCACGGGCTCGGCGATGGGCTGCAGACAGCCGCCCACATCGTGTCAGCCGTCGGCACGGTAAATGACGCGGCCACTGACCACGTGGACGGCGAGACGGTCGTCGTTCGCAGCGGCTGGATGCACGCGGAGGCCTGGGCTCTGGAACCCCGCCGACGGCTGGGTCGACGGTCCGGCTCATCCACACAGGTGTGCGTGTATGCCCCGGACGGCAGATCCGTAGTGGTGACCGCCGACACCGACCACGTACTGCACGCTTGGGACCTGCACACCCAGTCGCCCATATGCCCGCCGATGAACGGTCACACGGCCCTGGTGCTCGGCTTACGAGCATGCAGGGTCGCAGATGCCGATCTCGTCGCAAGCGCTTCGGGTGACGGAACCGTCCGGCTATGGAACCTGCGCACAGGCGAGCCGTTCTCGGAACCCCTCGCCGGCCACAGCAGAGGCGCCTACAGCGTCGACTTCGCCCACCTCGACCGCGACATCATCGTCTCCGGCGCCGGCGACGGCCGACTCCACTTCTGGGACCCGTCCGACGGAACCGACATCGGCGTCGACCTGGAGCCGTTCCCGTCAGCCGTCCGTGCCCTCCGAGTCGCGGAAATCCACGGAGCACAAGCACTGATCGCGGCCGACGGCTACGGCGTCGTGCGGGTGTGGGACATGGAGTCCCCCACCTGGTCGGCGGAACTCGACATCGGCAGCAGCGTCGCGGATGTGGCCGTGGGCGGGGACCGGGTCTGTGTGGCGACGTACATGGGCGCCGTCGTGCTCGGCGTCCACCTGACCAAGTCCGGCGGAGAGAGGGGGAATGCGTCGTGACCCGTGTCGTCCTCGTCCACGGCATCGCCCAGCAGTTCAGAGGCGGCCAGACGCTGCTCGCCGACTGGTACCCGGCGCTGTGCGACGGCGTCGCCCTGGCCGACGGACCCCGCCTCGACCCCGACGACGTGGCCATGGCGTTCTACGGAGACGTGTTCCGCCCGCCCAGCCACCGCGGACTCGGCATTCCCGAACTCGACGCCGGTGACGTCGAGGAGGGCCTGGAACGCGAACTGCTCCTCCAGTGGTGGGAGACGGCGGCCGGCGCGGAGAGCCGGGTTCCCGGACCGGAGGCCGCCGCGCGCATGCGCACTCCGGATGTCGTGCAGCGGGCACTCAACGCGCTGAGCCACTCCGCCTTCTTCGCCGGAGTGAGCGAACGGCTGATGATCCACAGCGTCCGACAGGTCCGTCGCTACTTCACCGAGCCGGAGCTGCGCGAACAGATCCGGGAGCGCTTCGCGTCCGCGGTGACCGGGAGCACGGAAGTGATCGTGGCCCATTCACTCGGTACCGTGGTGGCCTACGAGACGCTCTGCGCCCGCCCGGACTGGCCCGACCTCACCCTCGTCACCCTCGGCTCTCCGCTCGCGGTACCGCGCCTCGTCTTCGACCGCCTGCTGCCGAAACCCGCGCAGGGACAAGGGCGTTGGCCCGCCCCGGTGAGCCGTTGGAGCAACATCGCGGACCGGGGAGACGTCGTCGCGCTCACCAAGGAACTGGCTCCGCACTTCGGCTCCCGCGTGACCGACACCCTGGTGCACAACGGCGCCAAGGCACATGACGTCCGCCCGTACCTCACCGCTGCGGCGACGGGGCGGGCGATCACGGACGGCCTGCGAGGCTCGTAGCGGCCCGACCACCAGGGCGCGGCACGCCCCCTCCACATGCCGCGCCCCGTCCCCGGCCGACCTCAGATCTCCTCCGCCACCTCCGGCAACACCCCCGTCCGAGCCGCCTTCCCGTACCAGTACGCACTCGACTTCGGCGTCCGTACGAGCGTCGAGTAGTCGACGTACACCGCCCCGAACCGCTTCTCGTACCCGTACGCCCACTCGAAGTTGTCCATCAGGGACCACAGGTAGTAGCCCCGGACATCGGCGCCGTCGGCGATCGCGCGGCGGACCGCCGTGAGGTGGCCGTGCAGGTAGGCGATGCGCTCCGGGTCGTGGACGCGGCCGTCGGGGTCCGGCTTGTCGTCGTACGCCGCGCCGTTCTCGGTGATGTAGAGGGGCAGGCCCGGTGCCTCCTGGGAGTAGCGCATGATCAGCTCGTGCAGGCCCGTCGGGTCGATCGTCCAGCCCATCTCGGTGCGTTCGCCGGGCGTCTGGTGGAAGGCGACGTCGTCCGCGCCCGGCCAGGGGGTGTGCTCGCTCGCCCCGTGGCCGTCGGCGCGCGGGCCGGACAGCTCGGTCTCCGCGGCCGAGACCAGGGCGGGGGTGTAGTAGTTCAGCCCCAGCGCGTCCAACGGCTGGTTGATCGCGGTCAGGTCGCCCTCGTGGACGTACGACCAGTCCGTCAGCAGCTCCGTCGCCGCGAACAGCGACTCCGGGTACGCCCCGTGCAGGATCGGCCCGTGGAAGACTCCGTTGGCCAGGTCGTCGATCTTCCGGGCCGCCGCCAGGTCCGCGGGGTCCTGCGACACCGGCCGTACCGTCGCGGAGTTGAGGCTGAGCGCCACCGAGTTGCGGGCCGGCATCACCGAGCGCAGGGCCGAAGTGCCGAGGCCGTGCGCGAGGTTGAGGTGGTGGGCCGCCCGCAGCGTGGCCACCGGTTCGGTACGGCCCGGCGCGTGCACGCCCGAGCCGTAGCCCAGGAACGCGCTGCACCACGGCTCGTTGAGCGTGATCCACTGCTCCACCCGGTCGCCGAGCGCCTCGCCCACGATCTGCGCGTACTCGGCGAACCGGTACGCCGTGTCGCGCTCCGGCCAGCCGCCCGCGTCCTCCAGCTCCTGCGGCAGGTCCCAGTGGTAGAGGGTGACGGCGGGCTTGATCCCCGCGGCGAGCAGCTCGTCGACCAGGCGGCGGTAGAAGTCCAGCCCCACCTGCACCGCCGGGCCCCGGCCCGTCGGCTGGACGCGCGACCAGGAGATCGAGAAGCGGTACGCGCCCAGGCCGAGGTCGGCCATCAGCGCCACGTCCTCGCGGTAGCGGTGGTAGTGGTCGACAGCGATGTCACCGTGCTCGCCGCCGGCCGTCCGGCCCGGCGTATGGCTGAAGGTGTCCCAGATCGATGGCGTACGGCCGCCCTCCCGCACCGCTCCCTCGATCTGGTACGCGGACGTCGCGGCACCCCAGAGGAAGGCGGGAGGAAAGGAGACGGGCGTTTCAGGCTCAGGCATGGAAGCGCTCCCAAGGCGGGTCGAGAAGACCGGAGTAGAGGGAAAGGGGGAAGGGGCCGAGGCGGCGGTGACTTGGCCCCCGAGCTGAGTAGCAGCGCCCCAAAGGGGCGCGGGGAACTGCGCGACCAGCCACGATGGCGCCGCAGCGAACCGACGGCCCATCGCGGCACTGCAAGCGGAGCGTTTACCCCTTGATCGCGCCCTGCATGATCCCGCCCACGATCTGCTTGCCGAACAGCAGAAACGCGATCAGCAGCGGCAACGTGCCGAGCAGGGCGCCGGCCATGATCACCGCTTGGTCGGGAACGTAGCCGGTGCCCAGCGAGTTCAGGGCGACCTGCACGGTCGGGTTCTCCTGGTTCAGGGCGATGATGGGCCACAGGAAGTCGTTCCAGGCGAACACGAAGGTCAGCAGGCCGAGTACGGCCATCGCGGGCCGGGCGGCCGGGAAGACCACGTGCCACACCACCCGCAGACTGCTCGCGCCGTCCACCCTCGCCGCCTCGATCAGCTCGCTCGGCAGCGCCTGCACCAGGTACTGCCGCATGAAGAACGTACCGAAGGCCGTGCACAGCGTCGGCAGGATGACCGTCTGGAGCTGGTTAGACCAGCCGAGGTCCGCCATCCACAGATACAGCGGTACGACCGCCAGCTGCGGCGGGATCATCATCGTGCCGATCGTCAGCAGCAGCAGGACGCCGGAGAACCGGAAGCGGAGCTTGGCGAAGGCGAACCCGGCGAGCGTGGCGAACAGCACCGTGCTGATGGTGATCGTGCCCGCGACGAACATGGTGTTGAACATCGCCTTTCCGAGCCCGGCCTCCTCCCACGCCCGGTCCATGTTCTTGAAGAGGTTCCCGCCGAACCACAGCGGCGGCGGCGTCTCCGCGAGCCGCCGGTCCGTACGCGAGGCCGCGATCGCCGTCCACACCAGCGGGGCCAGCGAGACGAGTGCGAAGACGGACAGCACGACGTAGGTGAGCGGACCGGCGTGCAGCTGCTTGCCCGCGCCCATCACCCGGGGGCGCTCGCGCTTGGGCTTCTTGGGTTCGGAATCGGCCTGAGGTGCCGTCAGTTGACTTGTACTCATTGGGACTTCCTCAGCCGTCGGGAGATCAGCAACTGGATCACGGCGACGATCAGCAGGATCAGGAACATCGACCAGGCGATCGCGGACGCCTTGCCGAGGTTGCCGATGATCCAGCCCTGGTCGTACATGTACAGACCGAGCGTCTGGTACTGGTGCTCGGAGCCGCCCTTCGAGCCGCTCACCCCGCCGAACAGCAGGGGCTCGCCGAAGAGCTGGGTCGCGCCGATCGTCGAGACGACGACCGTGAACAGGATCGTCGGCCGCAGCTGCGGGATCGTCACATGGATGAACTGCTGCCAGCGGTTGGCGCCGTCGATGGCGGCCGACTCGTACAGGTCGGCCGGGATCGCCTGCATGGCGGCGAGGTAGATCAGCGCGTTGTAGCCGGTCCACCGCCAGATCACGATCGACGAGACCGCGAACTGCGAACCCCAGTCGGACTCACGCCAGTTGACGGGGTCGATGCCGACGAACTCCAGCAGCCAGTTGATCATGCCGCCGTCCCAGGAGTACAGCAGCACGAACACCAGCGTCGCCGCCGCCACCGAGGTGGCGTACGGGGTGAGCATCACGACCCGCCACACGGTCGAGCCGCGCAGCTTGTAGTTGAGCATGTGGGCCAGGCCGATCGCCATCACCAGCTGCGGGACCGTGGAGATCACGCCGATGGTGAAGGTGTTCCACAGCGCGTTCCAGAAGAAGTCCGAGGACAGCAGGTTCTGGTAGTTGTCCAGGCCGGTCCAGGTCTGGCCGTCCAGGTTCGCCAGCTGCACGTTGTGCAGCGAGTACCAGGCCGTGTAGAGGAGCGGGATCAGCGAGAACGCCCCGAACACGATGAAGAAGGGGGCGATGAACGCGTACGGCGACGCCTTCATGTCCCAGCGGTACAGCCGGCTCCGCCAGGAGCTGTTCCCCGGCGGCGGCGTACCGCGACCGTGCGCGCGGCCGGCCGCGCCCGGCTGGTCACCGGGCGCGGCGTCGGCGCTCGACGCGGGGTGCGCGAGGGCCTCTTTGGAACTGCTCACTGGCCGAGCACGTCCTTGATCTCCTCGGACGCGGCGTCCCAGCCCTCGTCAGGGGACTTGCCCTTCTGCTCGACCTGGAGGATGCCGACGTCGGTCAGCGCGGTGTTGATCGCCTGGTCCTTGATGCCGAAGTACTGGGACGGGATGGTCTCGGCGGAGGCCGAGAAGATCTCCGTGATCGGCGCGTTGGAGAAGTACTCCGTGGTGGCGGTCGCCGGCTTCAGGGTCGAGTACGCCGACGGGGTCGACGGGAAGCTGGCCTGCTTGGCGAAGACCTTCGCCTGCTGCTCGGGCGCGGTCAGCCACTTCGCCAGCGCGATGGCCTCCTTCTGGTGCTTGCTCGACGTCGGCACGCCGATGAACGAACCGCCCCAGTTGGCCGCGGTCGGCGCCGCCGCCACGTCCCACTTGCCCTTGCCCGCGTCACCGGACTTCTCCAGGATGTAGCCGATCATCCAGGCCGGGCAGGCCACCGTGGCGAAGGTGCCGTTGGCGTAGCCCTGGTCCCACGGCTTGTCGAACTGCTTGAGCTTCGCCGACATGTCGCTGGTCGCCACGTCCATGGCGACGTCCCAGGCGTTCTTGACGCTCTTCGACTTGTCCCAGGTGACGGTGCCGTCCGTCTGGTAGTAGCGCTCGGGCTCGCCGCCGAGGGCCGCGTTGTAGACCGAGGAGGCCGAGTCCACGAACTTGGTGCCGTCGGGCGCCTTCTTCATGTACTGCTTGCCGAGGTCGACGTACTTGCCCCAGTCGCCCTTCCACTGCGCGGCGAGCTTGGTCCGGTCGGTCTCCAGGCCGGCCTTCTCGAACAGGTCCTTGCGGTAGCAGATCGCCATCGGGCCGACGTCGGTGCCGAGGCCGATCAGCTTGCCGTCCTTGGTGGTGGCCTGGGCGTTCTTCCAGTCCAGCCACTGCGACTTGTCGACCTCCTTGCCGAGGTCCACGAACTTGTCGCCCTGCGTCTCCACGGCCTCGGTGATGTTCATGACCTCGATGGCCTGGATGTCGTCGGCCCCGGCGCCGGCCTGCAGTCGGGTGAGGACCTTGGGCCAGTAGACGTCGGTGCGGGTGGTGACGTTCTCCTTGATCGTGACGTCCGGGTTGAGCTTCATGTACTCGTCGTAGAGGCCGGCCTGCTTGTAGCCGAAGGTGCCGAAGGTGCCGACGGTGAGGGTGGTCTTGCCACCCCCGCCGTTTCCACCGCCCTCGTTCCCGGAGCCGTCGTCCGAGTCCTCGGCGCAGCCGGCGAGCAGCCCTGTCGTCAGCGCGGCCGCGGCCGTGAAGGCCATCAGCCGGCGGAACCCGCGGGTACTCGTGCGCATTGCGTCCTCCTGTTGCCTGACGTGCCGACCCCCCGGCCAACGGCATTGTTGGGCCCGTTGAAACGTCATCTTGCATCGCTGCGGCTCGGGCGGGGAACGTGCGGGATGTGTATGTGTCAGGTACTGTGGGAGCGCTCCCACAGGTGATGTGTTGAAGGTTCGTCGGTCCGGGCGGGGGTGTCAAGGGAGTCGACGCGGAGAGATGCGTTCAGTTATCGGGCCGTTAACTGGACTAACCCAGCCCGTCCGGCGTTTGAGGACGAGGCCCTTTCGGGGCCGAAGCGGGGCCTGGGGGCGGCAGCCCCCAGCAACGGTCACTCTCCCTGGCAGGACTGTTAAATTCCAGGCCAGCACAGAGACAACGGCGGGAAGGCGGAGCCCATGGCAACCCACGGAGCGCGGGGCCGGAGCGGCGGCCGACCCACCCTCGAAGAGGTGGCGGCGCGCGCGGGCGTCGGCCGCGGCACCGTCTCCCGGGTGATCAACGGTTCGCCCCGGGTCAGCGACGCGACACGCGCGGCGGTGGAAGCGGCGGTCGCGGAGCTCGGCTACGTCCCCAACACGGCCGCCCGGGCCCTCGCGGCGAACCGCACGGACGCGATCGCGCTGGTCGTCCCCGAGCCGGAGACGCGTTTCTTCGCGGAGCCGTACTTCTCGGACATGCTCAAGGGCGTGGGCGCCGGGCTCGCCGACACCGAGATGCAGCTGCTGCTGATCTTCGCGGGCAGCGACCGGGAGCGGCGCAGGCTGGCCCAGTACCTGGCGGCGCACCGCGTGGACGGCGTGCTCCTGGTCTCGGTCCACGCCGACGACCCCCTGCCGGACCTGCTGGCCCAGCTGGAGATCCCGGCGGTGATCAGCGGCCCCCGCTCGGCCGCGGAGACCCTGACCTCCGTCGACTCGGACAACTACGGTGGCGGCCGCTCGGCCACCGAGCACCTGCTGGCCCGCGGCCGCTCCCGCGTCGCCCACATCACCGGCCGCCTCGACGTCTACGGTGCCCAGCGCCGCGTCGACGGCTACCGCGACGCCCTGCGCGACGCGGGGCACAAGGCGGACGAACGGCTGATCGAGCCCGGCGACTTCACGGAGGAGGGCGGCGCCGCGGCGATGAAGGCCCTGCTCGCCCGCTGCCCCGACCTGGACGCGGTCTTCGCGGCATCGGACGTGACGGCGGCGGGCGCCCGCCAGGTGCTGCGCGAGGTGGGCCGCCGTATCCCCGACGACGTGGCCCTCGTCGGCTACGACGACTCGGCCATCGCCCGCCACATGGAGCCGCCCCTCACCAGCGTCCGCCAGCCGATCGAGGAGATGGGCCGCCGAATGCTGGAGCTCCTCCTCGCCGAGATCGCGGACCGCAGGCCGGCGGTGTCGCGGGGGCTGGAGAGGCCGCAGATGGTGCTGGCGACGGAGTTGGTGATGAGGACTTCGTCCTGAGGGCAGGCTGCTCGGACCGGGCAGAGTAGGACTGCGCACGGGGCGAACGGCCCCACAGGCGACGACCGGCGCGGACTGCGGAGGATGACCATGCGTTCCTTGACCTTCGTCATCGGTACGGGACGTAGCGGCTCGACCGCGCTGTCCCGCATCCTCAACGCCCACCCGGACGTACTGAGCCTCAACGAGTTCATGGCCTCCGTGGGCGACGCGGCCTTCCCCGAAGGGACGGTGACGGGTGAGGAGTTCTGGCAGCTGCTCTACCGGCCCGCCCCTCACTTCGAGCGGATGATCCGCAGCGACCTGCCCCTCCCGGAATTCCTCTACACACGCCGCCCCGGCAGGTACACGGCGGAGACGACCGGAATCCCCGCGCTTTCCCTGATGGTGCTGCCCCACCTCACCGACGACCCGGACGGGCTTCTCGACGAACTCGGCGCGGCGGTGGTCCGCTGGCCCGAGCGCACCGCCGCCGAGCACCACCGAGCCCTGTTCGGACTGCTCTGCACGCGGTTCGGACGGACCGCCGTCGTGGAGCGGTCCGGTTACTCGACCGGCTGGGCACCGGGGCTACGGGACACGTTCCCGGACGCGAGGTTCGTGCACATGTTCAGGGACGGGCCGGACTGCGCCCTGTCCATGAGCCGCCATCCCGGATACCGCACGATCCTGCTGCTGCGCGAGATCAAGGAACGAGCCGGCATCGACAGCTTCGCCGACCTGACGCCCGAGCACGTGCGCGCGCTCCCCGCCGACCTCTCCCCGCTGCTCGACGACCGCTTCGACCCCGCCCTCGTACGCGACCGGGACATCCCCCTGCGCAGCTTCGGCGCCCTGTGGTCCGAACTCGTCACCGACGGCGCGGAGTTCCTCACCCGGCTCCCGGCCGTCCAGCGCACGACACTCGCCTACGAGGACCTCCTCGACAAGCCGGCCGAAGAACTCACCCGCCTGGCCGAGTTCCTCGGCGTCGCCCCCCGGCCGCAGTGGCTGGACACCGGGTCCGCCTTGCTCGACCACAGCCGCCGCGGCTCCGCGAGCAGGCTGCCAGCAGCCGAGTTCGCCGCCCTGACGGAGAGCTGCGCACCGGGCACCCATGCTTTGGGTGGCCTGTCCGGTGACGGTCGAACAACGCCCCAAGGGGCGCGGGGAACTGCGCGACCAGCCCCCACCCACCCGCACAGGCCGACGAAACAAGGACGGACCCCCACGTGATGCCACCTGTCACGGGGGGTCCGTTCGAGCGCCGGGGAGCCGCCCAACTCCCCAGCCCGCGCAGCTAACCGGTGGCCGTCACGCCCCGGCCGGCAGCGCGTCGCGGAAGGGCGGTCGGCCAGTGGGCCAGCGCCGCGGTCGCGGCGTACCAGGCGACCGCACCCGCGGCAACGGCGAACCAGCCGCCCACCTTGGTGAGCCCGTCGTTGTCGGCGAAGCCGGCGATCGCCATGAGGAGCAGGGACACGAAGAACAGCCCGTAGGCACCCTGACCGAGCTGGTCACCACCGGCGAGGGTGAGGGACAGCGCCACCAGGGCGAACAGCAGCAGGAACAACCCGGCCGCATTGGCGGAGACGGTCGCGTCGGCCGAGACGGCCCACGTGAACCAGAGTGCACCGAGCACCACGAACGCGGTCCCGTTCGCGCTGTCCCGGTCTCGCAGGGCCATCAGGCCGGTGACGAAGAGGGCTATGCCGCCCACGTACTGGGCGATTGATACGGCGTCAGCAGCCGACACACCGTCGATCACACCGGTGTACCCCAGCCCGAAGGCCAACAGGGTGATTCCCAGGGCGAGTCGGCCGACCACGGTGGTGATTCCGCTTCCCGCGGAGACGTCGTTGTCCACGGCGGGCTCCCTTCATGCAATGTGCTGTTGTGCGGTGACCGGTATATGCCCTTCACAAAGGCACAAACACCTCTACGCGCGAGTAGGTTCACACATCGCAAGAAGGAGCCCGCTGTCTCGAACGGCTCATCTCACCTGGGACAACGGCGAGTTACGGAATGACAACGACAGGACGCTTGGCGCGCTTGGCGAGCCGCCCGGCGACGGAGCCGAAGATCCGGCCGACGATGCCGTGCGTGGAGCCGACGACGATCGCGTCCGCCTCGTACTCCCGCCCGACCTCTTCGAGTTCGTGGCAGATGTCGCCGCCGCGCTCGACGAGGATCCAGGGCACCTCGGCGAGATAGTCGGCGCAGGCGAGTTCGAGGCCGAGCACCTCGGTCCGGTGGTCCGGCACGTCGACGAAGACCGGCGGCTCGCAGCCGGCCCACACCGTGGTGGGCAGCCGGTTGGCGACGTGGACGATGATCAGGCCCGACCCGGAGCGATGGGCCATGCCGATGGAGTACGCGAGGGCGCGCTCGCTGGAGGTGGAGCCGTCGAAGCCGACTACGACGCCGTGCTTGAAGGCGGGGTCGCAGGAGTGGCGTGGCTCTTCCGCCGCCAGGGGCTCGGCCGCCGTGGGGTCGGCGACGGGCCGCTTGCGGTCCGCGGGTTCGAAGAATTCGTGACCGGCCATGGATGTCTCGGCGTAGTGATCCTTTATGGGTGGGCCCCGCGAGCGGAGCTCGCTGACGGATGCAGCGGTGAGGTGCGGCGGAGCTGTGTCCGGGAATGGTCTTCCCAACCCCATACCCCAAGGGTACGGCGGCACGCCTCCTTAGCCCAGATCCCCGCTCACGGTCGGTGCGGGTTCCAGGGAGCATGCACGAGGGGACGCCCGTCACGCAATGGTTGCTGCGGTGTACAGGCGGTTTGCACAGGATTCACTTGCCCGGCATGGCCCGGACCAGTGACCGACCGCTCGAACGGGCGTTGATCACCGTGATCCACCCCCCAGGGAGCCCAGGGAGCACGCACGCATGGCCGGACCCCGCACCACCTTCGAGGACAGCGCCACCGTGGTCCGGTGGGCGGTCTTCTGCTGCGTCCTGGTCCCCGTGGTCCTCCTTTGGTACGGCACCTCCCTGGCCGGCGCCACCGGCACGGCCCTCGGTCTCGCGGCCGTGACGGCGGTGTGCCGCGTGCTGCTGCGCGAATCGGAACGCGGCGCGGCGCGCCTGCGGGACGACGCGGCCCGTATGAAGGACGAGGAACGGGCCGGCCCGGTGCCCTCGCGTCGCGGACGCCACCACAGGACCGGAACCGGGGCCCATAGAGGCGGACGTCACAGTGGGGGAAATACACCGGTCGGTTGACCGGTTTCCGCGCACGGGGACGTTGCTTTTCAGCCAACTTCTGGCGTGCAAGCATCCCCCGCCCAGAACACCCCCCAACCCCCGTTCCACCTGCACGGAAAGGGCCTCAGGGGACCTGCGCACCCTACGTGGATTGGCCACTGCGACAAGGCGCACTTCCCTGCACGGCCCGTGAGTGCAACGCTTCGTGATCGAATGCTTCACGCCAAGTTGCCAAGTCGACAATGTGCCGAGTGCCGAACCGGCCACTGCGGCGCGACGCGACACAGTAGATTCGATCTTGACTGTCTACGGCGGGGGACTCGTGCAGGACCGAGGGGAAACGTGCAGGAGCGACACAACCGAGGAGCCGCGACCACCGAGGGGGGCTTAGCAGTATGAGCCACGACTCCACTGCCGCGCCGGAAGCTGCGGCCCGGAAACTGTCCGGGCGACGCCGCAAGGAGATCGTCGCGGTGCTGCTGTTCAGCGGCGGCCCCATCTTCGAGAGTTCCATACCACTGTCGGTGTTCGGGATCGACCGCCAGGACGCCGGCGTGCCGCGCTACCGCCTTCTGGTGTGCGGCGGTGAGGAAGGCCCGCTGCGGACCACAGGGGGCCTGGAACTCTCCACGCCACATGGCCTGGAGGCGATCTCGCGGGCGGGCACGGTCGTCGTGCCGGCCTGACGCTCGATCACCTCGCCACCGCCCGAGGACGCGCTCGACGCACTGCGCCGGGCGCACGAGGAAGGTGCCCGCATAGTCGGGCTGTGCACCGGCGCCTTCGTCCTCGCCGCGGCGGGCCTGCTGGACGGCCGCCCCGCGACGACGCACTGGATGTACGCACCGACGCTGGCCAAGCGCTACCCGTCGGTGCACGTGGATCCGCGAGAACTCTTCGTGGACGACGGTGACGTCCTGACGTCGGCGGGCACAGCGGCCGGAATCGATCTCTGTCTCCACATCGTGCGGACGGACCACGGCAACGAGGCGGCCGGAGCTCTGGCCCGCCGCCTGGTGGTCCCGCCACGCCGGGCCGGCGGTCAGGAGCGCTACCTCGACAGGTCTTTACCAGAGGAGATCGGCGCCGACCCGCTGGCCGAGGTCGTCGCCTGGGCGCTGGAGCACCTCCACGAGGCGTTCGACGTCGAGACGCTGGCGGCACGCGCGTACATGAGCCGTCGCACCTTCGACCGCCGCTTCCGCTCGCTGACCGGCAGCGCCCCGCTGCAGTGGCTGATCACCCAGCGGGTGCTCCAGGCCCAGCGCCTGCTGGAGACGTCGGACTACTCGGTGGACGAGGTCGCGAGCCGCTGCGGCTTCCGCTCACCGGTGGCACTGCGCGGGCACTTCCGGCGCCAGCTCGGCTCGTCGCCGGCGGCGTACCGGGCGGCGTACCGCGCGCGGCGTCCGCAGGCCGAGAGGCCGACGGACCCGGAGCCCAGCGTCGGCCCACCCGCGCCGCCGGGCCCACCGCCGTCGCCCTACCCGGACAGTGGCCCGGTCCCGCTCCAGACCCGCCGCACACCGGCACCGAGCACGCTCGGCGCGACCGCGTCGCTGTCGGTGCCGGGGGAGAACGGCCGCGAGGCGTACGCGACGAGCCGGGCGAGTCTGCCGGGGCAGCGCAGCGGATCGTGACGTGACCTTGTGACGCCGGACGGGCATCCCAGCCCGTCCGGCGTTCTGAGAACGAGGTCCGGGCATCCCAAAAGGCGACGCCAGCTTTAGGGTGGTCGCATGAACGATCGCATGGTGTGGATCGACTGCGAGATGACCGGCCTCTCGCTGTCCGACGACGCGCTCATCGAGGTTGCCGCCCTCGTCACCGACTCCGAGCTGAACGTCCTCGGCGAGGGGGTGGACATCGTCGTCCGCCCGCCGGACTCGGCGCTGGAGACGATGCCGGAGGTGGTGCGTCAGATGCACACCGCGTCCGGCCTGCTCGACGAACTCGCCGGTGGCACGACGCTGGCGGACGCCGAGGCGCAGGTCCTGGCGTACGTACGCGAACACGTCAAAGAACCCGGCAAGGCCCCGCTGTGCGGCAACTCCGTCGGCACCGACCGCGGCTTCCTGCTGCGCGACATGCCGACACTGGAGGACTACCTCCACTACCGCATCGTCGACGTCTCCTCGATCAAGGAGCTGGCGCGCCGGTGGTACCCGCGGGCGTATTTCAACAGCCCCGAGAAGAACGGCAACCACCGCGCCCTCGCCGACATCCGCGAATCCATCGCCGAACTCCGCTACTACCGCGAGGCCGTCTTCGTGCCCCAGCCCGGCCCGGACTCGGACACGGCGAAGTCGATCGCCGCGAAGCACGTTCTGCCTGCTCAGTAGGGGTGCGAGGGGGGTGCAAGGGGGCGCCGCGGAATCTGTGCGCGAGCACCCCTTCGGACCCTGTACACTTTTTCTCGGCCGGTCGGGGAAACCCAGAGCCGGTCATGGTGGGTGTAGCTCAGCTGGTAGAGCACCTGGTTGTGGTCCAGGATGCCGCGGGTTCGAGTCCCGTCACTCACCCTCACCCTTCAGCCGGTGACTTCATCGAAGTCACCGGCTGAGGTGTTTCCCGGGAACAGAGCGGACCCCCACGTGATCAGGGGCATCACGTGGGGGTCCGCTCATTCCGCCGGCCTGGACTACTCCACCGTCACCGACTTCGCGAGGTTCCTCGGCTTGTCGATGTCGCGGCCGAGAGCCAATGCCGTGTGGTAGGCGAGGAGTTGCAGCGGGATGCCCATCAGGATCGGGTCCAGTTCGTCCTCGTTCTTCGGGACCACGATCGTCTGGTCGGCCTTCTCCTGGTGCTGGTGGGCCACCGCGAGGATCTTGCCGCTGCGGGCCTTGATCTCCTCCATGGCGGCGCGGTTCTTCTCCAGGAGGTCGTCGTCGGGGACGATCGCGACCGTGGGGAGGGCCGGCTCGATCAGGGCCAGCGGGCCGTGCTTGAGCTCGGAGGCCGGGTAGGCCTCGGCGTGGATGTAGGAGACCTCCTTGAGCTTGAGGGAGGCCTCGCGGGCGACCGGGTAGCCGCGGACACGGCCGATGAAGAGCATCGAGCGGGCCTCGGCGTACTGCTGGGCCAGCTTCTCGATCTCCGCCTCCTGCTTCATGATCTCGGAGATCTGGGCGGGCAGCTTGCGCAGGCCCTCGATGATGCGCTTGCCGTCGCGGACCGAGAGGTCGCGGGTACGGCCGAGGTGGAGGGCCAGGAGGGCGAAGGCGACCGTCGTGTTCGTGAAGCACTTCGTCGAGACCACACAGACCTCGGGGCCCGCGTGGACGTAGATGCCGCCGTCCGCCTCGCGCGCGATCGCCGAGCCGACGACGTTCACCACGCCCAGCACCCGCGCGCCCTTGCGCTTCAGCTCCTGGACGGCCGCGAGGACGTCGTACGTCTCGCCCGACTGGGAGACCGCGATGTACAGGGTGTCGGGGTCCACCACGGCGTTGCGGTAGCGGAACTCCGACGCCGGCTCGGCGTCCGCGGGGATGCGGGCCAGCTCCTCGATCATCTGGGCGCCGATCATGCCCGCGTGGTACGAGGTGCCGCAGCCGAGGATCTTCACGCGGCGGATCTGGCGGGCCTCACGGGCGTCCAGGTTGAGGCCGCCGAGGTGCACGGTGGAGAAGCGGTCGTCGATGCGGCCGCGCAGGACGCGGTCCACGGCGTCGGCCTGCTCGTGGATCTCCTTGTGCATGTAGGTGTCGTGGCCGCCCATGTCGTAGGACGCCGCTTCCCACTCGACCGTCGTGGGCTCCGCCGTCGTGCGCGTGCCCTCCGTCGTGTACGTGCGGAAGTCGTCGGCCTTCAGGGTGGCCATCTCGCCGTCGTCCAGCGTCACTATCTGCCGGGTGTGGGCGACCAGGGCCGCGATGTCCGAGGCGACGAACATCTCCTTCTCGCCGATGCCGAGGACGACCGGGGAGCCGTTGCGGGCGACGACGATGCGGTCCGGGAAGTCGGCGTGCAGGACGGCGATGCCGTACGTGCCCTCGATGAGGCGCAGGGTCTCGCGGACCTTGTCCTCCAGCTTCTCCGCCTGGGAGCGGGCGATGAGGTGGACGAGGACCTCGGTGTCGGTCTCGGAGAGGAACTCGACGCCGTCCGCCTCCAGCTTGCGGCGCAGGTCGGTGGCGTTGTCGATGATGCCGTTGTGGACGACGGCGACCTTGCCCTCGGCGTCCAGGTGCGGGTGGGCGTTCAGGTCGGAAGGGGCGCCGTGGGTGGCCCAGCGGGTGTGGGCGATGCCGGTCGTGCCCTTGAAGCGGGCCGGGACCTTGGCCTCCAGGTCGCGTACCCGGCCCTTGGCCTTGACCGTCTTCAGGCCCGCCGCCTTCGGGGAGGTGACGGCGATGCCCGCCGAGTCGTAGCCGCGGTACTCCAGGCGCTGAAGGCCCTCCAGCAGGAGGGGCGCCACGTCACGCTTCCCGATGTATCCGACGATTCCGCACATATATATAGGTATCCCTAGCCGTAGACGATCCGGCGCAGCTGGCGGAGCGTGAGCTCCGGTGGGGCCACCGCCCGGTATTTCAGGTCCGCCTCGATCCGTTCGAAGATCGTCGCGTTCACCAGGCCCTGGGCCTGGAGCTCGCGATGGCGGCGACGGACGAACTCCTCGGTCGTCTCGTCGAAGTAGGCGAGCACGTCCTGGATCACCCGCAGCGCCTCGCCCCGCTGGAGGGGCGTGCTGCGGGTCAGGTGATCAACAAGGTCGTCGTGCACTCGGTAGATCCTGGGGTATTGGGGGCCGCTTCGCAAGAATCCTGCCCGATTTCGGGCAAGAGAGTGTCAGAGGCCTTTGGGGGAGTTATGGAACAGCCATGGGTGTTCGTTGGGCGGTTGTTCCGCGGGCGGATGTTTGCACCGACCAGCTTGTGGCGCCATGGACATTCCTCGTATGGGAGTACCCGAGCAGCTCGCCGAGCGCATGAGCATGGCCGAGCAGCACGAGTACCTGCGCGCCAAGTTCTCCCGGCGCAACATGATCAGAGGCGGCGCCGTCACGCTCGGCGCCGTCACGGGTGGCGCCTTCGTGCCGGGCGCCACCGCACAGGCCGCCGTACCCCCGCAGACGGCGCCGCGCACCGAGACCGTCGACGGCGCCCTCGTCGCCCCCTTCGGCCGCCACCTCGCCTACGGCAACGACGCACGCACCGAGATGACCGTCTCGTGGCAGGTCCCCGTCACCGTCAAGAAGCCGTTCGTCCGGATCGGCGCCCACCCCTGGGACCTCTCCCGCAAGATCGAGGCCGAGGTCCGCACCCTCTACACGCCGGCCGGCGTCGGGGCGAGTGCCGACCACACGCAGTACTACGTCCATGCCAAGCTGGCCCACCTCAAGCCCGGCCGGACGTACTACTACGGTGTCGGCCACCAGGGCTTCGACCCCGCCGAGCCGCACCTCCTGGGCACCCTCGGCACCTTCACCACCGCCCCCGCGCACAAGGCGCCGTTCACCTTCACGGCCTTCGGCGACCAGGGCGTCAGCTACCACGGCCTGGCCAACGACAGCCTGCTCCTCGGCCAGAACCCGGCGTTCCACCTGCACGCCGGCGACATCGCCTACGCCGACCCGGCCGGCCAGGGCAAGTCCGCCGACACCGGCTTCGACTCGCGGGTGTGGGACCAGTTCCTGGCCCAGACCGAGTCCGTCGCCAAGTCGGTGCCGTGGATGGTGTCGTACGGCAACCACGACATGGAGGCCTGGTACTCGCCGGGCGGCTACGGCGGCGAGGAGGCCCGCTTCGCGCTCCCCGACAACGGGCCGGACAAGAAGAACCTGCCGGGCGTGTACTCCTTCGTCCACGGCAACACCGCGATCATCTCGCTCGACCCGAACGACGTGTCGTACGAGATCCCCGCCAACCTCGGCATCTCCGGCGGCACGCAGACCAAGTGGTTCGAGGCGCAGCTGAAGAAGTTCCGGGCGGCCCACGGCATCGACTTCGTGGTCGTGTTCTTCCACCACTGCGCGTACTGCACCTCCACGGCGCACGCCTCGGAGGGGGGTGTGCGCCAGGAGTGGGTGCCGCTGTTCGAGAAGTACCAGGTGGACCTCGTCATCAACGGCCACAATCACCAGTACGAGCGCACGGACGTGATCAAGGGCAACGAGGTCGTCAAGAAGCTCCCGATCGGCGGCACGGCCTACCCCGAGACCGAGGGTGTCGTCTACGTCACCGCGGGCGCGGCCGGCCGCAGCCTCTACGCGTTCACCGCGCCGGACTCCTACGAGGGGCACGAGAACGAGCAGGACTCCGTGGCCTCCTTCGTCAACCTCAAGGACGGAAAGCAGAACGAGACGGTCGCCTGGTCGCGCGTGCGCTACCTGAACTACTCGTTCCTGCGCGTGGACGTCGAGCCCGCGGCGCGCGGGCGCTACGCCAAGCTGGTCGTGTCGGGCATCGCCGAGACCGGTGACCGTATCGACCACTTCACGGTGGCGCGCCGGGCGAAGTAGCCCTCACATCCGTTTGAGAACCGCCTGCTTGGCCAGTGTGAACTCCTCGTCCGTCAGCACGCCCGTGCGATGGAGTTCGCCGAGTTCGCGCAGGCGGCGCAGCAGGGCGTCGTGGTCGTCCTCGGTGGGCGCGACCGGAGGGGAAGGCAGTTCCGGTCGCGCGTTCGGTACGTCCGCGGCGCCCGGCCCGGCCGGGTGCGGCAGCCTGGCCTGGACCGCCGCCGCGACCAGGGCCATCAGCGGGTCCTTCTTGAAGCCCCACAGCTCGACCGAGTTCGGGTCGTACTTGGGCGGGGCCTTGGTGGGCGCGTTCCTGACGGTGAAGCGGAGGTGGCCGTTCTCCAGGCCCGCCGCCGGATGCCACTCCACCGCCACGATGTCGGTGAGCGTGAGGGAGCGGCTGCCGGCGGCGGCCTTGGCGTCCTCCGTCTTCCAGTTCCACTCCAGGCGGATGTGCTCGCCGTCGAAGCTCGCGGTGCCGTCCCCGGCGGAGACCGACAGGGGGACGGACGGGCCCGGCACCAGATACGCGTCGACCGGGTCGGCGGGGACCTGGTCCAGCAGCAGGGCGCTGCGCACCTCGTCCACGAAGTACTCGGCGACGCCGTAGCGGTCGGACTCCACGATCAGCTGGTACGGGTCGTTGGGCTCGGTCAGCCGGCCGCCCGTGGCGTGCAGCAGCGGGTCGGCGCCGTCGCGCAGGCGCAGCCGCAGCCGCCCGGCCTTCCTGCCCTGCTCGAAGGAGACCCCCGCCAACGCCCCCAAGGGGACGACCAGTTCACCCAGCGTCTTGCGGAACAGGCTGACGTTCTTGTCCCGTCCTGGAGTCAGCCGCAGTGCGTCGCCGTCGAAGACCCACGTGCCGTCCTTCTGGAGGATTTCCGCCATGGGGTGGATTGTTCCACCAGTCTCACGAGAGAGTGGTCCAGACCTCTTGGAGCTCGACGGCTCATGAAAGGGACACGCTTGTGAGAGAAGGCCGTGTCAGACCCCACCACAGAACACTTCGCCTGCTCGGTTCCCTGCTGCTGCTCGCGACGGGCGTCTCCTTGACAGGGGCCGCTCCCGCGCAGGCGGCAACGCCCACCCCGCTCGACCGCGTGGTCCCCGCGCCCGCGTCGGTCGCCCCGAGCGGATCCCCCTACCGGATCACCCGCGACACCCGCATCCGCGTCGACGACTCCCGTGAGACCCGTCGCGTCGGCGAGTACCTCGCGACCGTCCTGCGCCCCTCCACCGGCTACCGCCTCCCCGTCACCGCCCACGGCGCCGGCGGCATCCAACTGCGCCTCGCCAAGGGCTCGTACGGCGCCGAGGGCTACCGCCTCGACAGTGGCCGCAAGGGCGTCACCATCACCGCCGCCCGGCCCGCAGGCCTCTTCCACGGCGTCCAGACCCTGCGCCAGCTGCTCCCGGCGGCCGTCGAGAAGGACTCCGTCCAGCCCGGCCCCTGGCTGGTCTCGGGCGGCACGATCAAGGACACCCCGCGCTACGGCTGGCGCGGCGCGATGCTCGACGTCTCCCGGCACTTCTTCACCGTCGACCAGGTCAAGCGCTATATCGACCAGCTCGCCCTGTACAAGATCAACAAGCTGCATCTGCACCTCAGCGACGACCAGGGCTGGCGCATCGCCATCGACTCCTGGCCGCGTCTGGCGACCTACGGCGGCTCGACGCAGGTCGGCGGCGGCCCCGGCGGCCACTACACCAAGGCCGACTACAAGGAGATCGTCCGGTACGCCTCCTCCCGCTACCTGGAGGTCGTCCCCGAGATCGACATGCCCGGCCACACGAACGCCGCGCTGGCCTCCTACGCCGAGCTGAACTGCGACGGCGTCGCGCCCCCGCTCTACACCGGCACCGAGGTCGGCTTCAGCTCGCTGTGCGTCGGCAAGGACATCACGTACGACTTCGTGGACGACGTGATCCGGGAGCTGGCCGCGCTCACGCCGGGGAAGTATCTGCACATCGGCGGGGACGAGGCGCACTCCACCAGCCACGAGGACTATGTGACGTTCATGGACCGGGTGCAGCCGCTCGTCGCCAAGTACGGCAAGACGGTGGTCGGTTGGCACCAGCTGACCGGCGCGACTCCGGCGAAGGGTGCGCTTGCGCAGTACTGGGGGCTGGACGGCACCAGTGCGGAGGAGAAGGCGCAGGTCGCTGCCGCCGCGCGGAACGGGACCGGGATCATTCTGTCTCCGGCCGACCGGATCTACCTCGACATGAAGTACACCGCCGACACTCCGCTGGGGCTGGACTGGGCCGGGCTGGTGGAAGTGAAGCGGTCGTACGACTGGGATCCCGGCGACTACCTTCCGGGGGCGCCTTCTTCGGCGGTCCGGGGTGTCGAGGCGCCGCTGTGGACGGAGACGATCACCAAGTCGGCCGACATCGAGTACATGGCCTTCCCGAGGCTGGCGGGCGTGGCCGAGCTGGGCTGGTCGCCGGCTTCCACGCATGACTGGGAGGGTTACAAGGAGCGGCTTGCTGCGCAGGCTGAGCGGTGGGAGGCGTTGGGGATTAGCTACTACCGATCGCCGCAGGTTCCTTGGTGATTCGTCTGACCGCCGGTGGGGGCTGGTCGCGCAGTTCCCCGCGCCCCTAAAAGACAGGGGCGCGCACGCCCCGGACGTAGACGGGCACCCCCGGAGGACCGTACTCCGGGGGTGCCCGCCTGTCTGTGTGGGGCCGTGTACTACAGCCCTGCGATGGGGTTCTTCAGGTTGCCGACCAGCTGCAGTGCGCCCGCCGGGTCCGCGAGGTCGACCATCTGCTTGTTGTTGCGCAGCTGGAGGCGGTTGAGGCAGGACAGGGCGAACTCGGGGGCGAACATGTCGTACTGCTTGAACTTGTCGGCGAGTTCGGGCACCGAGTGCTGGTAGTCCCGGGTGACCTCGGCGACCGTGCGCCAGAAGTCGTCCTCCTCCAGGATCCCCTCGGCCGCGAGGTTCGCGGCGAGGAAGCGGAAGAAGCAGTCGAAGACGTCCGTGAAGATGGACAGGAGCTTCTTCTCCTCCGGGACCTCCACGCGCAGCCGCTCGACCGTGGGCGGCAGCACCGCGTCCACGTCCATGACGGCGATCTCCTCGGCGATGTCCTTGTAGATGGCGCGCTGGACCACGCCGTCCTTCAGGGCCAGGATCACGTTCTCGCCGTGCGGCATGTAGACCAGGTCGTAGGCGTAGAAGCTGTGCAGCAGCGGGGTGAAGTACGCCTTCAGGTAGCGGCGCAGCCATTCCGTCGGAGTCAGGCCCGACTGCTTGATCAGCGCGCCCGCGAAGGACGCGCCCTCGTGGTCGACGTGGACGAGGGAGGCCATCGTGGCCAGCGACTCGCCCTCCTGGAGGGAGGCGACCGGGCTCTCGCGCCACAGGGCCGCCAGCATCTTGCGGTACGGCGAGTAGCGGTCGGTCGCCTTCTCGTACTCCAGGTGCCGGTAGCCGACGGCGGCGCGCTCGCGGATGATCGACAGGCCGGTCGACTTCAGGATCGGGTCGTTGTCGATGAGCTGGGCCAGCCAGTCGTTGATGGCCGGGGTCGCCTCCATGTACGCCGCCGAGAGGCCGCGCATGAAGCCCATGTTGAGGACGGACAGGGCCGTCTTCACGTAGTGCTTCTCGGGGCTGGACCGGTTGAAGAAGGTCCGGATGGACTGCTGGGCCAGGTACTCGTCGTCGCCCTCGCCCAGGCACACCAGATGCTTCTGGGCGACCTCGGCGGCGAAGGTGATGGTGAGCTTGTTCCACCACTGCCAGGGGTGGACGGGGATGAAGAGGTAGTCGGTGGGGTCGAGGTCCTGCTCTCGCAGGACGCCGTGGAAGCGCTCGACGGTCTCCTCGCCCAGCTCCTGCCGTACGAAGGACTCGTAGTCGATGCCGACACCGGCCGTGAACGCGGCGCGCGTGCGGTGGGCCGCGAGCCAGACCAGCCGGACCGGGCTGCCGGTCTCGGGGGCGTACGACAGGTACTCGTGGATGCCGAAGCCGAGCCGCCCGTTGTTCGCGACGAAGCAGGGGTGGCCCTCGGTCATGCCGGTCTCGATGGCCTGGAAGCCGGCCTTCGCCAGCTCGGCGACCGGGATCTGCGGCTTGGTGAGCTTGTAGCAGGTGCCGGAGAGGGTGGAGGAGATCTCCTCCAGGTACACCGGCAGGACCTCGTCGCTCAGGCCCAGGGACTTCTGCAGCTCGATGAAGAAGTCCAGGGCGGCGAGCGGGAGTTCGGCGCCGTCCCGGTGACGGGTGATCGAGTCGGCGTCGACCTGCCAGTGGTCCAGGGCGCGGCGCACGGCCGTGAAGGTGTACCGGGTCAGGCCGTCGTCGCTGCGGACGACGTACTCGCCGCCGTCGGTGGCCTCCGGCGTGATGAGCCGCTCGTGCGCGAACTCGGCGAGTGCCTTGCGGATCAGGAGGCGGTTGGCCCGCGCCCAGCGGTGGGGGGACAGATGCGCTACGGCGTCGGACAGGGTCATACGGCCACTCCTCGGGCGGACAAGAACTGATCGCGCGTGCAGAAGCTCAACAGGGCCTTCTTCTCCGGCTTCTGGATCTCACGCTCGGGCACGAAGCCGACGGCCTCGTTCAGGGCGTGCACGGCCTTGTTGCTCACGTCGGGCTCGACTACGACGCGCCGGGTGGTCGGGTCGGAGAACAGCTCGGTCATCACCGCGGTGATGACGGCCCGGGTGAAGCCGCTGATCGGCCGGTCGGTGGGGGCGACCAGGAAGTGCATGCCGACGTCGCCGGGCTCGGGGTCGTACAGGCCGGTCAGCTCGACGTACCGGGGGTCGTACTTCTCCATCAGGAAGGCCGGTTCGCCGTCGTGCAGGCCGAGGTCGGCGTGGTGGTGCTCGTGCGCCGCGATGCGCATGTACTCGCGCTCGACGTCCTGGAGTCTGGCGTCCTGCATCATCCAGAAGGCCGCCTTGGGATCGGTGACCCAGCCGTGCAGCAGCTCGGCGTCCTTCAGGGGATTGAGCGGGCGGAAGGTGAAGGTACCGATGCCGGTACCGGCTGTGGTGCTCATACGGCGAACTCCTGGAACGCGATCGTCTTCTCGACCGGGTAGTACTCGGTGCCGAGCAGCTCGCGGATGATGTACGCGTTCCGGTACGGGCCCATGCCCAGGTCGGGGCTGGTGATGCTGTGCGTGTGGACGCCGGCGTTCTGCAGGAAGACACCGCGGCCGGTGACGTCGACGGCGTAGTTGCGGGCGACGTCGAAGTTGCCCTGCGAGTCGTAGACCAGGCGGTCTTTCACGGGCGCGAGGAACTCAGGCTCGGCGTACTTGTAGCCGGTGGCCAGGACCAGGCCCTGGGAGTCGAGCTCGTAGTCCTTCTGCTGCTCCTCCTGGCGCAGGGACAGGGTGTACGTGCCGTTCTCGTACCGGGCGCCGTTCAGCGAGGAGTTGGTGAGCAGTCGGGTGGGGACCGGGCCGCCGAGGTTCTTCTGGTAGAGCAGGTCGAAGATCTCGTTGATCAGATCGCCGTCGATGCCCTTGAACAGGCCCTTCTGCTCGGCGGTGAGGCGGTAGCGGGTCGCCTCCGGCAGCTCGCGGAAGTAGTCGATGTACTCCGGCGACGTCATCTCCAGCGTGAGCTTGGTGTACTCCAGCGGGAAGAAGCGCGGGGAGCGGGTGACCCAGTTCAGCCGGTAGCCGTGGACGTCGATCTCGCTGAGCAGGTCGTAGTAGATCTCGGCAGCGGACTGACCGGAGCCGACCAGCGTGATCGACTCCTTCTTCTGGAGCTCCGCCTTGTGCTGCAGATAGCGGGAGTTGTGCAGGAAGTCGCCGCCCAGGCCCTGGCAGGCCTCGGGTATGTAGGGCGGGGTGCCGGTGCCGAGGACGAGGTGGCGGGCGCGGTAGGTGTCACCGGCGGCCGTCGTCACGACGTACAGCTCGGCGCCGTCGTCGTACGTCACCTCCGTCACCGTGGTGCTGAAGCGGACGCTGCTCAGCCGGTTCGCGGCCCAGCGGCAGTAGTCGTCGTACTCGACCCGCAGCGGGTAGAAGTTCTCCCGGATGTAGAACGAGTACAGCCGGCCCTTCTCCTTCAGGTAGTTCAGGAAGGAGTACGGCGAGGTCGGGTCGGCCAGGGTGACCAGGTCCGACATGAACGGGGTCTGGAGGTGGGCGCCGTCCAGGAACATGCCCGCGTGCCACTCGAAGTCCGGCTTCGACTCCAGGAAGACGCCGTCGAGCTCGTCGATCGGCTCCGTCAGGCAGGCGAGGCCGAGGTTGAACGGGCCGAGCCCGATCCCCACGAAGTCATGGGTTTTGGTCGGGTTTTCAGGACGCGCGGTCAAGGGACTCTCCCAGGTACTGCTCGGCGTGGCCGGCGATCAGGTCGAGGACGGCGGCGATGTCGTCGGCCGTCGTCTCGGGGTTGAGCAGGGTGAACTTCAGGTAGTGGCGGGCGCTCACCTTGGTGCCCGCGACCACCGCGTCGCCGGAGGCGAACAGGGCCTTGCGGGCGTACAGGTTGGCGCGGTCGATCTCGGCGGGGTCGGTGACGGCCGCCGGGATGTAGCGGAAGACCAGGGTGGAGAGCGAGGGCTGAACGACCACGTCGAAGCGCGGGTCGGCGGCCAGCAGCTTCCAGCCCTCCACCGCCAGGTCGCAGACCTCGTCGAAGAGCTGCCCGATGCCGTCGGCGCCCATCACGCGCAGGGTCACCCACAGCTTGAGGGCGTCGAAGCGGCGGGTGGTCTGGAGGGACTTGTCGACCTGGTTGGGGATGCGCTCGGTGACCATACGGCGCGGGTTGAGGTACTCCGCGTGGTAGGTGGCGTGGCGCAGCGTCGAGGCGTCGCGGACCAACACGGCGGACGAACTCACCGGCTGGAAGAAGGACTTGTGGTAGTCGACGGTGACCGAGTCGGCGCGCTCGATGCCGTCGATGCGGCCCCGGTACTTCACGGAGGCGAGCAGGCCGCAGCCGTAGGCGGCGTCGACGTGCATCCAGGTGTTGAACTGCTCGCACAGCTCGGCGATCTCGGGCAGCGGGTCGATGGAGCCGAAGTCGGTGGTGCCGCCGGTGGCGACGACGGCCATCGGGACCAGGCCGGCCTTCTTGCAGCGCTCCAGCTCGTGGGCGAGCGCGACGGTCTGCATGCGCTTGTCGTGGTCGACGGGGATGGAGACCACCGCGTCCTGGCCGAGACCCAGCAGTTTCGCGGACTTCTTCACGCTGAAGTGGCTGACCTCGGAGGCGAAGATGCGCAGTTTGGCGAGGGAGTCGGTCTTGGCCTCCTCCCTGGCGAGGAGCAGGGCCTGGAGGTTGGACTGGGTGCCACCGGAGGTGAACACACCGTCGGCGTTCTCGCCGAGGCCTATTCGGTCGGTCGTCCAGTCGATGAGCTTGCGCTCGATGAGCGTGCCGCCGGCCGACTGGTCCCAGGTGTCCAGGGAGGAGTTGACCGCGGAGAGGATCGCCTCGCCGACCACGGCCGGGATGACGACCGGGCAGTTGAGGTGGGCGAGGTAGCGGGGGTGGTGGAAGTAGATCGCGTCCCGGAGGTAGACGTCCTCCAGCTCGTCGAGGACCGCGGCGGTGTCGTGCAGCGGCTTGTCGAGGTCGATCGCGTCGATGGCGGGGGCCAGGGCGTCGACCGTGACGCCGGTGAACGGACGGTCGGTGGCGGCGAGTTTGGCTGCCACCCGCTCTATACCTTCGGTCACGGAGCTGCGGTACTGCTCCGCGGTCGTGTCATTGAGCAGGTGCGAGCGCATGGGGAGGTCCTCCGGTGGGGACGGGCCGTGAAGTGCGGGTGGCATGAAGGGGTGCCGTGGAACTTAGGTGAGCCTAACCTAAGTTCCTTGGAATCAGGGCAGCATCAAGGGTGACTACGATCACTTACGTCGCAGTAGCCACCCGATCGCCTTGCTTTCAGGGGCAGTTACGCCTGCTCGCGCAGTTGCTCCTCACTGACCCCCTGCCGCCAGTACCCCACGAAGGTGACCCGGCGCCGATCCACCCCGCGCTCCTGGACGAAGTGCCGGCGCAGCGCCTTCACGGAGCCGGACTCGCCCGCGATCCAGACGTACGGGTGCTCGGCGGGCGGGAGTTGGGCGGCGCGGACGGCGCCGATGGCCTCCTCCTGGACCAGCCAGGTGATCTCGGCGTCGGCGTCGGTCACCAGGTCCTGGATGTCCCCGGCATCGTGCACCTCCAGCCACACCCGGGCGCGGGTGCCGGCGGGCAGGGCTTCGAGGATGGCGGAGACGGCGGGCACGGCGGTCTCGTCGCCCCAGATCACCACGAGGTCGGTGCCCTCGGGCGGCCGGAACCGGATCGCCCGGTTGTCGGCGATGGCCGGACCGAGCAGTAGGACGCGGGCACCGGCGGCGGCTCGGGAGGCCCAGCGGGAGGCGGGGCCGGCGGGGGCGGCCGCGCCGGGCTCGATGCCGTGCAGCACGAAGTCGATGTCTATCTCGGTGGTGTGCCCGTAGGCGTCCCGCCGCAGCGCCCGGAGGGTGTACGACCGCATCACGGCCCGTACGTCGTCCGGCAGTTCACGCCACCCCTGCCACCAGCCGTCACCGAGTTCCAGGGGGACCTGCGGCTCGGTCTGGCCGGGGTGCGGCAGGAACAGCGACAGGGACTGGTCACACCCGTCGGAGAAGAAGTGCCTCAGATCCTCCCCGGCGAAGGAGACCCGCACAAGAGACGGCCCGAGCCGCCTCGTCCGTACGACCTGAAGGGAGAAGAAACGGAACGGGGCGGCTACGGCGGTAGTCATATGTGCTCCTGAGGTGACGCGCCCCGAAGGGGCGCGGGGAACTGCGCGACCAGCCACGGCGGACGCGCAGTTCACCACGGTGCGGTGGACCTACGGCGCTGAACCGGCTCTCTCAGCAGAGCGCCTACGCGACCTTCTTGGCCTTCTCGATGGCCTCGGCAAGGCTGGTCAGCAGCGGCGTGCACTTGTCGTACGACAGAATCGGCTCGGGCGAACGCGCGATGACCTGCCCCGCCTTCACCGCAGGCAGCTTCTTCCAGGTCGCCTCGGTGATGTCGGCGGGCTGAATCGTCGAGGAGCGGTCGTCCATCATGATGATGTCGGCCGGGTACTTGTCGACGTTCTCCCAGCTCAGGCTCTCGAACCAGCCGCCACCCTCCTTCTTGGCGCTCTCCGGCGGCTCGACGAAGTTCACGCCGAGGGCCTTGAAGTACTCAAGGTCGATGGAGAGGTTCGTGCCGGAGACGTAGAAGATGTCCTGGCTGGCGGAACCGGCCAGCACCTTGATCTCGGGGCGGGCCTTGGCGGCCTTGCGCAGACGCTCGGCGGCGGCCTCGAAGTCCTTCTTGGACTGGGCGATCTTGTCGGCCTTCAGGTCCGCGCCGAGGGACTCGGCCAGCTCCCACACCCGCTCCAGCGGCTGGGTCAGCTGACGGTCGTAGACGGAGATCGCGGCGCTCGGGGCGAGCTTGGCGATCTTGTCCTTGGACGCCTCGGGGACGTACCAGAGGGTGCCGGCGCTGTCGAAGGTCGTGGAGATGAGGACCTCGGGGGCGAACGCGGCGTACTTCTCGACGTTGAACTGGTCCCAGACGTTGCCGAAGACCGTCAACTTGCTGACGTCCATGTCGCCGGCCTGGACGTCGGCCTTGCCGTCCTGCGTCTTGGTCGGGCCGAAGACGCCCTTGACCTCGATGCCGTAGTCGTACAGCGCGGCCGCGACACCGACGAAGGCGACGATCTTCGTCGGGACCTTGTCGAGCTTCACGGTGGTGCCGCGGTCGTCCTTGAACGTCCAGGGGCCGGACTTGGCAGCCGTCGTCGCCTCGTCCGAACCACCGCTTTTCGCGTCGTCGTCCCCGCAGGCTGCGAGCACGGCCCCGAGGCCGAGGGCGCCGCCCGCGGCGAGGATGCCGCGACGGGTGAGGTGGGTGGCTCTGGCGTTGGGCATGGTTACGCTGCTTTCGAACAGGGCGGATCACCGGCCGGACAATTCGAAGGTAGGTTAGCCTAACCTGAGCTGATGTCCAGGGGTGGGGGCCCTTGTGATCGAAGCTGTGAGCGGGCTGTAGGAGCGTGTACTCAGCCCGCGAGGCCCAACTTCCTTGAAATCAAGGGGCGTTGGACCTCGCCGGACCTCGACTGGCTGTCGGCGCCGAGCTCAGCCCACCAGCCCCAACTCCCGCGCGATCAGCATCCGCTGCACCTCGCTCGTGCCCTCGCCGATCTCCAGGATCTTGGAGTCCCGCCACATGCGGGCGACCGGGTACTCGTTCATGAAGCCGTAGCCGCCGTGGATCTGGGTCGCGTCGCGGGCGTTGTCCACCGCGACCGTCGACGAGTACAGCTTCGCCAGCGCCGCCTCCTTCTTGAAGGGCTCCCCGGACACCAGCCGGGACGCGGCGTCGCGCCAGGCGAGGCGGGCCGTGTGGGCCTTCATCTCCATGTCGGCGATCTTGAACTGGATGGCCTGGTTGGCGCCGATGGGGCGGCCGAAGGCGTGGCGTTCCTTGGCGTACTTCACCGACTCGTCGACGCAGCCCTGTGCCAGGCCCGTCCCGAGCGCCGCGATGGCGATCCGGCCCTCGTCCAGGATGCGCAGGAACTGGGCGTAGCCACGACCCTTTTCGCCCAGGAGGTTGGCCGCCGGGACCCGGACGTCCGCGAAGGACAGCTCGCGGGTGTCGGAGGCGTTCCAGCCGACCTTGGAGTAGGGGGCCGCGACAGTGAAGCCCGGGGTGCCCGACGGGACGATGATCGACGAGATGAGCGGCTTGCCGTCGGGCTTGCGGCCGGTGACCGCGGTGACCGTGACCAGGCCCGTGATGTCCGTGCCGGAGTTGGTGATGAAGCACTTGGTGCCGTTGATCACCCACTCGTTCGTCGACTCGTCGAGGCGGGCCGTCGTACGGGTCGCACCCGCGTCGCTGCCGCCGTCCGGCTCGGTGAGGCCGAAGGCGCCCAGGATCTCGCCGGAGCACAGCCGCGGCAGCCACTCCCGCTTCTGGGCGTCGGTGCCGAACAGATGGATCGGCATCGCGCCGAGTGAGACGCCCGCTTCGAGGGTGATGGCGACCGAGGAGTCCACCCGGGCCAGCTCCTCCAGGGCCACGCCCAGCGCCAGATAGTCGCCGCCCATGCCGCCGTACTCCTCCGGGAACGGCAGCCCGAACAGGCCCATGCGGCCCATCTCGCGGACGATCTCGTAGGGGAACTCGTGGTGCTCGTAGTACTCGCCGATCTTGGGCGCTACGACATCGTGCGCGAACTGCTCCACCGTACGGCGGAGTTCTTCGAGTTCGGGGGAGAGTCGGTGGTCCATCGCGGGTCACTGCTCCTTGTGGGACAGGGCTCGTACGGTGCGGGACGGGCTGGGTCGGCCCAGTTGTTCGGCCATCCACGCGCTCGTGGCGACGAGGCGGTCGAGGTCTACTCCGGTGTCGATGCCAAGGCCCCGCAGCATCCACACGAGGTCTTCGGTGGCGAGGTTGCCGGTGGCGGACTTGGCGTACGGACAGCCGCCCAGGCCGCCTGCGGAGGCGTCGATCGTGGTGACGCCGTGTTCGAGGGCGGCGTAGGTGTTGGCCAGTGCCTGGCCGTAGGTGTCGTGGAAGTGGACGCCCAGGGCTTCCACGGGGGTGCCCTGTGCGGTGAGTTCGGTGAGCAGCGCCCGTACGTGCCCCGGCGTCGCCACCCCGATCGTGTCGCCCAGGCTCAGCTCGTCGCAGCCCATGTCCAGCAGCGCTTTGCAGACCTTCACCACCTGCGGGACCGGGACCGGGCCCTCCCACGGGTCTCCGAAGCACATCGACAGATAGCCGCGGACATGGACGCCGGAGGCCTTCGCCCGGGCCACGACCGGCTCGAACATGGCCAGCGCCTCGTCGACCGTGCGGTTGAGGTTGGCCTTGGCGAAGGACTCGGTGGCGCTGGCGAACACGGCGACGCGCCGGGCGCCGAGGGCGAGGGCGCGGTCCAGTCCGCGTTCGTTCGGCACGAGGACCGGGAGCGCCACCGGGAGGTCGCTGACGAGCGGGAACAGCTCTTCCGCGTCGGCCAACTGGGGTACCCACTTGGGGTGTACGAAGCTGGTGGCCTCGATCGTCGTCAGCCCCGCGTCGGCGAGGCGGCGCACGAACTCCGCCTTGACCTCGGTCGGCACGGTCGCCTTCTCGTTCTGCAGGCCGTCGCGCGCGCCGACCTCGTGGATGCGGACGCGGGCCGGCAGCCCCGGTGCCGGCACCGTCATGGGCAGCGTCATCAGTCCTCCTCCGCCGGGGCGATGACGGCGAGGACCTGGTCCATGGCGACCGTCGTGCCCGGTGTGACGTCCAGTTCGGCGACCGTGCCGGCGTGCGGGGCGGAGATGACGTGCTCCATCTTCATCGCCTCGACGACCAGCAGGCTCTGGCCCGCGGTCACCTCGTCCCCGACGGCGACCTTCACCACCGTCACCGTCCCCGGCATGGGCGCGGTGAGCGAGTCGGCGCCCGCATGGGCGGCCCCGGTGAGCGAGGCGGCCACCGGGTCGTGGTCGCGCACCTGCCAGGCGTCGCCGTCGCGGCCCAGCCAGGTGCCGTCCGGCAGGGCGGCGCGGTGGAAGGTGTGCCGGACGCCGTCGAGGGTGACGGCGACGGTGTCGTCGGTGACCGTGTGCGTGCCGTTGACCTCATGAGCGACGGGTTCGAGTCCCGGCACCCGGAGGGGGAACGCCACGGCTCTGGGGGTGCCGCCGAGACGCCAGCCGTTCGGCACGGAGTACGGATCCGTCCAGCCCGCACCGCGTGGCTTCAGCACCTCCAGACGTACGGCCGCGGCGGCCGCGTACACCTCCTCGGGCACCTCGGCCGACACGAGGGAGTCCACCTCCCGCTCCACCAGCCCCGTGTCCAACTCGCCCGCGACGACCGCCGGATGCGCGAGCAGCCGCCGCAGGAACCCGGCGTTCGTCTGCACGCCCAGCGTGACCGTCCCGGCGAGGGCGGCGCGGAGCTTGCGGATGGCCGTCTCCCGGTCCGGCCCGTACGCGATCACCTTGGACAGCATCGGGTCGTACAGGCTCCCGACCTCCGTGCCCTCGCTGAGCCCGGAGTCGGTGCGGATGCCGTCGCCCTGCGGCTCGTGGAGCTTGAGGACCGTGCCGCCGGACGGCAGGAACCCGCGCGCGGGGTCCTCCGCGCAGATGCGGGCCTCGATCGCATGGCCCGTGAGCCGTACGTCCTCCTGCGCGAAGGCCAGCCGCTCGCCCGCAGCCACCCGCAGCTGCCACTCCACCAGGTCGAGCCCGGTGATGAGTTCGGTGACCGGGTGCTCCACCTGGAGGCGGGTGTTCATCTCCATGAAGTAGTACGACGAGGGGTCACCGCCCGGCACGATGAACTCCACCGTGCCCGCGCCCCGGTACCCGCAGGAGCGGGCCGCCTGCACGGCCGCCTCGCCCATCGCCGCCCGGGTCTCCTCGTCGAGCAGCACACTCGGCGCCTCCTCGATGATCTTCTGGTGGCGGCGCTGGAGGGAGCACTCGCGCTCGCCCAGGTGCACCACGTTGCCGTGGCCGTCGGCCAGGACCTGGATCTCGATGTGCCGGGGGCGGTCGATCCACCGCTCGACGAGGAGGGTGTCGTCGCCGAAGGAGGCGCGGGCCTCACGGCGGGCGGCGGCGATCTCGTCGTCCAGCTTCTCCGCGTCCCGCACCAGCCGCATGCCCTTGCCGCCACCGCCGGCGGAGGGCTTGAGCAGCACGGGCATGCCGATCTCGCGGGCGGCGTCGGCGAGTTGGCCGTCGGCGAGGCCGCTGCCGCTTGAGCCCGGCACGACCGGCACCCCGGCCGCCTGCACCGTCTCCTTGGCCCGGATCTTGTCGCCCATCAGCGCGATGGCCTCGGCGGACGGCCCGATGAAGACCAGCCCGGCGTCGGCGCACGCGCGCGCGAAGGCGGCGTTCTCCGCGAGGAAGCCGTAGCCGGGGTGCACCGCCTGGGCGCCGGAGCGGGCGGCGGCCTCCAGCAGCCGCTCCACGGACAGATAGCTCTCGGCGGCCGGCGCGGGACCGATCCGTACCGCCGTGTCGGCCTCCCGGACGTGCCGCGCCTGTGCGTCCGCGTCCGAGAAGACGGCCACCGAGCGCACGCCCATCGCACGCAGGGTCCGGATGACGCGGACGGCGATCTCGCCCCGGTTGGCCACAAGTACCGTGTCGAACATCGTTGTTGTGTCCCTCACATCCGGAAGACGCCGAACTGGGGGTCTCCCAGAGGGGCGTTCGCACAGGCGGTCAGAGCCAGCCCCAGCACCTGACGGGTCTCCAGGGGATCGATGACCCCGTCGTCCCACAGGCGGGCCGTCGCGTAGTAGGCATTCCCCTGGCGCTCGTACTGCGCACGGATCGGGTCCTTGAAGGCCTCTTCCTCCGCTGCGGGCCAGCTCTCCCCGCGCCCTTCCAACTGGTCCCGCTTGACCGTCGCGAGGACCGAGGCGGCCTGCTCGCCGCCCATGACGGAGATCTTGGCGCCCGGCCACATCCACAGGAAGCGGGGGGAGTAGGCCCGGCCGCACATCGAGTAGTTGCCCGCGCCGTACGACCCGCCGACGACGACCGTCAGCTTCGGCACGCGCGTGCACGCCACCGCCGTCACCATCTTGGCGCCGTGCTTGGCGATGCCACCCGCCTCGTAGTCCTTGCCGACCATGAACCCGGAGATGTTCTGCAGGAAGACCAGCGGGATGCCGCGCTGGTCGCACAGCTCGATGAAGTGGGCGCCCTTCTGGGCGGACTCGGAGAACAGGATGCCGTTGTTGGCGACGATCCCCACCGGGTGGCCGTGGATCCGGGCGAAGCCGGTGACCAGGGTCTGCCCGAACTCCGCCTTGAACTCGGCGAAACGGGAGCCGTCGACCACGCGCGCGATGATCTCGCGTACGTCATAAGGGGTGCGGGAGTCGACCGGTACGGCGCCGTAGATCCCGTACGGGTCCACCTTCGGGTCGACCGAGGGCTCCACGGACCAGGGCAGGGTCCCGCGCGCGGGGAGCGTGGCGACGATGTTCCGCACGATCCGCAGGGCGTGGGCGTCGTCCTCGGCGAGATGGTCGGTGACGCCGGAGACCCTGGAGTGCACCTCGCCGCCGCCCAGCTCCTCGGCGGTGACGACCTCGCCGGTGGCGGCCTTCACCAGGGGCGGTCCGCCCAGGAAGATCGTCCCCTGGTTCCGGACGATCACGGCCTCGTCGCTCATGGCGGGGACGTAGGCGCCGCCGGCCGTGCACGACCCGAGGACGGCCGCGATCTGCGGTATCCCGGCGCCCGACATCCGGGCCTGGTTGTAGAAGATCCGCCCGAAGTGCTCCCGGTCCGGGAACACCTCGTCCTGCATGGGCAGGAAGGCCCCGCCCGAGTCGACGAGATACAGACACGGCAGCCGGTTCTCCAGGGCCACCTCCTGCGCGCGCAGGTGCTTCTTCACGGTCATCGGGTAGTACGTCCCGCCCTTGACCGTGGCGTCGTTCGCGACGATCACGCACTCGCGCCCGCTGACCCGCCCGATCCCGGCGATGACGCCGGCGGCCGGGGCCTGGCCCTCGTACATGCCGTCGGCCGCGAGGGGAGCGAGCTCCAGGAAGGGGGAGCCGGGGTCGAGGAGGGTGTCGACCCGGTCCCTGGGCAGCAGCTTGCCGCGCGCGGTGTGCCGGGCGCGCGCCTTCTCGCCGCCGCCGAGCCGCACCGCCGCCAGCTTGGAGCGCAGCTCCTCGCCGAGCGCCCGATGGGCCTCCTCGTTGGCTCGCCAGGCCTCCGACGCGGGATCTGCCGCGCTGTGAAGCTCCGGTGCCTCGTGCATCCTGCGGTCCCCTCACCAGTGGTCCACCAGTTAATGAGCGTTAACGCATTTCCTTCAGGTTAACGACCGCTAACCTCCCTGTCTAGAATTGCTTCCATGGCCACCAGAACCGACGCCCCGACCCGCCGCGAACAGATCCTCAAGGAGGCCGCGCGGCTCTTCGCCGAGCGTGGATTCCACGGGGTCGGTGTCGATGAGATAGGCGCCGCCGTCGGCATCAGCGGTCCCGGTCTCTACCGGCACTTCGCCGGCAAGGACGCGATGCTCGCCGAGCTGCTGGTCGGCATCAGCGGCCAGCTGCTGACGGGCGCCAAGCGGCGCCTGGCGGAGGCCGACGGGGTGCCGGCCGAGGCGGTCCTCGACTCCCTCATCGAGGGCCACATCGACTTCGCCCTCGACGACCGCCCCCTCATCACCCTGCACGACCGCGAGCTGGACCGCCTCCGCGACAGCGACCGCAAGCTCGTCCGTCAGCTGCAGCGGCAGTACGTCGAGCTGTGGGTGGAGGTGGTGCGCACGGTGTACCCCGACCTCACGGAGCCGACGGCCCGCTCGGCGGTGCACTCGGTCTTCGGGCTGCTGAACTCGACACCGCATCTGGGGCGGCCGGGGGCGCTGCCGGGGCGGGGGGTGACGGCGGAGTTGCTGCATCGGATGGCTCGGGGGGCGTTCGGGGCGGCCGAGGAGGGCGCATAGCGGTGAGCCCGCGCCGACGGGAGGTCGGCACGGGCTCTCGGGGCGACTGTCAGGCGGTGCCCCGGACTGTGGTGATCAGGTCGGTGGCGCCGACGGGATCGTCGGTGCCGGGGAGGCGGCGTCAGTCGTCGATGAAGGCGGTGCGCCCGCAGGCTCCGGAGGTCACCCACTCGTGGGAGGAGATCCTGTCGTTCGCGTTCTGCCCGGTGGTGAAGGTGTACCCGCGCAGGTCCGACAGGGCCACTCCCGGGCCCACGCAGAGGAAGCCACCGGCCCAGGCGTCGCTGCCTCCGGTCAGCCGGTAGAACGCGACTACGTCGTTGCCGCCGACGTAGCCGTTGTTCGCCACAGAAGTGGCGTTGTTGTCGTCGCTGCCCTGGAACGACCCCGAGCTGTTGCCCCAGTTCGCGTCGTTGCCCACGGCCGAGCCGAGGAGGTTGCCCGAGCAGGCCGAGTCCCGCCAGGCATACACCTTGCCGTCAGTGCCGTTGGGGGAGCAGTCGGCCAGGATGCCCACTTCTCCCGCGGGAGCCGCCTGGGCGGCCGTGGCGGGCATCGTGAGGCCGAGCCCGGCCAGGCAGAGGGCGGCGGTGGTGGCTGTCTTGCGCATGTTTTCTCCTTCGTCCGCCTCGGTCGAGGCGTGCTTGTCCGCGGCTGTGTGTCGCGGAGGTATCTGAGGGGTGGGGGCAGCGCCGGCGGCCGGTTATCTCCTCGGCGCGCTTCAGGGCGGCCCGCTGGAGTTGGCGGTAGAGAGCGAGCTCCTTGCCGTACCGTGCGCTCACCCGGCCGAGGTAGGTGCGCTTGAGCGCTCGCGCGGTGTCGGCGAGCGCCGAGCCGCGGGCGCATGTGGCCTCGGCGACGGCGAGTTCCACCTCGGTGGCGTGGGTCTGCGCCTGGCTCAGCCCTTTGGTCAGGCCGGACAGATTCGTACGGATCTCCCGCGGATCGGCGTAGGAGTAGCCCTTGCGGCGCATGCAGACCGACCATGCTTCGAGCGCCTTCGTGAACCGTGCGTCCTTGACGAGAGACGGCACCCACAGCGGTGTGAGGTTCATGGCCACACCGCTGACGCGGAACCATGTCTCCCGGTCCCCGTAGAGCTCCTGCTGTGCCGTGGCACGGCAGCCGCCGCGAGGCGTGGTGAGGGTCCCACCGCCGGGCAGGTCCGCGGTCAGGACACCGCCGCGTGACGGATCGCCGTTCAGTGCGGCCGAGTAGGCCGCGCGCTTCGCGACGGCAAGGGACTCCACGTAAGTGCGGTTGGGGTTCTGCCGTCGCTGGGCGGGAAGCCTGTGCTCGGTCCTGCCGCCATAGCCGTGTGCGCGGGCCCAGGCGATGTCATCGAGGACGAAACGCGAGCTGCGACTCTCCTCGGCGCCGGTGAGCGGAGCCGGCCAGTACCGGAAGCCGTGCTTGGTCATGCATTTCTGGATCAGCAGTGCCTCGGCCCGCTCGATCCGGCTCTGTTGTGCGGCGGTTACACCGGAGTTCTCCACGGCCGCTGCTGTGGACTCCCCTGCCGGGCCGGCGCACGCCGCCAGACATCCGGCCAGGAGGGCGGCGGTCGCCGCCATGACAGCGCCGCGCTGTCTGCCCTGGGGCGGCCCTGGTAAGGAGGCAGGCATGTGTTCCCCGTTTCGGTCGGTCGTGGGACCGGCGTTCCCCCGTCGGTCCGGCGGTGACGACTGTGCCGAGCCGCTCCACCGCCCGGCCAGCGGATCCACGTCCCGTCCCGGCGCGGGACGTGCGCCACACCATCGACCAGGAATGATGCAGACGGGTTGGGACGGGCCTGGGATGCTGAGGGAGGCGTTGGGCGGGCCGTCACGGGGGTGAGGGGCGTGGACAGGCGGAACGGGGAGCGGGAGCTGGCCGCGGCGCTGCGTGCGCTGAAGGAGCGCGGCGGGCTCAGTTATCAGGAACTGGGGCAGCGGGTCTTCATCAGCAGCTCCACGCTTCACCGGTACTGCACCGGCAAGGGTGTGCCGGGGGACTACGACATCGTCGTCCGGGTCGCCAGGGAGTGCGGGGCGGAGCCGGCCGAGCTGAACGACCTGCTGCGGTACTGGGAGGCGGCGACGCGAGAGGAGTCGGATCCCGCGGCGGCCGGTTCCCGTGCGGCCGTGCCCGCAGCACCGGCTCCGCCCGCCGTATCCGTCGCGCCGGTCCCGCCCGGCCCTGGGCGGCGGACGGGCCGGCGTTCCCGGACGACACGGCTCGTGCTCGCCGGTGTGCTGGCTCTGGTGGTGCTGAGCGCCGCTGTCGCGAGTGCTCCGGACGGGCGCGGGAGTGCTCCGGCCGGGCGCGGCCCGGAGGCCGGTCAGCCGGTGCCGGTCGGGGCGGACGGCTGGGCCCAGGGGCCGTCACCGGTCGCCCCCGAGCTGTTCGGTGTGACGATGAACAGTTTCAGCGGGGTCATGCCGTCCTTCCGGGTGGGCACCGTGCGGTTGTGGGACAGCGAGACCCGTTGGTCCCAACTGGAGCCCGAACGAGGAGAGTTCGACTGGTCCACCCTCGACCGCCTGCTCGATGGCGCCGAACGTCAGGACCTGCCCACCGTCTTCGTCTTCGGCGCTGCGCCCCCTTGGGCCGCCCCGAACGGCCGCAAGGCCGCCTACCGGGAGGACCCCGCGCCGCACCGCCGGACGACCTGGCCGACTGGGACGCCTTCGTGCGCGCGCTGGTGCGGCATGCGGGTGACCGCATCGACGCGTACGAACCCTGGATCACGGCCAATCACGGGCACCACTACAACGGCACCGTGGAGACGCTCGCTGAGATGACGCGCCGCGCGAGCCGCACCATCCGGGAGTACGACAAGGACGCGACCGTGGTCTGTCCGTCGATCACCGACCTGTGGAAGAAGGAGTCGCACGCATACTTGCTCCGGTTCGCCGAGACGGGCGTCTACCAGCACTGCGACGCGGCGGCCGTCAACCTCTACCAGCGCAGCATCACCGATCCTCCGGAGACCATGCTGGAGATCATCCGCAGGGTCGAGCAGACCTTCCAGCTCGCCGGGTACCACCTGCCGCTGTGGAACACGGGGACCACCCAGACCCTGCAGCTGAACGATCCGCTGGACGCGGACACGGCGGCGAACCACGCGGTCCGCTTCTATCTGACCGGCCTCTACTCCCGGCTCGTGCAGCGGATGTACTTCTACTCCTGGGGCAGCGGCAAGATCCCCCTCGTCATCCAGGCCGAGGGCCAGGCGCCCACCAAGGCCGGTCTCTATGTCGACCGGCTCCAGCAGTGGCTCGCCGACGCCGAGGTCCGTTCCTGCGGTCACGGGAGCGAGGTGCCCCCGTCCGAGACGCCCGAGACCCCGCTGCCCGAGAACGTCTGGCAGTGTGTGTTTCTCATCCCCGACGAACACGGCACCAAGCACCCCGCCCGCATCTGCTGGACCCTCTCCGGCACGGCGGACGTCCGGGCGGGCGAGGGGGCGTATCGCGTCCACCACCTCGACGGCACCACCCGCGAGATCGGCGCCGAGGACGCCGTACGGATCACGGAGCGGCCGGTTCTCGTCCGCTACCGCTGAACCAGCGTGACGAGCGTTACGGGGTGGACCCTCTGGACGGGCCTTCGTACTCGCCGGTACTTTAAGTGAGCAAGCGCTTAGACATGTACCGGTGGAGGTGGACGGCGTGCGCCGTACGGTGTTCAACGAGGATCACGAGGCGTTCCGGGAGACCATCCGCGCCTTCATCGAGGCCGAGGTCGTCCCGGTCTACGACGACTGGTTCGCGGCCGGCCAGGCGCCCCGCGACTTCTACTACAAGCTCGCCGAGCTCGGCGTCTTCGGCATCCGCGTCGACGAGGAGTACGGCGGCGCCGGCATCGAGTCGTACAAGTTCGAGGCCGTGATGTACGAGGAGACCGCGCGCGCGGGCGTGCAGTTCGGCGGCTCCGGTGTGCACGTGCTGCTCGGCCTGCCGTACATCAAGATGCTCGCCAGCGATGAGCAGAAGAAGCGGTTCCTGCCGAAGTTCGTCTCCGGTGAGGAGATGTGGGCGCTCGCCATGACCGAGCCGGGCACCGGCTCCGACCTCGCGGGCATGAAGACCACCGCCAAGCTCTCCGAGGACGGCACGCACTACGTCCTCAACGGCTCCAAGACCTTCATCACCGGCGGCGTGCACGCCGACCGTGTGATCGTCTGCGCCCGCACCGACGCGCCCAGCGCCGAGGACCGCCGCCACGGCATCTCGCTGTTCGCCGTGGACACCAAGTCCGAGGGCTACTCCATCGGCCGCAAGCTCGACAAGCTCGGCCTGCGCACCTCCGACACCGCCGAGCTGGCCTTCGTCGATGTCAAGGTCCCGGTCGAGGACCTCCTCGGCGAGGAGAACAAGGGCTTCTACTACCTCGGCCACAACCTGGCCTCCGAGCGCTGGGGCATCGCCTACGGCGCCTACGCCCAGGCCAAGGCCGCCGTCCGGTTCGCCAAGCAGTACGTCCAGGAGCGCACCGTCTTCGGCAAGCCCGTCGCCTCCTTCCAGAACACCAAGTTCGAGCTGGCCGCCTGCCAGTCCGAGGTCGACGCCGCCGAGGCCGTCGCCGACCGCACGCTGGAGGCCCTGGACGCGGGCGAGCTGACGCCGGCCGAGGCCGCCTCCGCGAAGCTCTTCTGCACCGAGGTCGCGCACCGCGTGATCGACCGCTGCCTGCAACTGCACGGCGGCTACGGCTTCATGAACGAGTACCCGATCGCCCGCCTGTACGCGGACAACCGCGTCAACCGCATCTACGGCGGCACCAGCGAGATCATGAAGTCGATCATCGCCAAGGACATGGGTCTGTAGGAAACGGGCCGGCAAGGTTCCCGAAATTACCAGTCAGTAGAAAAGGTGCCATGAACCAGGCACTACAGGGTCTCCTCGATCTGCTCGACCTTGAGCAGATCGAGGAGAACATCTTCCGCGGCCAGTCCCGCTCCGCCGTCGTCCCGCGCGTCTTCGGCGGTCAGGTCGCGGCCCAGGCGCTCGTCGCCGCCGGGCGCACGGTCCCCGCGGACCGCCACGCCCACTCGCTCCACGCGTATTTCCTGCGCGCCGGTGACCCGGGCGCGCCCATCGTCTACAACGTCGACCGCATGCGCGACGGCCGCTCCTTCACCACCCGCCGGGTGGTCGCCGTCCAGCACGGCAAGCCGATCTTCGCCCTGTCCGCCTCCTTCCAGCTGTTCGAGGAGGGAATGGACCACCAGGCCCCCATGCCCTCCTCGCCCGACCCGGAGACGCTCCCCACCTCCGAGGAACGGCTGCGCGACTACGGCCACCTCGACCCGGCGGTGGTGGAGAAGTTCCTGGAGGCACGTGAGGCGGTCGACCTGCGCTACGTGGACGAGCCGCCGTACGGCAAGTTCGGCGAGCCCCGCGAACCGCACTCCCAGGTCTGGTTCCGCACCAACGGCAAGCTGGCCGACGACCCGCTCCTGCACGTCGTACTCGCTACGTACGTCTCGGACATGACCCTGCTGGACTCGGTCCTGCTCGCCCACGGGCGGGGCGGCTGGGCCGTCGGTGACGTGGTCGGGGCCTCGCTGGACCACGCGATGTGGTTCCACCGTCCGTTCCGCGCGGACGAGTGGCTGCTGTACGACCAGGAGTCGCCGTCGGCGCACGGCGGACGAGGGCTCGGGCAGGCGCGGATCTACACGCAGGACGGGCAGCTCGCGGTGTCGGTGATCCAGGAGGGTGTGGTGCGGGTGCCGCGGTGACGGCTCACGTCACCACCTGAGCCACCCCCGCTCATCTCGCCTCACCTCTCACCTCACCGCGTGAGCGCCTCCGCGTGCCCCGACCCGACCGCAGCAGCCATACGCCCACGAATGCCAGGGCCACCACGACCACGCCCACCAGAATGACCTTGGAGTAGACCCCGACCAGGTCGCTGACCTCGTGCCAACGGGCGCCCAGGGCGTATCCGGCGGCGATGAAGGCGGTGTTCCAGATCAGGCTGCCCGCCGCGGTGAGGGTGAGGAAGACCGGGAGCCGCATGCGTTCGACCCCGGCCGGTATCGAGATCAGGCTGCGGAAGATCGGTATGAAGCGGCCGAAGAACACCGCCTTGGTGCCGTGCCGGAGGAACCACGCCTCGGTGCGTTCCACGTCCGCGACCTTCACCAGCGGCAGCCTCGCCGCCGCCGCGATCATCCGGTCACGGCCGAGGAGCGCGCCGAGCAGGTACAGCGCGAGTGCGCCCACCACCGAACCCGCCGTCGTCCAGGCGATGGCGGCGACGACGTCCATACGGCCCTGGCTCGCCGTGAAGCCCGCCAGCGGCAGGATCACCTCGCTCGGCAGCGGCGGGAACAGGTTCTCCAGGGCGATGGCCAGCCCGGCGCCCGGGCCGCCCAGCTTCTCCATGAGGTCGGCGGCCCAGCCGGCGACTCCGCCGACCGGTGCGTCGGCCGCGGCAGCAATGATCATGGGTGCCACTTTACTAAGTCTTGACCTAAAGGCCGTATGAGGAAGGCCCCACGACCGGCCACGACCGGCTGTGACGGTGCACACGTCAGGAGCAGAGGGCTTGCCCGTGCGGTCAGCCGCGGCTCGCGTTCCGCAGCCGTGCGAAGGACGTGTCCAGGCCCCGCTTCATCAGCCGTGCCGCCGGACGCTCGACGTAGCGGTGGATCAGCCGGCTCAGCACCAGGAAGGCGGCGATCACGACGACGACCAGCAGCCGGGGGTCCATGGTGTCCCGCAGGCGGTTGATCAGCGCCGTACCGGCGAGGTAGTGCGTCAGGTAGAGCGGGTAGGTCAGGGCTCCCGCCGTGACCAGCCATTTCCAGCGGATCCGGTCCGTGTAGCCCAGCGACACGGCGACCATGAACAGCAGGAACGCGGTGAAGATCAGCGCGCTGCCCCGCCAGCCGGAGACGTGCTCGACCGCGTCGATACGGCGTCCCAGCTCCATCTGCCCCATCAGCCAGGCCATGGTCAGCATGCCCCACAGCAGCAGGTCCTGACCGAACCGGTACATGAGGTAGAGCACCAGACCGGCGATGAAGTACCAGGCGGCGACCGGGTTCACGAGCAGGACCAGCAGGCGCAGCTCGGAGATCGGCGCGAGCATCGCGGCGGCGCCCCACACGCAGCAGAACACCACGACTCTTCGGTAGGTGAGCCCCATCGCGACGACCGCGAGGAAGAGGAGGTAGAACCGCAGCTCCGTCCAGAGGGTCCAGTAGACGCCGTCGACGTGCGGCGAGGCCGATCCGGACTGGAGCATCGTGAGGTTGAGGAGTATCTCCCGCAGCTTCAGGCGCTCCCACACCCCCGGCAGGGCCACGACGACGGCCGTGGTGAACGCGATGGCGAACCAGTACGCCGGATAGAGCCGGATGACCCGCGAGACGAAGAACTGGCGCGGGGTGCGGCCCCAGCACGACATGCAGATCACGAAGCCGCTGATGACGAAGAAGATCTCGACGCCGATCCAGCCGTAGGTGGAGAAGCGGAACACCGTGGGCATGATCTCGGAGACCGGACGGTCCCAGACCGCGTTGCCCGGCTGATCGAGCCGGTCGGTGCCCGCGTAGTGGTGCACGGCCACCATCAGGGCGGCGAGCAGGCGGATACCGTCGATCACGTACAGTCGGCGCCCCTCGCGGGCGGGGACGGTGACGTGCTTGCGCGTCCGGGGTGCGTCGGACGGCCGTACGGGCACCGTCTCCGCGAGCGGGGGAAGCGGCTGCGCGGGCAGCCGCGCCGAGCCGAACACCCGTAGTGGGGTTGCCGTGTATCCACCGTCAGAACTGCGCATGAGCACCATCCGTTCCCTGAAGACACTCCGTCACGTCCGTTGCTGGTTGAACAGACAAGGTCGTGTCTCAGGGGGATGTGTGCAGGTGCGCGATCTCCATGAAGTGGTCGTGCCGCGTTCGCCGAGATTTCAACGCGGTTGAGTACAACCCCCCGCTCGCTACTCGGCCAGACCCGCCTCGGCCAGCAGAAACGCCGTCATCGGGTCGTAGTAGCGCGGGCTGATCACATGGTCGTCCAGCGGCACCACCACCTGCACCGTCCCCTCCGACTCCGCGAGGAACAGCGCCGGGTCGTTGCAGTCCGCGTACCCGACGGAGTCCACCCCGTGCCGGCCGGCGTACCCCGCCCACCCGTGGTCGGCGACGACCAGGTCCGGCAGCGGACGGCCCTCGCGCTCGAGTCCCGTGAGGATGGCCTTCATCGGCTCGCCGGAGTGGGTGTGCCAGAGGGTGGCGCCGTGCTCCAGGACCGCGACGTCCGCGAACTGCATGACGTAGCCCTCGTCGGTCTGCAGGCCGTCCGGGATGACGACGATCTCGCAACCGGCCGTGCGCAGCGCGTCCGCCGTCGCGCGGTGGACGTCCAGCAGTCCGCCCGGGTGGCCGGTCGCGAACAGCACCCGCTGCCCGCCGTCCGCCGCCTTGCGCAGCCGGGCCGCCATCCGCTCCAGTGCGGCCACCGTCAGCTCGGGGTCGATGGTGTCCTGCCCGTGGCGGTACTCCGGGTCGTCGTTCACGCCGACGCGCTCCGCCATCACCGCGAGCACGTCCTGCTCGTCGGTCCAGCGGTCGCCGAGCTCCAGGCCGAGCCAGTAGTGGCGGTCGCCGTTCGCCAGCTTGCGGTAGTGGGAGAGGTTGTTCTCGCGGGGAGTGGCGACGTCGCCCGCGATACGGGTTCTGACGAGGTGGTCGACAAGCTCGGCGCGGCTGGGTGTCCCGGGTATCGGCATGGTTCCCATTGTGAGGCAGACAACTGCGGGAACGGCTGAGTCCGGGGCGCGTGCGACGCGCGTCACTGTGTGGATCATCGCTCGACGGGAACGCGTCACCGCTCGATGTGCCGCAGGGCGAACCACAGTTCCATCCGTACGTCCGGGTCGTCCAGGTCTGTACCGAGAAGCGCCCCGCACCGGGCGATCCGCTGGCGGACGGTGTTGCGGTGGACGGACAGGGCCACCGCCGTGCGGTCCCAACTGCCGTGCAGGGAGAGCCAGGTGCGCAGGGTCTCGGTGAGCGGGGAGGTGAGGGGCGCGAGGAGCGTGCGGGCGTGGGCCTGGGCCTCGTCGGGGGAGAGCAGGTCGGTGAGGGCGGGGCGGCGGGTGCCGTACTGGAAAAGGGGCGTGCGGGTGGCCCTCGCCCGGGACAGGGCCCGGGACGCCTGGGTGTCGGCGGCCGGCCAGTCCGGCGCCGTCGCGGGGGCGCTCACGCCCAGGGTCCAGCCGGGCTGCGGGGACGGTTCGCGGTCCGCCGGGACGAGGACGCGTACGACGTCCCGCGCCAGGTCGACCAGCGGGGAGCCGAGGGCCGCGCCCAGCGCGGAGGCCGCCACCGGGTCGCCGGGCCGGCTGTCGGGGCGGGCGTGGACCACGAGCCAGCTGCCCTCGCCCAGAAGCGGGGCCACCGCCTGCGGCTCGGCACCCAGCAGCAGCCGTACCAGCGCCGAGGAGCGGGCCGCGCCCGAGCCGCTCTGGTGCTCGCCGGTGAGGAGGGACAGAAGCACGGCGGCGACGGAGGCGATGGTGTGGTCGCCGGGGTCGCGCTTCGGCGCGGCGACCCCGAGAACGAAGCCCTGACCGGCGCCGAGGGCGTAGGCGGCGAGGTGGATGCCGGAGGCGGTGTCGGTGGCGGAGGTCGGCGTCCCCGGCCCCGAGGGCCGAACGACCTCGGCGAGCTCGGCCAGCGACGCGCTCACCGTCTCCTGGAGCGTCCGTCCCGCCGCAGCTCCGGTCGCTTCTGGCGTCGGCCCCGTGGCGGCGCTCGCCCCTGCCGAGGCGGCTGCCGCCCTCAGCGGTGCGGCTCCGGTGGCTTCTGGCGTCCGCCCTGGCGCGGCGCTCGCCCCCGCTGAACCGGCTCCTGTCCTCAGCGGTACGCCACCCACGCCTTCAGGCGTCGGCCCCGCAGGCGTGGGCCCGGTGACTTCCGGCGCCCGCCCCTCCGGCACCCGCCCCGCCGACGCGACCTTCGCCCCCTCCGGCCCGTACAGCACCGCCCACCCCCCGACCCGCTGCGCCAGCTGTCGCAGCACGGCCCGTACCGGATCCGGGCGGGAGGCGGCTGCTGCCAGGCTCTGCTGTGCCTCCGTCACGCGGCGTAGTTCGGCGAGGCGGGCCTGGGCCATCAGTTGCCAGACCGCGCGGGCCACGCCGGAGAAGGTGGTCTGGGGCGGGACCTCCAGGAGCGGAAGCTCGTACAGCTCGCACGCCGCAACCAGGGCGCGCGGCACCGTGTCGTGCACCGGCGCGACACCGAAACCGAGCGCCGCCCCGCCCGCCGCGACGATCCTCGCCACGTAGTCGTCGAAGTACGTCCCCGAGCCCGCGGCCTCCGGGATGTGCACCCCGGCCGTCAGCAGCAGCTCGCCGCCCAGCAGATACGGATACGGGTCGGCCATCTCCGAGGTGTGCGCCCAGTGGATCACCGCCTCCGGGTCCACCGGACCGGCGATCTGGCGCAGGGCCAGGTCCTCGCGGGCCAGGAGGGCCGAGAGGGGGACCGGTGGGGTCGGGGGAACGGCGGGTTCCGGCATGGGACGTTTCCTACACTCGGGCAACCTCGGATGGATGAAACGTACACTTCGCAGTTGCTTTCCGGCCACCTACTGTCGTTCCAGACCGGCAGCCGCGGGTACGGGCGGATGTCCCCGCGAACCGCTGCCGAACCGTCCCCGTCCCCACCCCCCATTTGCACGACACGCCACCGGAATGTGCGCGAAGGAGGCCCCACCATGGCCGTCGATTACACCGTCATCGTCGTCTATCTGGCCGGCATGCTGGCCATGGGCTGGTGGGGCATGCGCCGCGCCAAGTCCAAGAGCGAGTTCCTGGTCGCCGGGCGCCGGCTCGGTCCGACCATGTACTCCGGCACCATGGCGGCGATCGTCCTCGGCGGCGCGTCCACCATCGGCGGCGTCGGGCTCGGCTACCAGTACGGGCTCTCCGGCGCCTGGATGGTGTTCACCATCGGCCTCGGGCTCCTCGCCCTCTCCGTCTTCTTCTCCGCCCGCATCGCCCGTCTCAAGGTCTACACCGTCTCCGAGATGCTCGACCTGCGCTACGGCGGCCGGGCCGGCGTCATCTCCGGCGTCGTCATGTGGGCGTACACCCTCATGCTCGCGGTCACGTCGACCATCGCGTACGCCACGATCTTCGACGTCCTCTTCGACATGAACCGCACCGTCGCGATCATCCTCGGCGGCTCCATCGTCGTCGCCTACTCGACGCTCGGCGGCATGTGGTCGATCACCCTCACCGACATGGTGCAGTTCGTGGTGAAGACCATCGGCGTGCTGCTGCTCCTGCTCCCCATCGCCGTCGTCAAGGCGGGCGGGTTCAGCGAGATGAAGGCGCAGCTGCCGACCGAGTACTTCGACCCGCTGGGCATCGGCGGCGAGACGATCTTCACCTACGTCCTGATCTACACGTTCGGCATGCTCATCGGGCAGGACATCTGGCAGCGCGTCTTCACCGCGCGCAGCGACAAGACCGCCAAGTGGGGCGGCACCGTCGCCGGTACCTACTGCCTCGTCTACGCCCTCGCCGGCGCCGTCATCGGCACCGCGGCCAAGGTGCTCTACCCCAAGCTCGGCAGCCCGGACGACGCCTTCGCGACGATCGTGCGGGACGAACTGCCGGTCGGCGTACGGGGGTTGGTGCTCGCCGCGGCCCTTGCCGCCGTGATGTCCACCTCCTCCGGCGCGCTCATCGCCTGCGCGACCGTCGCCAACAACGACATCTGGTCGCGGCTTCGGGGCGCGGTGCGCAGCGCCGAGGCCGCCGAGGCCGCCAGGGTCGCCGCGTTCCGCGGCACCGGGGTCGCCAAGGACGCGCACGGCTCGCCCGACCTGCCCGATGCGGTCGACTCCCACGACGAGGTGAAGGGCAACCGCGTCTTCATCCTCCTCATGGGCATCGCCGTCATCGTCACGGCCATCGCGCTCAACAACGTCGTCGAGGCGCTGACCGTCGCCTACAACCTGCTCGTCGGCGGACTGCTCGTGCCGATCCTGGGCGGGCTGCTGTGGCGGCGCGGGACGGTGCAGGGCGCGCTCGCCTCGGTCGTCGTCGGTGGCGTGGCGGTGATCGTCCTGATGGCGACCCACGGCATCCTCGCCAACGAGCCCGTCTACTACGGCCTGCTGCTCTCCCTCGCCGCGTACCTCGTCATCTCCTTGATGACGAAGCCCACCGACGCGGCCGTACTCGCCGCCTGGCGTGAGCGCCTCGCCGGACGGTCCCCCGAACTCGTGTCCGAACCGGTGCCGGCTCCCCAGTAGAGTCGGTGACAGATGTACATACGCGGCATACGCGATGAAGCGTAGGAAAGAAGGCATTCCACGATGACTGGCAACGAGACGCCCCGCGGCCCCGTCGACTCCTCCCGCATCCCGCGGTACGCCGGACCCGCCACCTTCGCCCGGCTGCCCCGCCTCGACGAGGTCGGCCGCGCCGACGTCGCCGTGGTCGGCGTGCCGTTCGACTCGGGCGTCTCGTACCGGCCGGGCGCCCGCTTCGGCGGCAACGCGATCCGCGAGGCGTCCCGGCTGCTGCGCCCGTACAACCCGGCGCAGGACGCCTCCCCCTTCGCCCTCGCGCAGGTCGCGGACGGCGGCGACATCGCCGTGAACCCCTTCAACATCAACGAGGCCGTGGAGACGGTCGAGGCGGCGGCCGACGAGCTGCTCGGCACCGGCGCCCGCCTGATGACCCTCGGCGGCGACCACACCATCGCGCTCCCGCTGCTGCGCTCGGTGGCGAAGAAGCACGGCCCGGTCGCGCTGCTCCACTTCGACGCCCACCTCGACACCTGGGACACGTACTTCGGAGCGGAGTACACCCACGGCACGCCCTTCCGCCGCGCGGTGGAGGAGGGCATCCTCGACACGGAGGCGCTCTCCCACGTCGGTACGCGCGGCCCGCTGTACGGCAAGCAGGACCTCACGGACGACGAGAAGATGGGCTTCGGCATCGTCACGTCCGCCGACATCTACCGGCGCGGCGCCGACGAGGTCGCCGACCAGCTGCGCCAGCGCATCGGCGACCGCCCGCTGTACATCTCCATCGACATCGACTGCCTCGACCCGGCGCACGCCCCCGGCACCGGCACCCCCGAGGCCGGCGGCATGACCTCGCGCGAGCTGCTGGAGATCCTGCGGGGCCTGGCGTCCTGCAACCTGGTCTCGGCCGACGTCGTCGAGGTGGCGCCCGCGTACGATCACGCCGAGATCACGTCGGTGGCCGCGTCCCACACGGCGTACGAACTGACCACGATCATGTCCCGCCAGATCGCGGCGGCCCGGAAGGACTCGGAAGCGAAGTGACTCACGACCACGACCTGGTGCTCCGCCCGACGGAGGCGCAGATCTCTGCTGCTCGCAACCCTCCTCCCGGCCGCAATGGCGGAGACCTGGTCGTGGAGACGCTGGCCGGGCTCGGCGCGACGACGGTCTTCGGGCTGCCCGGCCAGCACGCCCTCGGCATGTTCGACGCGCTGCGCCGCAGCGATCTGCGCTACATCGGCCTGCGCGTGGAGAACAACGCCGGCTTCGCGGCGGACGCGTACGGCCGGATGACCGGCGAGGCGGCCCCGCTGCTGCTGTCGACGGGCCCGGGCGCGCTGACCTCGCTGTCCGCGCTCCAGGAGGCGGCAGCGGCGTCCGCCCCGGTCCTGGCGATCAGCAGCCAGATCCCGACGGCGGGCCTGGGCGGCGGCCGCCACGGCTACCTCCACGAACTCCCCGACCAGGCGGCGTCGTTCAGGGGCGTGGTCAAGTCGGTCCACACGATCCGCACCCAGTCCCAGATCCCCTCCGCCATCGAGGCGGCCTGGAAGTCGGCGCTGACGGCCCCGCACGGCCCGGTATGGGTGGAGATCCCGCAGGACGTGCTGCTCGCCGAGACGTCGGTCCCGGTGGTGACGGGCGGCGACGCGTTCCCGGAGGAGCTGCCGCCGCGGCCCGAACTGACGGCGGTGGCGGCCCACTTGCTGTCGCACGCCGCTCGTCCGGCGATCGTCGCGGGCGGGGGAGTGGTACGGGCCGACGCGTCCGGCAAGCTCCGTCAGCTCGCCGAGACGCTGAAAGCCCCGGTCGTCACGACCCCCGGCGGCAAGGGCGCGTTCCCGTGGAAGCACCCGCTGTCGCTCCAGTCCTGGATCGAGGACCGGCACACCACGGACTTCCTGGAGGACGCGGACGTACTCCTGGTGGTCGGCTCGGGCCTGGGCGAACTGTCCTCCAACTACCACACGTTCAAGCCGCGCGGCCGGGTCATCCAGATCGAGGCCGACCTCGGCAAGCTGGAGTCCAACCATCCGGCGCTCGGCATCCACGCAGATGCGCGGCTCGCGTTGCAGGCGCTGCTGGAGACGGTGTCGGAGCGGGAGGACGTGGCGGCACCGGAGCGGGTGCGTGAGGTGCTCGGGAAGGTGTCGGAGCGGATCGGCGCCCAGGAACTCACCCTGGAACAGGACGTGTTGGCCTCGGTCCGGCGTGCCCTGCCCGCCGACTCCCCGTCCTTCTGGGACATGACCATCCTGGCTTACTGGGCCTGGTCGGCCTTCGACGCCAAGGGCCCCAACCACCTGCACTCCGCCCAGGGCGCCGGCGGCCTCGGCTACGGCTTCCCGGCGGCGCTGGGCGCGGCGGTCGCGGACCCGACGCGTCCGGTGCTGGCGGTGTCCGGCGACGGAGGGGCCCTGTACTCGATCGCCGAGCTGGCGACGGCCCGCCAGTACGACCTGAACGTCACCTGGCTCATCGTCGACGACGGCGGCTACGGCATCCTGCGCGAGTACATGACGGACGCCTTCGGCCAGGCCACGGCCACCGAGCTGACGCGGCCTGACTATGTGGCGCTCGCCGATTCGTTCGGCGTCCCCGGGGTCCGTACGACCCCGGAGACGCTGGAGACGGACCTGGCGAAGGCGCTGTCCGAGCCGGGCCCCTCGGTGGTGGTACTCCCGGCGGTGCTGCGGATGTTCGCGCCTACGCACCTCGCGACGTGATGCCTCAGAGGCCCTGGTCGCGCGTGGTGTAGACGTGGTCGCGGTTGTTGCAGGCGTCGTCCACCGAAGGGCCGGTCATCGGTACGGCCCACGGGACGAGCGCGAGTGCGGCCCTGCAGAGGTTGGGGGCGGAGTGGCCGGCGATGTTGATACGGCCCCGGTCGCCGTCGTCGGCGTGGGCCGGGGCGGCGACGGCGAGAACTGCCATGGTGAGCGCGGCGAGCGCGCTGATCTTCTTCATAGCCGGGTCAACGGCGTTGGATCGGTGCAGGTCATTCGGCTGTACAGGTGGTGATCGAGCGCGTGCGCGCGTGATGACCGAGCACGCCAGGGGCCGACGGGCGTACATCGCACCGGCGGCCCTTGGCGCGGCTACGGCGACTGGAACAGAGTCCGGTCGCCTACCAGATCGACTCGACCCACTCCGGGTGGTCGATGAACGGGTTGCGGTTGCCCTGGTAGGAGTCGTAGATGACCTCGTTGCGGCGCTCCTCGAAGGAGTCCGGCGGGTCCTCGTCGCTCCAGGCCTTCAGGACCGACAGGCGGCCGTGGTACGGGACGCTGCCGTTGGTGACGGCGTCGTTGGGCTCCAGGTCGGGCCAGCTGTCGTCACCCTCGTAGCGGACGGCCATGTAGAGGATCATGCGGGCCACGTCGCCCTTGACGGCGTCGCGGGGCTCGAAGGAGTTCGAGTCGGTCAGGCTGCCACCGGAGTTGGTGAAGCTGCTGCCGCCGTTGTCGAAGTCCTTGTTGCCGCGGATGCTGTTGACCTGGACGTCCTCGGGGCGCAGGTGGTGCAGGTCGGTGCCCGGGCCGGCGGAGGTGCCGAAGTCGCCGTGGGACTGGGCCCACACGTGCTCACGGTTCCAGTTGCCGGTGCTGCCGCCGTTGAGGGACTTGCTGCGGGAGATGCCGCTGTAGAGCAGCTTCACGTTGCTGCTGTTGTTCGGGTCCTCGTCGGTGACCTTCAGGGCGTTCCAGACGGCCGAGTACGAGAGCTTGGTCTGGTCACTGATGATCGTGTGGAGCGAGTCCTTGAGGGCCGTGCCGGTCTTGCCGATCGCGTCGGCGTAGTACGTGTCGTCGTACTCCGTCGTCGTAGCGGCGGCCGGGGAAGCGGTGAGCGCCGGGGTGGTGAGGCCGACCAGGACGGCGGCCGTCGTCAGCGCGACCGACTTCCAGCGGCTGCGGTGTATGCGTGTCGCCAGCATGTGGGGTTCCCATCTACGCGGGGGGTCTACGCGGGTTGAATGGAGGCGGCAAACGGGAGCGTGGCATGGACATGCGGTGATGTCGAGGGCTTGCGTGTGTCCATTGGGTGACGTCAAACGGCAAATCAGGGCATGGGTGCGATAGTTGACGCCGAAACGGCCCCCGGCTGGTGAGCCGGGGGCCGTTGAGGGGGAGTCGGTCGGGGTCAGGTGAGGTCCGAGGGGTCCAGCCGGTAGATGGTGGACGACTGGTTGTTCTGCGAGGAGTTGTCCGAGCCGGAGTCCGAGTTCGTGGTCGAGCTGGAGCCGGAGGCGGAGTTCGTGGTCGAGCTGGAAGTCGAGCTGTAGTCGCTCTCCTTCACCGCCGTCGCGTTCTTCTGCACCCACTCCGTGACCTCGGAGCTGACGCTGCTGCCGCCGCCGGGGCCGCCGCCCATGCCGCCGCCACCGATCTGGATGTAGTGCAGCTCGCCCTTCTTCACCAGTTCCTTGAGCTTGGCCAGCGTCATCGCCTTGTCGCTGCCGGACCAGCCCCACATGGAGATGACGGGCTCACCGCTGCTGACGATCAGCTGCGCGGCACTCTGCGAACTCGACACCGCCAGCAGCCACTTGGCGCCGTCCTGGTGCTTCTTGAGGTAGGAGATCAGCTCGCTGTTCGCGCCGCCGCCCATGCCGCCGCCCATGTTGCCGGGCTGGCTGCTGTTGCCGGTGCCGGTGCCGCCGGGAGCCTGGCCGTTCTGACCACTCTGGCCGCTCTGGCCGCCGGGAAGTTCGCCGTTCCCGCCGCCCGGCATCATCTGACCGCCGCCGTTCTGACCGCCGCCGTTCTGGCCGCCCTGCTGCTGGCCGCCGGGGCCGCCGCCCTGCTGGCCGTTCTGGCCGCCCGGGCCGCCGGCCTGGGTGTTCTGGCCGCCGCCGAAGCCACCCCGGCCGCCGCCACCGCCCCCGCCGGGGCCACCGCCGAAGCCGCTGCCCGTCGAAGGCCCGGCCGTCGGGTTCGTACCGCCGCCCATGCCGCCACCGCCCGAACCGGACGGCACCGACCAGGCGTACGCCGCCGGACCCGCCACGGCAGCGACGACCGCCGCCGTCACGGATGCCGCCAGCAGCCGTATCCGCATCCCCGACGCGGACCGGAAGACGAGCAGCCCCACGATCGCCAGCGCCATGACGACGGCGATGGCAGGCCACAGCCAGGTGTTCCAGCCGGAGGCCCGACGCAGCAGTACGACGGCCCAGATCGCCGTGACCGCGAGTGCGGCCGGCAGCACCCACGCCCACCGCTTGTCGGCACGGAAGGCGCGCAGCAGCATCACGCCGCCGCCTCCGCACAGGGCCGCGATGCCAGGGGCGAGCGCGGTCGTGTAGTACGGGTGCATCGTGCCCTCGGCCATGGCGAAGGTCAGGTAGTGCAGCGCGGTCCAGCCGCCCCAGAGCAGCAGCGCGGCGCGGGTGAGGTCGGTGCGCGGGGCGCGCCCGCACAGGACGATGCCGCCGACGCAGGCGATGGCCGCGAAGGGGATCAGCCAGGAGATCTGGCCGCCGAGGGTGTCGTTGAACAGCCGGCCGATCCCGGCGGTACCGGAGAAGCCGCCGCCTCCGCCACCGCCGCCTCCGCCGTTGCCCTCGCCGCCGAGGATCCGGCCGAGGCCGTTGTAGCCCATGATCAGGTCCCAGGCCGTACCGTCCGTCGAACCGCCGATGTACGGACGTTCGTCGGCGGGCACGAGGGAGACGGCGGCCGCCCACCAGAAACTGGAGACGGCGAGGGCGACACCGGCGATGAGCAGATTGACGATCCGCTTCACGAGCTTCGGCTTCGCGGCGTAGAGATAGACGGCGAAGACGGCGGGCAGCGCGATGTAGCCCTGCAGCATCTTCGTGTTGAAGGCGAGCCCGAAGCACACCGCGGAGCCGATCAGCGGCAGCAACTTGCCGTTGTGCACGGCCCGCAGGGCGAGCGCCGCGCCGCCGGCCATCAGGAACACCAGCAGGGTGTCCGGGTTGTTGTCACGGTTGATGGCGACCGTGATCGGCGTCAGGGCCAGCACCAGCGCGGCGACCGTCGCCGCGCCGTGACCCCACACCCGCTTCACCGAGGCGTGCACGATCCAGATCGTCGCCAGCGCGACCAGGATCATCGGCAGCATCATCTGCCAGGTGCCGTAGCCGAAGACCCGGCACGACAGGCCCATCACCATCAGGGCGAACGGCGGCTTGTCGACGGTCAGGAAGTTCCCCGCGTCCAACGAGCCGAAGAACCACGCCTTCCAGCTCTGCGTACCGCTCAGCACGGCCGCGCTGTAGAAGCTGTTCAGGCTGGACCCCGACAGGTTCCAGGAGTACAGCACCGCCGCCAGGATCAGGATCGCGATCAGCGCGGGGAGTGACCAGCGCGGTGCCTTGTCCGGGGGTGCGGCTGGTGGGGCCGGGGCCGACGGGGGCACGTCGGGGGTGGTCACGGTCGTGTGGGGGTGGGGATCGGTGGCTGATGTCACCCCGGCATCGTGTGCGGCGGGGGTGGGTGGGGGCTGTGCCGGACCTGGCTGTTTGCTGTGGATTCTCAAAGGGGCGTGCAAAGGGGGCTCGCAGGGAGTCCGCGAAGGAGGTGCTCGGGCGGGGACGCTCGGCCAAGTCGGCAGATACGGGGGTTGAAATCACGTCAAGCCTGGAGTCGAAGCGCGAGCCCCTGGGTCGTTGTCAGTGCGATCAATTACGGTCGGATCCGTTCACCGGTCTGAGCCTGCGTCAATTCTGCGGGCTGGTCACCGCGTTGCGGCGCGAGGGTGCAGATCCGGTGCGTAAGGGTCGACCGTGGAGCCTGCCGCTTGACGACCGCGTGCTGCTGGTCGCCGCGTACTGGCGGACGAACCTGACGCTGCGCCAGCCGGCGCAGCTGTTCGGGGTGTCCATGTCCGCGGCCCACCGCATCATTGACCACCTCGGACCCGTGCTCGCCCTCCAGCGGCGCAAGCGGTTCCGCAAGGACACCGTGCTGGTCGACACCGTGCTGGTCGTGGACGGCACCCTGGTCCCCACGCGTGATCACAGTGTTGCCAAGCAGTCGAAGAATTACCGGTACTCGACCAACCACCAGGTTGTGATCGATGCCGACACCCGGCTCGTCGTCACCGTCGGTCGGCCGCTGCCTGGCAATCGCAACGACTGCAAGGCATGGGAGTCGTCCGGAGTGAAAGACGCCGTCGGCCGCACCACGGTCATCGCGGACGGCGGTTACCGGGGCACCGGCCTGGTCATTCCGCACCGCCGCGAACGCGGCCAGGCCGAACTCCCGGCCTGGAAGGAGGAGCACAACGCCTCCCACCGCAAGGTCCATGCCCGCGTCGAGCATACTTTCGCCCGCGCGACGACCTGGAAAATCCTGCGCGACTGCGCCTCAAGGGCGACGGCGTTTTCCACGCCATGCTCGGCATCACCCGCCTGCACAATCTTGCCCTCGCTGGATGACCAAGCAATCAGCCAGGTCAGCAAGCATGCCCGATGTGACGCCGACCGATAATTGGCCATCGCCCCGTTTCGACTGCCCAAGACAGGCCTAAGCGTCTGTCGGAGGCCCAGCCGCTCGTCTTCTATCGGTGACCCGCGTCACACCCGGCTCCTGTCAGCAATCGGAGCGCCGTCTCGTTCGAAGGGCAAGCCAACGAGACAGGAGCAACGCCATGAAGCACCGCATCGTCGTACTCGGCGCCGGATATGCCGGGGCCTTCGCCGCCGGAAACCTGGCCCGCCGGCTCTCCCCCGCCGACACCGAGATCACCGTCGTCAACGCCGTACCCGACTTCGTTGAGCGGATGCGGCTCCACCAGCTCGCGATCGGCCAGGACCTTGTGTTCCGCAAGCTCGCCGACGTATTCGCGGGCACCGGGGTGCGGCTGCGCCTGGCGCGCGTCACCAGCGTCGACGCCGAGCGCAGGACCGTCGCCGTGACCGGCGAGGACGGCGATGGCGAGCTCGCGTACGACACGCTTCTCTACGCGCTCGGCAGCTCCGTAGCCCACCACGGCGTCCCCGGCGTGACCGAGTACGCCTTCGATGTGACCGGCCGGTCCTCGGCGCTGCGTCTGCGCGAGCGCCTGGCAGGCCTGGGCGAGGGCGGCACCGTGCTGATCGTCGGTGAGGGGCTGACCGGCATCGAGACCGCCACCGAGTTCGCCGAGTCCCGGCCCGACCTCTCGGTCGCGCTCGCCGCCCGCGGCGAGCTGGGCGCCTGGCTTTCCCCGAAGGCCCGCCGTCACCTGCGCCATGCCTTCGACCGGCTCGGCATCACCGTCCACGAGCACACCGGCATCGAAGCCGTCGAGCCGACACGGGCGATCGCCGCCGACGGTCGGTCCATCCCCGCCGACGTGACCGTGTGGTCGGCCGGGTTCGCCGTGCACCCCATCGCGGCCGCCAGCGGCCTGGAGGTCGCCGAGACCGGCCAGATCGTCGTCGACCGCACCATGCGCTCGGTCTCCCACCCGGACGTCTACGCCGCCGGTGACTGCGCCTACGCGATCGGCGAGAACGGCCGGCCGCTGCCGATGTCCTGCGCCTCGGCCGGCTTCACCAACATGCAGGCGACCGCCGCGATCATTGCGCGCCTGACGGGCAGCGAGGTCCCGACCACCGGGCTGAAGTACCACGGCAACCACATCAGCCTCGGGCGGCGGGACGCGATCTTCCAGATGGTGGACCGGGACGTCCGGTCGAAGTCCTGGTACCTGGGCGGCCGAACCGCCGCGCGGCTGAAGTCGGGCGTGCTCAAGGGGGCCGGGTGGGGCATCGCCCACCCGACCTTCGGCATGCCGAAGCGCAAGCACCGCCTGGCCACCGCGCCTGACCGGGGGGCCGGTGCAAGGGTCACCGCATAGGTTGTTCCGCATGGACAACGCAGCCATCGATAGGTTCGAGGCCAGCCGGGGCCGGCTGGCCTCGCTCGCGTACCGTCTGCTCGGCTCGGCCGCCGACGCTGAGGACGCCGTGCAGGACACCTTCCTGCGCTGGCAGGCCGCAGACCGCGAACGGGTCGACGTGCCGGAAGCGTGGCTGACCAAGGTCGTCACCAATCTCTGCCTCGACCGGCTCCGCTCGGCGCAGGCGCGCCACGAGCGAGCGGCCGGTGCCTGGTTGCCTGAGCCGCTCCTTGAGGGAGACCCCATGCTCGGCCCAGCCGATACCTTCGAGCAGCGCGAATCGGTGTCCCTCGCCGTCCTGACCCTGATGGAGCGGCTCGCGCCGGTTGAACGGGCCGTCTACGTCCTGCGTGAGGCTTTCTCGTACAGCCACGCCGAGATCGCCGGGATCCTCGACATCACCGAGTCCGCGAGCCAGCAGCATGTCCACCGGGCCCGGATCCGGGTCACCGCCGAGCGCCGCCGCGGCGGCGAGGCCGACCCCGCGTCCGCGCGCCGGGTCGTCGAGGAGTTCCTCGCCGCCGCCATGTCGGGGCGCACCGAACGGCTGGTGGCGCTGCTCACCGACGACGTGACCGCGGTCTCGGACGGCGCCGGACTGGCCAGGCGGCTGCTGCGGTTCAAGACGCCCGAGCGGGTCGCCTCCTTCGTGCGGGCCGGCTTCAAGCCCACGCCGGCGAAGCGGCGCCTTGCCGGCGGCTCGCCCGCGATGCACATCGCGCTGGTCAACGGCTCCCCGGCCGTCCTCGCCGTGGTCGACGACCGGGTCGTGGGCGCCGTGGCGTTCGAAGTCAGCGACGGCAAGGTCGCGTCGCTGCGCGGCATCGCCGCCGCAGACCGGCTCGCGCGCCTCAACGAGGCCTGGCGGCAGCACGAACCCGACGCGCCGGTCATCAACGCATGGTGACCGGAGCCCCCGGAGAAGCCAACTACGAATCGTCACGGAGGGCTGACCAGGGCGGATCAGAGCGCCCCTGGCCACCCATCGCTCGAAGTCACAGCCGAAGCCGTTTGCGGGACAGTGCTTACCGTCCCATTGAGCTATAGGTGCGCTCCGGGGCTGTCGCTGTTCAGGGCTCCTCGCTCACCGGAGGGAACGCCGAGCCCAGCACCGCACGTGCGTACCTCTTCGTCTGAAGGATGCCCGGGAAGTACGCCAGCGCGTACTCGCGGATCATCACCGCCTGTTGTTCGAGTACGCGCACCGCCTCGAAGTAGTCGGCGATCGACACCTCGTTGTCCTGCGGCAGGAAACTGCTCAGCACATTCCCCGTGCCCAGAGCCATGTCCAGCCGCCGAGCATCCTCCTTCGACGGCATCCGCCGCCCCGCCTCGATATGCGCGATGTGCGACCGCGTCATGAACGCCCGGTCGGCCGGCTCCTCCTGCGTCAGCCCCGCCGCTTCGCGCTGCTGCCTGAGCCAGTCGCCGTACGTGCTACAGAACGGAGTCGACTACATGCGGCACCCCATCGCCCGCCGGTTCTTCGAACCGCTGCTTCACCGCATGCGCCCCCGCCCCCGCCCCCGCCGGTATGCGTGCCGCTGCCTCAACGGGCCGACCGTTCACCACACCGGCTCCCGGCCCAGGCCCCCGCAGACGGCGCGTCCGCTCGCCGTCCCCGGGATCGGCATCGGATCGTGCGGCATGCCCTCAGTGGTCGTGAGGAGCACCAAGTGACCGGCGACATGAACGGCGTGACCGACGCGCGCCTGCTGCCCTGGACGGGGTCCGGGGGGCAAACCCTGCTACCTCGTCAGCGACGGCACCGGCCATGTCTCCCGCGTCGCCGACACCGTCGAGAGCGTGCAGCTCGGGATGGCGGACGACCTCCTCGATCACGGCGCCGACATGCTCGACGACGACCGCCGGGTGACATACGCACAGCTCCGCTTCCTGCTCGCCAGGATGAGCGAGGCGCTGACCGATGTCCTGCGTATCGCGGAGAGCCGGGGTGCGCGACTGCCCGTGCCCGTCTGTGAAGAGCCCGAGTACAACGACGGCCTCGCCGTCCCGTGTCGCAGGTCTGGGCCTTCCGTCGGCCAGTGATCAGAAATGCGTGGCGATCCCGAACACACTCCGCAGCTGAGCCATATCGTGCCGATCGCGGTCGGTCGGCTCGTACCCCTGGTGGAAGTGGACCTGCTGCTCGGCGGACAGGCACGGGACCGTCGCACCGCCGATGGTGCCCGTCACGAAGCAGGAGGAGGGATAGATGAAGGGGCGCGACGGCTCGAATGACGCCTGCTCCGCGGAGCCGTCCTCGGTGAAGACCAGGGGGTGGAGGTCGATCTCCCGTCCGTCCGGGGCCGTGAGTACGAAGCGGACGGGGCGCCAGTCCAGGGTCTCGGTGAAACCCGCCGCGTTCAGGGCCGCCAGCACCGCGTCCTCCTGCTCCCGGCGGTGCATCAGATCCAGGTCGCGATGGGTGCGGGTCTGCTCGCCGATGAGGGCGTCGATGCCCCAGCCGCCACCGATCCAGACGTCGGCCCGCGCCGAGCGCAGCACGGTCAGGACGGACAGCACCTCATCAGCGGTCATCACATCCCTAACCTTGCACACGCGTACAACCTTTCCTTCGGCCTCGTGAGTCATCAGGGCATGACTCACGGGACATCGAACGAGAAGCCAAGACGCGAGAAGCCGAGACGCGAGAAGTCAAGCGGCGTTTCCAGACGTGCCAGAGCCCTCGTCGCCGCAGGCGTAGGCGCGGGCGTCTTCATACCGTCCCTCGCCGCCGCCACCCCCGCCGTCGCGGCGACCACCCCCACCGTCAGCTGTACGTCCGCCAAGGCCGGTCTCGCGGACAAGCTGAAGAAGGACATCACCGCCGCCCTCGCCAACCGCAAGGGCACGATCGCGGTCGGTCTGTACGACCGTTCCACCAACACCACGTGCACGCTGCGCTCCTCCACGGCCTTCGACTCCGCCAGCGTCGTCAAGGTCACCGTGCTGGCCGCGCTGCTGTGGGACGCGAAGAAGACGAACCGGTACCTCACCGACCGCGAGGTCTCCCTCGCCAAGGCCATGATCACCAAGTCGGACAACGCCGCGACCAGCACGCTCTGGAAGCAGCTCGGGCTGACGAAGATCAAGGGCTTCCTCACCGCCGCCGGCATGACCCAGACCAAGCCCGGCGCGAACGGCTACTGGGGCCTGACCCAGATCACCGTCACCGACGAGCAGAAGCTGCTCAAGCTCATCACGGCCAAGAACGCGGTGCTCAGCGACAACTCCCGCGCCTACATCCTGAAGCTGATGGGGCAGGTCGTCTCCTCGCAGCGCTGGGGTACGCCGTACGGAGTGCCGTCCGGTGTCTCCGTGGCGGTCAAGAACGGCTGGCTGCAGCGCGCCACCAACGGCTGGCGGGTGCACAGCGTCGGTGCCTTCAAGGGGGGCGGCCATGACTACATGATCACGGTGCTCTCTCATGGCAACAGCACCATGAACTACGGCATTACGACCATTCAGGGCGTCGCCAAGGTCATCCACCGGGACCTGGCGGCAAGCTGACGCTTCACGCGGCAGTCTCCCGTCCGTCACCGTGCCGTCCTACGGTGACGCCCATGCGCCTGAGAACCGTACTCGCGACTGCCGCCGCGTCCTTGGCGGCGACCACCTGTCTGTCCGCCGCCGGGCCCGCCAACGCCGTGCAGAGCAACGCCTGTTCCCCGTCCGTCTCCATCGACCGCTTCTCCGACGCGCTCGACAAGACGACGTACGACGGCACCTTCGTCGGCAACTTCTCCGCGCTCGCCGTCGACCGGGACGGCTCCCTCGCGGCCGTCTCCGACCGTTCCGCCCTCTTCGGCCTGGACTCCGGCCCGGACGGCAGGACCCTCGCGCCGAAGTCCGTAGTCCCCCTCGCCGACGAGACCGGCGCCGCCCTCGACTCCGAGGGCCTCGTCGTCGACCGGGACGGCACCCGGCTGATCTCCTCCGAGACCGAGCCCTCCGTCCGCCGCTACTCCCGCGACGGCCGGATCCTCGACCGCCTCCCCGTGCCGGACGCCCTGAAGGTCGCCCCGGCCGGCCGCGCCGTCTCCAACGGCACCTTCGAGGGGCTGACCCTGCTCCCCGGCGGCCGCACCCTGCTCGCGTCGATGGAGTACGCCCTCGCCGGCGACAGCGCGGGCATCGTCCGCTTCCAGACCTGGCAGCGGACCAAGCGGACCAAGGGCGGCCACTTCGAGCTCGGTCGCCAGTACGCCTACCGCACCGACACCGGCCTCGGCGTCCCCGAGGTCCAGGCGACCCCCGACGGCCGCCTCCTCGTCCTGGAGCGCGGCTTCACCTCCGGCGTCGGCAACACGGTCCGGCTCTACCTGGCCGACCCGCGCCGCGCCACCGACACCAGCGGCATCGAGAACCTGACCGGTCAGGACGGCGTACGTCTGATCAAGAAGACCCTCCTCGCGGACATCGCCGCCTGCCCGTCCCTCGGCGCCACCGCCAAGCAGCCCCAGCCGAACCCGCTCCTCGACAACATCGAGGGCATGGCGATCACGGGGTACTCGAAGGGGCGCCTGAAGGTGCTGCTGGTCAGCGACGACAACCAGAACGCCGTACAGACGACCCGGTTCTATTACCTGCGAGTACGCATCTGAGCGCACCGCTCCTCGCACCACCCCTCGCACCACCCCGTTTGTTGCGGCGGGATGAAATCCGAGCCCGTCCGCGTTGGTGCCTTCCGGTAGATCAGGACGAACGGAGGGCACCCGCGTGGCAGCGCAGCAGGGGGAGACGAGGGGCTGGGCCCGGCGGCTGTGGGGTTATGCCTGGCGCTACCGCAAGGACGTGATCCTCGCCCTCGGCTCCTCGCTCGCGGGTATGGCCGTCATGGCGCTCGTCCCGCTGATCACCAAGGTGATCATTGACGATGTCATCGGCGACCACACCCGCGGCATGGCGCTGTGGGCGGGCCTGCTCATAGCCGCCGCCCTCGCCGTCTACGTCCTCACCTACATACGCCGCTACTACGGCGGCCGCCTCGCCCTCGACGTCCAGCACGATCTGCGGACCGAGATGTTCGGGACGATCACCCGGCTCGACGGGCGACGGCAGGACGAGCTGTCCACCGGGCAGGTCGTCGGACGCGCCACCAGCGATCTCCAGCTGATCCAGAGCCTGCTCTTCATGCTCCCGATGACCATCGGGAACTTCGCGCTCTTCCTGATCTCCCTGGTCGTCATGGCCTGGCTGTCGGTGCCGCTGACGCTGGTGGCCCTCGCGGTCGCCCCCGCCCTGTGGTGGATCGCCAAGCGCAGCCGGACCAAGCTGCACCCCTCCACCTGGTACGCCCAGGCCCAGGCCGCGGCCGTCGCGGGCGTGGTCGACGGCGCCGTCAGCGGCGTACGGGTGGTGAAGGGGTTCGGGCAGGAGGAGCAGGAGACCGGGAAGCTGAGGGAGGTCAGCAGGCGGCTCTTCGCGGGACGGCTGCGGACCATCCGGTTCAATTCCAGGTACACCCCGGCGCTGCAGGCCGTCCCCGCCCTCGGGCAGGTCGCCATGCTCGCGCTCGGCGGCTGGCTGGCGGTGCGCGGGCACATCACCCTCGGGACGTTCGTCGCGTTCTCCACCTACCTCGCCCAGCTGGTCGGGCCGGTCCGGATGCTCGCCCTGGTGCTGACCGTCGGGCAGCAGGCGCGGGCCGGTACCGAACGCGTCTTGGAGCTGATCGACACCGAGCCGTCGATCAAGGAGGGCACCAAGACGCTGCCCGCCGACGCCCCCGCGACCGTCGAGTTCGACGACGTGTCCTTCGGCTACGACGACTCCGCCGGGCCCGTCCTCGACGGGCTCAGCTTCGAGATCCGCCCCGGTGAGACCCTCGCCGTCGTCGGCTCCTCCGGCTCCGGCAAGTCCACGGTCTCGCTCCTCCTCCCGCGCTTCTACGACGTCACGCGCGGCGCCGTCCTCATCGGCGGCCACGACGTCCGCGAGCTGACCTTCGACTCGCTGCGGGCCGCGATCGGGCTGGTGCCCGAGGACTCGTTCCTCTTCTCGGACACCGTGCGCAGCAACATCGCGTACGGCCGCCCCGACGCGACCGACGAGCAGATCGAGGCCGCCGCGCGCGCCGCCCAGGCGGACCGTTTCATCGAGGAGCTGCCCGACGGCTACGACACCAAGGTCGGCGAGCACGGCCTCACCCTCTCCGGCGGCCAGCGCCAGCGCGTCGCGCTCGCCCGCGCGATCCTCACCGACCCCCGGCTCCTCGTCCTCGACGACGCGACCTCGGCGGTGGACGCCCGTGTCGAGCACGAGATCCACGAGGCGCTCCAGCACGTCATGGCGGGCCGGACCACCCTGCTGATCGCCCACCGGCGCTCCACCCTCAACCTCGCCGACCGCATCGCCGTCCTCGACGCGGGCCGCCTCGCCGACATCGGCACCCACGAGGAACTACAGCAGCGCTCCGCCCTCTACCGCCGCCTCCTCACCGACCCGGACGAACTCGGCGGCGTCTCACCCGGCCACACCCAGCCGGCCTGTCCCCGCGAGGACACCTCCGTACGGGACGAACTGGACGCCGAGTTCGACGTCGAGCGTGGCGTGACGCCGAGGCTGTGGACCGGCGACCGTGAGCGCAAGGATCTCGCTCTCGTGGAGTCACCGGCCACCCCGGAGCTCCTCGCCCAGGTCGAGGCGCTGCCCCCGGCGGCCGACACGCCCGGCATCGACGAGGCGCGCGCGGTCCGGTCGGAGGAGTCGTACGGACTCAAGAGGCTGCTCCGAGGATTCGGGCGGCCCCTGCTGATCAGCCTCGGCCTGGTCGCCGTGGACGCGGGGATGGGGCTGCTGCTGCCCATCCTGATCCGGCACGGCATCGACTCGGGTGTCACCCAGGCCGCCCTCGGCGCGGTCTGGGCGGCCTCGCTCCTCGCCCTGCTCGCCGTGACCGTCCAGTGGGTGGCGCAGATCGGGGAGACCCGGATGACCGGGCGCACCGGCGAACGCGTCCTGTACTCCCTGCGCCTGAAGATCTTCGCCCAGCTCCAGCGGCTCGGGCTCGACTACTACGAGCGGGAGCTGACCGGCCGGATCATGACGCGGATGACGACGGACGTCGACGCGCTGTCGACCTTCCTGCAGACCGGTCTGGTCACCGCGTTCGTCTCGGTCGTCACCTTCTTCGGCATCATGGGCGCCCTGCTGGTGATCGACCTCCAGCTCGCGCTGTTCGTCTTCGCGACGCTGCCGCCGCTGATCGTCGCCACGTTCTTCTTCCGCCGGGCGAGCGTGAAGGCGTACGAGCTCGCCCGTGAGCGGGTGTCGTTGGTGAACGCCGACCTCCAGGAGTCGGTGTCCGGGCTGCGGATCGTGCAGGCCTTCCGGCGCGAGCGGGACGGCGCCGCGCGGTTCGCCGAGCGCAGCGACAGCTATCGGCAGGCCCGCATCCGGGGCCAGTGGCTGATCTCCGTCTACTTCCCCTTCGTGCAGTTCCTGTCGTCGGCGGCCGTGGTGGCGGTGCTGATCGTCGGCGGAGGACGGATCGACGACGCGACCCTCACGGCCGGTGCGCTGGTGGCGTACCTGCTCTACATCGACCTGTTCTTCGCCCCGGTCCAGCAGCTCTCCCAGGTCTTCGACGGCTACCAGCAGGCCACGGTCTCCCTCGGCCGGATCCAGGAGCTGCTCCAGGAGCCGACGTCGACGAAGGCGGCCGAGGAGCCGCTGGAGGTGCTGTCGCTGCGGGGCGAGGTCGCCTTCGAGGACGTGCACTTCGCCTACGGGGAGGACGAGGAGGCGCTCGGCGGGATCGATCTGCGGATACCCGCGGGGCAGACGGTCGCGTTCGTCGGCGAGACCGGCGCGGGCAAGTCGACCCTCGTCAAGCTGGTGGCGCGGTTCTACGACCCGACCGGCGGCCGCGTCACCGTCGACGGCACGGACCTGCGCTCCCTGGACATCACGTCGTACCGGCACCGGCTCGGCGTCGTCCCGCAGGAGGCGTACCTCTTCCAGGGCACCGTCCGTGACGCCATCGCCTACGGCCGTCCGGAGGCGACCGACGCCCAGGTCGAGGCGGCGGCCCGCGCGGTGGGCGCCCACGAGATGATCGCCACCCTCGACGGCGGCTACCTCCACGAGGTCGCCGAGCGCGGCCGCAACCTCTCCGCCGGGCAACGCCAGCTGATCGCGCTGGCCCGCGCCGAGCTGGTCGACCCCGACATCCTGCTCCTCGACGAGGCGACGGCCGCCCTGGACCTGGCCACGGAGGCCCAGGTCAACCAGGCGACGGACCGTGTCGCGGGGCGCCGTACGACCCTGGTCGTCGCCCACCGCCTGACCACGGCCGCCCGTGCGGACCGGGTCGTGCTGATGGCCCACGGGCGGGTCGCGGAGGACGGCACGCACGAGGAACTGGTGGCGCGGGGCGGGCGGTATGCGGAGCTGTGGCGGACCTTCCTCGGGCAGAGCGAGCCGGAGGAGCCGGTCGGAGCGGCCCGGTAGGTCCTGTGACGGCGCGCGTCCGGGGCGGTCGTGCAACCACCCGGCATACGCCGTGCGTCCGTACATCAGTACGCTCATTGCCGGTGTACGGGGAGGACAACACAGTGGACAGTGGTGCGATACGCCGACGAGTGGCGGTCGGCCTGGCGTTGCTGACCGCGTCCGGAGTGCTCGCGGTCGCGGCCCCGGCCGAGGCGCAGGCCGCGCCCACGCGGTGCGAGGGGCGCAAGGTCAGGACGTACCCGTTCACCACCGGCACCCTCTACGTCTACAAGAAGCGCGGCTACATCTGCGCCGTCACCGTCCCCAAGGACCCCGGGCGTGAGCAGAAGATGATGGTCAGCGTGCAGGCGTACCGAGCCAACCCGGTCAAGGACGAGGGTGTGTACAGCTACCGGGCCGGTCCGGTCACCGTCCATGCCGGGCACCGCTGTGTGTGGGTGAAGGGCAGGGTGGGGCGGGGGTCGGTGAGCAAGGGCTGGATACTCTGCTGACGCATCCCTTGGAAGATTGCTTCATCTCCCCTGTTGCGGTGGCGAGTTGACCGATAGCTTGCGCCGGACATCCGCTTCTCAGGGGAGAGTGCATGGCGCGCAAGACCCTCAGATGGCTGCTGACGCTCGCGCTGCTCATGGGCGCGCTCGGCACGGCCACGGCAGGGGCGGCCACCGCCGCCGAGCCGGACATCAAGGAACGGCTGCTGTCCATACCGGGCATGAGCCTCATCGAGGAGAAGCCGTACCCCGGCTACCGCTTCTTCGTCCTCAACTACACCCAGCCGGTCGACCACCGGTACCCGTCCAAGGGCACGTTCCAGCAGCGCCTCACCGTGCTGCACAAGGACGTCTCCCGCCCGGCGGTCTTCTACACGAGCGGCTACAGCGTCTCCACGACGCCGAGTCGCCGTGAGCCGACGCAGATCGTCGACGGCAACCAGATCTCCATGGAGTATCGCTTCTTCACACCGTCCCGGCCCCAGCCGGCCGACTGGACCAAGCTGGACATCTGGCAGGCGGCGAGCGACCAGCACCGCATCTTCAAGGCGCTGAACAAGGTCTACGACAAGAACTGGATCTCCACGGGCGGCTCGAAGGGCGGCATGACCGCCACGTACTACGAGCGGTTCTACCCCCGTGACATGGCCGGCGTCGTCGCCTACGTCGCCCCCAACGACGTCGTGAACGACGAGGACGCGGCATACGACCGCTTCTTCGCCGAGGTCGGCACCAAGGAGTGCCGGGACCGGCTGAACGCGGTGCAGCGGGAGGCGTTGGTGCGCCGGGAGCCGCTGACGAAGCGGTACGCGGCCTACGCGGCGGAGCACGGCTACACCTTCGACACGGTCGGCAGCCTGGACAAGGCCTACGAGGCGGTCGTCCTGGACTACGTCTGGGGCTTCTGGCAGTACAGCCTGCTGTCCGACTGCGACACGATCCCGGCGGACGCGGCGCAGGCCGGTGACGAGGCGATCTGGAACTCCATCGACACGATCACGGGGTTCGCCTCCTACACGGACCAGGGCCTGGAGCCGTACACGCCGTACTACTACCAGGCAGGCACCCAGCTGGGCGCGGCGACCATCCAGTTCCCGCACATCGAGCGGAAGTTGATCCGCTACGGCTACCTTCCGCCGAGGCACTTCGTCCCGCGCGACATCCCGATGAGGTTCCAGTCGTGGGCCATGCGTGACGTGGACACCTGGGTCCGCCACAACGCCCGGCACATGCTCTTCGTCAACGGCGAGAACGACCCGTGGAGCGCGGAGCCCTTCCGTGTGGGCAAGGGTGCGCAGGACTCCTACGTCTTCACGGCACCCGGGGCCAACCACGGGGCGCGGGTCGCGGGCCTGGTGGACACGGAGCGGACCCTGGCCACGGATCGCATCCAGGACTGGGCGGGCGTGGCGACGGAAGCGGACGGGGCGAAGCCGCTGGCCGCCTTCGACGCGAAGCTGGACCGGGCCGAGAGGGAGCAGCAACTGCGCCCGTGAGGGCAGGGCGGCTCACACCGGCCGCGCGCACCCCACCGGCCTCTCGCCGCCCAGTTGGACGTACAGGGCCGTCGACAGCGGGCACTTCGCCCGCTTGTCGACGGCCTTCGTCACCTTGTACTGCGGCTTGCGCTTGGCCTTGCCGTCGCACGACGTCTCGCGGACCTGGCCGTCGCCGGAGCTGTAGACGCAGTCGCCGACGATCGTGCGGGGGCCTCCTCCGCCGCCGGGGTCGCCGGGGTGGGGGGAGGCGAGGTTGCGCATGCAGGCGTAGCCCTGGGGGATGGCGCCGTCGCCGTCCTCGTCGGAGGTGCGGCTCTGTTCGGTGATGTGCAGGACGAAGTCGGTGGTTCCGGGGCAGAGCGGCCCGGCACCCACCCTGCCGTCGTGCCGGGCCACGACCCGTGCCGCCGCCCGTTCGCTGGTGCAGGACACCTCGGTGAAGCTCGTCGTACCGAAGGAACTGCACTCGTCGACGCCGAGGAACACCTCGCCGTATCCGGCGGGCCGGGTCGGCGTCATCGGCCGCCCGTTCCCGTTCCCGTTCCCATTCCCGCTCCCGTCCCCGTTCCCGGTTGAGCTCCCGCTCTCCCCGAGCCGCCCGTCCTTCTCCTCTGCCGCCCCCGACGGGCTCTGGCACCCCGTCAACAACACAACGAGCAGCGCCAGCAACGCGCAGGCCACCCCCGCCACACTTCTCTCGCGCATCGCACTCCCCCCGACTACCCCCCTCCAGCGTGGCCCGTCGCGGCGGGCACACGCCAGACGTGTGGGGTCCTTTGCGTCGGTTGGGGGTGAGTGCGCCCGTTGTGCGGCGTACGGGCTCTACGCCCAAAGTGCTACGGCCTGCTACCTGCTCCCGTACGACAGTCCGTGCCCGACCGGATACAGCACCCGCGTCGGATCGTCCGCCCGCTGCACCGGCACCGGCAGCCTCCCCCGCGGGGACACCCGCCCGGCGATCACCCGGGCGGCCGCCCGCAGTTCGACGTCGGTCCAGGAGTAGGACGCCAAGTAGGCGGGGACGGCGGGCAGTTGGGCCACGTCGTACGGGTTGCGGATCGCCACCGCCGCCACCGGTTTCCCTGTCGCGAGGAGCTGCTCGACCAGGGTCTTCTGCGTGCTGCTCGCCGTGACGTTGTACGTCCCGACCACCACCGCGTCCGCCTTCCGTGCCGCCTCGACGGCCCGGGCGATGGTGTCGGCGGAGGGTGCCGTACCGGTCGACAGGGCGGTCGCCGTGAAGCCCAGCTCGGTGAGGGCGGCGGCGAGCACGCCGGTCGGAGGTCCTGTCGTGCCGGACGGGGAGGCCGGGTCGGCACCGACGACCAGGAGCTTGGGGTGCGTGCGGCGGGACAGCGGGAGGACGGACCCGTTGTTGACCAGCAGGGTCGTCGTCCGCTCGGCGATGCGGTCGGCTGTCCTGAGGTGGGACGGGGTGCCGACGTTGCGGTCGACGCCGCCCTGGCTGACGTACGGCTCCTCGAAGAGCCGCAGCTTCGCCTTCAGCCGCAGGATCCGCAGGATCGACTCGTCGAGCCGCGCCTCGGTCAACTCGCCGTCCTGGACGGCCTTGAGGACCGCGTTCCACGCGATGTCGATCGACGGCGGGTTGAGCAGCTGGTCCACACCCGCCTTGAGCGCGAGGACGGGGACGCGGTCGTCGCCGTACTTCGTCCGTACGCCCTCCATGCCGAGGGAGTCGGTCACCACCAGCCCGTCGTAGCCGAGCTCCTCGCGCAGGATGCCGGTGAGGATGGGGCGGGAGAGAGTGGCCGGGTCGCCGGAGTCGTCGAGGGCCGGGACCATGATGTGCGCGGTCATGATCGAGTCGATGTCGGCGCGGATGGCCGCCCGGAAGGGCGGGGCGTCGAGCCGGTTCCACTGCTCGCGGGTGTGGGTGATGACCGGGAAGCCGTAGTGGCTGTCGACGGCGGTGTCGCCGTGGCCCGGGAAGTGCTTGGCGGTGGCCGCGACTTGCCGGTCGCCGCGCGATCGCTGGTATCCGGCCACCTCGGCGGCGACCATGCCGGCCACGGCGTCGGGCTCCGAGCCGAAGGAGCGCACGCCGATGACCGGGTTGGCCGGGTTGACGTTCACGTCGGCCACGGGGGAGTAGTTCTGCCGGATGCCGAGCGCCTTGAGTTCCTGTCCGGCGATACGGCCGAGGGTGCGGGCGTCGGCGCGTGAGCCGCCGGCTCCGATGGCCATGGCGCCCGGGAAGAGGGTGGCGGGCTCGCCGACGCGGCAGACGATGCCGTGCTCCTGGTCGGTCGAGACGAGCACGGGCAGGCCGCGGGGCTGGGTGAGGGACGCCCGCTGGATGCCGTTCGACAGGTCGGCGATCTGGTGTGGGTCGCGGGTGTTGTGCGCCCAGGTGAAGTAGATGATGCCGCCCACGCGGTACTTGGCGATCAGCTCGGCGGCCGTGCGGACGCCGATCTCCTTGAGGTTGGCGTCGATGTCGGCCTGGTCGGGGGCGGTGGCGGAGTGGCCGTAGACCCGCATGACGAAGAGCTGGCCGACCTTCTCCGGCAAGGTCATCCGGGCGATGAGGGCGCGGAGTTTTCGGTCGTCGGGGGTGGGTGATGCGGCGCGGGCGGGGCCGGCGACGGCCAGGGCGGTGGTGACGCCGGCGGTGGCCGCGAGAACCGTACGTCTTGAAGGTGTTGCGGTGCTTTCCTTGCTTCCCTTGCTTCCCGTGCTGGTGTCGGGCACGTGCGCTCCTTCCGGAGGTGGTGCGCTGAAGGAAACTTCCGAGAAGTCACCAATAACCGGGAAGTTTCTGCCAGTCAAGGGAACGAACCGTAACCAACAAGGGGCCGCCATCGGCGCAGTTGGAGGGGGGCGCGCCGATGACGGCGTGCTGCCGGCCGTGGCACGGCGGAGAGGGTGGTCAGCGATCGCAGCCAGCAGCGAGGGCCGACACCGCACCAAGGTGACTCTCCGGCAGCTTGCGGGTTGGACGAGCGGGGGTGGGGCTGGGTTCCCGGTATGGCCGGAATCCGCGAAGTTGGTGAGGCGGGGGTCTGGGGGGCGGGTGGGTCCATCCCGTGGACGTGGCGGCGCCGGGGTCGGGGGCCGGGCGATCATGAGGGTATGCCCGTAGTCGACATCCCCGGTTCCAAGTCCATCACCGCCCGCGCCCTCTTCCTCGCGGCGGCGGCCGACGGTGTCACCACCCTCGTACGGCCGCTGCGCTCCGACGACACGGAGGGCTTCGCCGAAGGGCTGGCCCGGCTCGGGTACCGGGTCGGCCGCACCCCGGACACCTGGCAGGTCGACGGCCGCCCGCAGGGCCCCGCGGTCGACGAGGCGGACGTCTACTGCCGCGACGGCGCGACCACGGCCCGCTTCCTGCCGACGCTGGCCGCGGCCGGCCACGGCACGTTCCGCTTCGACGCCTCGCCCCAGATGCGCCGCCGCCCCCTGCTCCCGCTGACCCGCGCCCTGCGCGACCTCGGCGTGGACCTGCGGCACGAGCAGCAGGAGGGCCACCATCCTCTGACGGTCGCGGCGGCCGGCGTCGAGGGCGGCGAGGTGACGCTGGACGCGGGCCAGTCCTCGCAGTACCTGACCGCGCTGCTGCTGCTCGGGCCGCTGACCCGCACGGGCCTGCGGATCACGGTGACCGACCTGGTCTCGGTGCCGTACGTCGAGATCACGATCGCGATGATGCGGGCCTTCGGGGTGGAGGTGCGCCGCGAGGGCGACGTCTTCGTCGTCCCGCCCGGCGGCTACCGCGCCACGACGTACGCCGTCGAGCCCGACGCGTCGACCGCGAGCTACTTCTTCGCGGCCGCCGCCGTCACCGGCGGCGAGGTGACGGTCCCGGGCCTCGGCGAGGGCGCGCTCCAGGGCGACCTGGGCTTCGTCGACGTACTGCGCCGGATGGGCGCCGAGGTGTCGGTGGGCGCGCAGGCCACGACGGTCCGGGGGACCGGCGAACTGCGGGGCGTCACCGTCAACATGCGGGACATCTCCGACACCATGCCGACACTCGCGGCCATCGCGCCGTTCGCCTCCGGACCGGTGCGGATCGAGGACGTGGCGAACACGCGGGTGAAGGAGTGCGACCGGCTGGAGGCGTGCGCGGAGAATCTGCGGCGGCTGGGGGCGGAGGTGGCGACGGGGCCGGACTGGATCGAGATCCGGCCGGGGGCCGCGCCTTCGGGGCTCGGCGGTGGGCTCTCGGGTGCGGAGATCACGTCGTACGGCGACCACCGCATCGTCATGTCCTTCGCCGTGACCGGGCTGCGGGTGCCGGGGATTTCGTTCGACGACCCCGGCTGCGTACGGAAGACCTTCCCCGGTTTCCACGAGGAGTTCGGGGCGCTGAGGGCGCGGTGGTGACGAGGGTGGGCCGCCCGGAGTACCGGCACGCCGCCGATCCGGCCCTGGCGGCGCTGGACCGGTAAGGCGACGATCGGAAACCATCGACGCCATGACCGCGTACCTCATCCTCCACGGCTGGCAGAACCACCGCCCCAAGGATCACTGGCAGCACTGGCTCGCCGACCGTCTCACCGAGCGGGGCCATCAGGTCGCCTACCCGCAGCTGCCCGACCCCGACGAGCCCGAACTTGGGGTCTGGCTGGGCGAGTTGGACCGACATCTCGGCGCGCCGGCCGCCGTGTCGGAGCGGGTCGTCGTCGCGCACAGCCTGTCCGCCGTGCTGTGGCTGCACGCCGTGGCGCGGGGGCTGCCGGGGCCGGCCGCCGTGGACCGCGTGCTGCTCGTCGCCCCGCCGTCCGGCGCCGTGCTCGCCCGCCACCCCGAGGTCGCCGAATTCGCCCCGCCGTCCCTGGAGTTCACGCTCCCCGGCCCGACCCGCCTGGTCGCCGGCGACGACGACCCGTACTGCGAGGAGGGCGCCGACTCCGTTTACGGCGACCCCCTCGCCCTCCCGACCGACATCCTCCCCGGCGCCGCTCACCTCGACCTGGACGCCGGCTACGGGCCGTGGCCCGCGGTACTGGACTGGTGCCTGGATCCGGCCGCACGGCTCACGGCACGTCAGGACTAGCCGCGTCCGCAGCGTTCGCCCCGTCTGCCGCGTCCGCCCTGTCCGCCCCCTCCGCCCTGTCCGCCCCGTCCCGCAGCTCCGGAGTGCTCGTGCCGACGTAGGCCACCGCCAGAACGCACAGCAGCCCGCCGGTGACGAGGGCGGTCGCGCCGGACGACCAGCCGGCGATCAAGCCGCCGCGCACGTTGCCGAGGTGCGGGCCTCCCTGGCCGACGATCTGCTCGGCGGCCGTGACCCGGCCCAGCAGGGCGTCGGGAGTACGGGTCTGGACGATCGTGGTGCGCGACACCACCGCCATGCTGTCGGCGGCCCCCGCCACCACCAGCAGCCCGAGCCCGGCCCACGGGTCGGCCACCAGACCGAACAGCGCCAGCGCCACGCCCCACGTCGCCGAAGCGCACAGCATCACCGGGCCGGGGCGGCCCAGCCGGGTGACCGAACCCGACAGGGCCGTCGCCGTGACACCGCCCACCGCGAGGGCGGAGACGAACAGGCCGAGGGTGCGCGGGTTGCCGCCGAAGCGTTCGGCGTTGACCAGGGGGAAGAGGCTGACCGGCATGGCGAGGACGGTGGCGGCGAGGTCGGTGACCAGCGCGCCGCGCACCACCCGGTGGCCGGCCAGGAAGCGCAGCCCGTCCAGGACGCCGTGCAGTCCGGCCCGGGACGGCTCGCCCTCGGGCGGCAGCGCGGGCAGGCCGAAGGCGCCGTAGAAGGCGAGGCCGAAACTCAGGGCGTCCAGCAGGTAGCAGACGCCGATGCCGAACCAGCCGAGGAACAGCCCGCCCAGCGCCGGCCCGAGCAGCATCATCGCCTGGCCGGTGACCTGGTTGAGGGCCAACCCCGCCGCCACCTGTTCCTTCGGCAGCAGCCGCGGCACGAACACGCCCGCCGCCGGGCCGCCGACCGCGCCGAAGCAGGAGCCGGCCGCCAGGAGCGCGAGGATCCCGGCGACCGGCACACCTCCGGTGAAGCCCTGCACCGCGAGCAGCAGCGCGCACACCGCCTGCCCGACGGTGGCGACCAGGTAGATCCGCCGCCGGTCCCCCCGGTCCACCCAGGCCCCGGCCAGCAGCCCCACCCCCACCATGGGCACCACCTGCGCCAGCCCGACCGCACCGCTCCAGACCGCGCTGTGCGTCATCTCCCAGACCTGGTACATGACGGTCACCATGGTCATGAAGCCACCGAGCAGGGAAACGGTCCGCCCGATCAGCAGCCGCCGGAAGACGGGGGAGCTACGCAGCGGCCCTACGTCGATCAACGCACGGGCGAGGCTCATGAGGGCATGGCGGGGCGCGGGGTGGGCTCAGGCACGAGGGGGGACGCTATACGGCGGGCCGTGCGCGGGCCAGCGAATTATGCTCCGCAGATCCGAGGAAGGTCGGCCGAGGAAGATCGGCCGAGGAGGGTCACCTGTGTCCACCGAAGCACCGGCGGGAACGCTGCACCACCTCGAGATCTGGGTGCCGGACCTCGAACGGGCCGTCGCACCGTGGCAGTGGCTCCTGCACGAGCTGGGCTACACGCTCTTCCAGAGCTGGGAGAACGGGCGCAGCTGGCGTCTCGGTCCTACCTACCTCGTCTTCGAGCAGTCGCCGGCGCTCACCGCAGCCCGCCACGACCGGTGCGCGCCCGGCCTGAACCACCTCGCCTTCCATGTCCGGGACCGGCAGACCGTCGACACCCTGGCGGAACGGGCGGTGGGCAACGGCTGGACGCTGCTGTTTCCCGAGCGGCATCCGCATGCGGGCGGGGAGCGGCACTACGCGGCCTACCTGGAGAACAGCGACGGCTTCGAGGTGGAACTCGTGGCTCTCCCCTGACGGCGGAGGGTGCCCGTCTTCTCCCGCCCCCGGCCGTCGGCGTGGGGGCCTAGGCCGACTCGTTCAGCAGGCGCGACAGGTGCTCCCGCCCCGCGTCGAGCAGTCCTTCGAGCGGGGCGGCGTCCTCGTACCACCGCTTCTCGTACTCCCAGCACAGCCAGCCGTCCCAGCCGTGCCGGGAGAGGATCTCCACGCACTCGACGAGGGGCAGTACTCCGGCGCCCAGCGCGATCGGGGTCGTGTCGTCGGCGGAGGCGATGTCCTTGACCTGGACGTAGCCGAGGTACGGGGAGAGGGCCGCGTAGCTCTCCGAGGGCTGCTCGCCGCCCAGCCAGGTGTGCATGACGTCCCACAGCGAACCGACGTGGCGGTGGCCGACCAGGCCGAGGACGTGGATCGAGTCGGCGGCGGTGCGGTGCGAGTCGTGGGTCTCCAGCAGGATCCGTACGCCCATGTCGGCGGCGTACTCCGCGGCCGTACCCAGCCGCCGCGCGGCGATCGCGTCCGCCGACTGCCGGCTCTGCTCGGGGTCGGCGCCGGGGAAGACGCGGACGAAGGGGGCGCCGAGGTCGTGGGCGAGGTCGACGAGCCTGCGCATCTCCTCGATCACGGGCCCGTCGTCACCGGGCGCGGCGACCCGGGTGTACCCCGCCAGGCCCAGCAGCTCGACACCGGCGGCCTTGAACTCGGCCGCCACATCGGCCCGTTCGGCGGGGCCGAGGCCCAGATGCACCGGCTCCTCCGGGTGCGTGCGCAGCTCGACGCCGTGATACCCGTGGGCGGTCGCCAGCCGCAGCACGTCGGGGAGGGGGAGACCGGGGACGCCGAGGGTGGAGAACGCCAGTTTCATGGATCCCACCTTGCCAGGGAAACGAGGGCACGCCCATCCGGCAGGCGGGCCGGGGGCGCTCCGGACCTGTCACCTCCTGCCCCGTACCGGTGATCTCACTCCTGTGTGCCGTGCAGGTCCAGGCGCCAGTCCTGGCCGTTCAGGTCCGTGCCGAAGGAGCGGTGGGGTTTCTCGGCGGTGAGGACGAAGCCGTGGCGCTGGTAGAGGCGGCGGGCGGCGGCCAGGACGTCGTTGGTCCACAGGACGAGGTCGCGGTAGCCGACCCCGCGGGCGAAGTCGACGACCGCGGTGACCAGCCGGTCGCCGATGCCGAGGCCGCGGGCGTCGGGCTCGACCAGGAGCAGCCGCAGCCGGGCCGTGCCGGGCGCCTCGTCCCGTACGCACATCACACAGCCCACCGGCCGCCCGTCCAGCTCGGCGATCCACACCCGCTCCAGATGCGGATCGTGATCCTCCGCGAAGTCCGCGACGATCCTCGCCACGAGCCCCTCGTAGTCGGCGTTGAAGCCGTACTCGGCGGCGTACAGCGCGGCGTTGCGCTGCACGATCCAGCCGAGGTCGCCGGGGCCGGGCTCGCGCAGCAGGACGTCCTCGCGGCGGGGAGGGCGGCGGTGGGACAGGATGGTGCGTACGGTCGTCATCGCCTCGGCGAGGCGCGGCCGTTCCGTTGCCGGCACGGTCGACAGCAGCGAACCGACCGATTCGTTCGCCCGCTCCTCCAGCAGCTTGCCGGTCTCCCGGCCGCGCGCGGTGAGCGTGACGCGCCGGCGCCGCGGATCGTGCCGGGAGGCCGTGCGCTCGATGAGCCCGTCCTGCTCGAACTTGTTCAGTATCCGGCTCAGATACCCCGCGTCCAGCGAGAGCTCGGCCCGCAGGTCGGCCGCGTCCGTACGCGGGGAGTGCGCGAGCTCGTACAGGACGCGGGACTCGGTGAGGGTGTACGGGGCGTAGAGCTGGCGGCTGTAGTCGAGGGCGCCGATGACGTTCGTGTAGAAGCGGTTGAAGGCGCGGATGTCGTGGACGGTCATGGTCGTCGATCCCCGGATGCTTCGGATGCTTGACTCAGATGTTTGACTCAGTCAGAGATATCGCCATGTCGAGCCTAGGACGCCCGCGCCTGCACGGCTACCCCTCGGTGGCTACCCTCGGCGGCTGGCCCTCGGTGGCGGGCCGGTAGACGCACACCTGGGCGCCCGTCTTGGCGGTGGTCGACCAGGCCCTCCTGGATGAGGGTCCGGACGAGGGTGGGGCTGCCCATCATCGCCAGGTCGCCGCCCTCGGATTCCCGCAACCCGGGCGTGTCGGCGTCAGGGTGGTGCCGGATGGGGGCGTCGGACACAAGTGTGTAGATCGAATGCGTGACCCTTCACGGAGTGTGTCGTTGATCGGATGACAGCATCATGGGTGGGGAGGGGGTATCGGTGAGTCGGAAGCTGCCGCTTGCCGCGGGCGAGGCATCCCGGACTGCCTGTGCCCACATGGTCCTGCGCACTGGTGTGGATGAGGAGACCGGCGAACTCCTTCCTGTTTCTGTGCTGGCTGAGCGTGTCGGCTGGGCTGCAGATCTGGCGTGCGGCATGGTCGGCAAGCTGCTGGCCGAGCACTGGAACCCCGCAGATGTGGACGCGCTGGCTTCGGGTGAAGACGCCGGCGGCAGGAAGTTGCCGTCCAATGCGTGGATGGCGCTGCGCCGCCTCGGCTGGACCGTGAACGCGCCCGAAGCTGTGAAGGTCAACGACCGAATTGTTCGCATGGCACAGGAGGCGGCCGGGCGGGCGCTGCGGTCGGCGAAGTGGCGGGCCGACCTGACCGCCGGTGTTCTCGCCACGTGGCCTGCCGATCCGGCCAGGCGCACTGCTGAGGAGTGGGATGCGGTGCGCGAGGCGGTTCCGGGCGGGTGGTCTCTGCCGTCCAGCGTGATCAAGTCCCGTACCCGGCAGGCCGCCGCCTTCGAGCGACGGCGCGGGCGGCTCCCGGCCGATTTATTCGAACTGGAGTCGAAGCCCCGTGTCGCGCGGATGCTGCTGCTGTCGGCGTGCGACAGCCAGCAGGCCACCATCGAACGGCATGAGACCGGGCCGGGCCGGGCGCTGCTGCGGTTGCAGCTGCCTACCCGCGCCGATCCGTGCTCCTACGGGGAGTGGACGTGGGTCGCCTGCCCTATCACGCTGCCGCCAACGATCCCGGCGGATGCGGTCCTTCACCTGCCCACCCTACGCATCCACCACGGCCGGGTGCTGGCAGATATTGCATGCACCTACGCCGTACCGAAGACAGCCCGCACCGGGCACACGATCGCGCTAGGCGTGGACTGGGGCCTGAACACCCTGCTCAGCGCGGGTGTTATCCGGCTCGGGGACAATGGCGTGATCACGGCTCTCGGCAGCGGGGGGATGTTCCGTGCCGCCGGTATCCTCGCCAAACAGCACCGCCTGCGGCGTGAGAGCGAGTACCTGCACGCCAAATTCGACCAGTACCAGCGGCTCATCGCAGGAGACGATCAGCACGCTCTGACCGCGAAGCGCGAGGTGCTCGACGATGAGATCCGGCATGTCTCCAACCGCCGCTCCCACCTCAACGACGCCTTGGCCCGGGCCGCTGCCCGCTGGGCCGTCGACCAGGCCATCGCTGCCTCCGTGACTGTGATCTATGTCGAAGACCTGCGGTCGATGGAGGCCAAGGGTATGGGGCGCACGATGAACACCCGCCTGTCTCAGCAGGTTCGCGGGCAGATCGTGTACCTGATGCGCCACCTGGCCGCAGAGGTTGGCATCGCCGTGGTGATGGTCCCGGCTCGGAACACCTCGAAGCACTGCCCCCAGTGCATGTTCCCGCTGCGGCACAGCAGATCTCCCGACCGACCCACCACACCCGGCTGGAAGTGGGCCATCTGCGGCTCCTGTCGCTGGCAAGGCGACCGCGACACCGGCGCGTGGCAGCGCATCGCGGCACGTGGCCTAACACACCAGACGCAGACCGTGACTGACCGCGCCACCGGCGCCATGGTCATCCGCTCGGTGGTCGACACGCTCGAAGTTCAAGCTGTGGTCACTCCGACCACCACGAAGACCGGCCGGGACCGGTCGAAGACCGGACCCACCCGGCCTCGTCCCTCACGCCCCGCGCCCAGGCGACGCAGGGCACCCTCCCCCGCCGACCACTGCGGCACGGCGGGCAAGCGTCCGGAGGGACACGCCCACACGGGCCGGACCGGGCTGCCCCGCGCAGCCCACCGGCACCAGGGCGTGACGACGATCAGCACACCCGCCACCTGCCGACATTGGCCACGAGGAGCTGCACTGGGAGCGGGCTTCCACCTGCACGCCCACGCTTCCCCTCCATGGTGGGCAGAACCTGCCCAGGACCTACTTCCTGCGTGGGATCGCTTGGCTGATCAGAGACGCTGATGAACTCGGTGATGCGGAGCCAGGGATTCGGCGGGTGCGTGCCGGTGTGGCAGCACAACAGCCGTACTGATGAACGAAGATCACGCCCCGGCACCGCACACCTTCCTCGGAAGCAAGCGATACCCGGCCCGCCTCACGCCTCAGGAAACGCGAGGCCCCCCAGAAGACCCCCGAACCATCAACTCCCCCCGAATCGTCGCGATCCCCCCAGGCGGCGCATCCTCCCGCCCCATGGCGATCCGCCCGGCCCGCGCCCCCGCCTCCGCCAACGGCAACCTCACCGTCGTAAGGGAAGGCACCGCGTCGATGCTGAACGGAAGGTCGTCGAAGCCCGCCACCGAAACGTCGTCCGGAATCCGCAGCCCGGAGTCCCGCAGGGCCGCGCACGCGCCTAGCGCGACGGAGTCGTTCGCCGCGACCACGGCCGTCAGGGACGGATCCCGGCGCAGCAGCTCCAGGGTGGCCTCGTAGCCCGACTGCCGGTCATAGCGCCCGTACACCGACCACCGGGGGTCCTCCTCGATGCCGTGTGCCTCCAGTGCGGCGCGGTGGCCCTCCAGGCGGTGGCGGGTCGTCGTGCGCTCCTGAGGGCCCGCGATGTAGCCAAGCCGTCGATGCCCGAGCCCGATGAGGTGCTCGGTCAGCTCACGGCCGCCCCCGCGGTTGTCGAAGGTCAGCGCGATCGCGCCCGTGTCCGGCGCCGGCGGCCGTCCGCAGAGCACCACCTTCGTACCGGCGTCCGCCAGCTTGCGGAGCTTCGCGGCCACCGCCGCGGCGTGCGGCGCGTCCTCCACGGCGCCGCCGGTCAGCACGACCGCCGCGGCCCGCTGCCGCTGCAGCAGGGTGAGATACGTCAGCTCCCGCTCCGGCGAGCCGCCCGTGTTGCAGACCACCGCCAGCCGCTCACCGCCCGCGCGGCCGCCCGGCCCGCCGATCTCCAACTGGATGGCGCTCGCCATGATCCCGAAGAAGGGGTCGGCGATGTCGTTGACCAGGATGCCGACCAGGTCGGACGTGGCCGCGGCGAGCGCACTCGCCGGCCCGTTCAGCACGTAGTCCAGCTCGTCGACCGCCCGCAGCACCCGCTCACGGGTGGTGGCGGCCACGGGGTAGTTCCCGTTCAGTACGCGCGACACCGTCGCGGGGGAGACCTGGGCGCGGGCCGCCACGTCCGCCAGGGTCACCGTCATCTCGTCGTCCTCCGGTCGTGCATCTCGTCGTACACCTCGTTACGTGCTCACGGACAGGCTCGCGCCCACGTACTCACACGGGCTCGCGCCCAGGTACTCACAGGCAGGCTCGCGCCCACGTACTCACAGACAGCCTTACGCCCACGTAGACAGGCCGCCCACGCCCACGGTTCCGTGTGTGCCGAGCAGACCATACGGCCAATAACCCCTGTTGTTCGTCCCCTCGAACAACTCAGGCTGGTCACGGTCTTGTCCAGACCGCTGTTCAGAGGCTAGCTTCTAATGACATAGAAAGCGCTTGCTGTGACGCTCGCCAGTTGAAAGACAGGGGCGTACGCGGCGCAGACCCCGCGTACGAAGGGAACGACGTGACACGCAAGACGGTGCGTATCGCCATGAACGGTGTGACGGGGCGCATGGGCTACCGCCAGCACCTGGTCCGCTCCATCCTGGCCCTCCGCGAGCAGGGCGGACTCGACCTCGGCGACGGCACCGTGCTGTGGCCCGAGCCGATCCTGGTCGGCCGCCGCGAGCACGCGCTGAAGGCGCTCGCCGAGCAGCACGGCCTGGACCCGGAGAACATCTCGACCGACGTCGACGCGGTCCTCGCCGACCCGACCGTCGAGATCTACTTCGACGCCCAGGTCACCTCCGCCCGTGAGGAGGCGATCAAGAAGGCGATCGCCGCCGGCAAGCACATCTACACCGAGAAGCCCACGGCCACCGGTCTGGAGGGCGCCCTGGAGCTCGCGCGCCTGGCCAACGAGGCCGGCATCAAGCACGGCGTCGTCCAGGACAAGCTCTTCCTGCCGGGGCTGCTGAAGCTGAAGCGGCTCATCGACGGGGGCTTCTTCGGACGGATCCTCTCCATCCGCGGCGAGTTCGGCTACTGGGTCTTCGAGGGCGACTGGCAGAGCGCCCAGCGCCCCTCCTGGAACTACCGCTCCGAGGACGGCGGCGGCATCGTCGTCGACATGTTCCCGCACTGGGAGTACGTCCTCCACGAGCTCTTCGGCCGGGTGAAGTCCGTCCAGGCCATCGCCACCACCCACATCCCGCAGCGCTGGGACGAGGACGACAAGCCCTACGACGCCACCGCCGACGACGCCGCCTACGGCATCTTCGAGCTCGACGGCGGCGCCATCGCCCAGATCAACTCCAGCTGGGCCGTGCGCGTCAACCGCGACGAGCTGGTGGAGTTCCAGGTCGACGGGACGGAAGGGTCCGCGGTCGCAGGTCTGCGCAACTGCCGCGTCCAGCACCGTTCCCTCACCCCCAAGCCGGTCTGGAACCCGGACATCCCGGCCACCTACTCCTTCCGCGACCAGTGGCAGGAGGTCCCGGACAACGCCGACTTCGACAACGGCTTCAAGGCCCAGTGGGAGCTGTTCCTCAAGCACGTCTACGCCGACGCCCCCTACCACTGGGACCTCCTCGCCGGCGCCCGCGGCGTCCAGCTCGCCGAGCTGGGCCTGAAGTCCTCGGCCGAGGGCCGCCGTCTCGACGTGCCGGAGATCGCGCTGTGACCATCCAACTCCCCGACTTCAAGGGCGGGTTGAGGGCATACGACCCCCGCCCGGAACCCCTGGCCGTCACTCCGGGCGCGCCCTTCAGCTCCCGTACGGTCTACTCCGCGGCGCACGTCGTCGCCGACCCGTACGCCGACGTGTCGCCCGACTCGCCCGCCGCCGTCGACTGGGACGCCACCCTCGCCTTCCGCCGCCACCTGTGGTCGCACGGGCTCGGTGTCGCCGAGGCGATGGACACCGCCCAGCGCGGGATGGGCCTGGACTGGGCGGGCGCGGCCGAGCTGATCCGCCGTAGCGCCGCCGAGGCCAAGTCGGTCGGCGGGCTGATCGCCTGCGGTGTCGGCACCGACCAGATCACCGCCGGGTCTCTCGTGGAGGTCCGGGCGGCCTACGAGGAGCAGCTCGCCCTCGTGGAGGAGTCCGGCGCGCAGGCCATCCTGATGGCCTCGCGGGCGCTGGCCGCGGCCGCCTCCGGCCCCGAGGACTACCTGGAGGTCTACGGCCACCTCCTGCGCCAGTCCGCCGAGCCGGTGATCCTGCACTGGCTGGGCCCGATGTTCGACCCGGCCCTGGAGGGCTACTGGGGGTCGAGCGACCTGGACGCGGCCACGGACACCTTCCTGGAGGTCATCGCCGCGCACCCTGACAAGGTCGACGGCATCAAGGTGTCGCTGCTGGACGCTCAGCGGGAGATCGACATCCGCCGACGCCTCCCGCAGGGTGTGCGCTGCTACACGGGCGACGACTTCAACTACCCCGAGCTGATCGCCGGCGACGAGAAGGGTTTCAGCCACGCCCTGCTCGGCATCTTCGACCCGCTGGGGCCGCTGGCGGCGGAGGCGGTCCGGGTGCTGGACACGGGGAACGTGGCCGGGTTCCGGGAGCTGCTGGACCCGACCGTCGAACTGTCCCGCCACCTCTTCCAGACCCCCACCCGCTTCTACAAGACGGGCGTGGTCTTCCTGGCCTGGCTGGCCGGCCACCAGTCGCACTTCACCATGGTCGGCGGCCTGCAGTCGGCCCGCTCCCTCCCGCACTTCGCCCGCGCCTACGAACTCGCCGACGGACTGGGCCTGTTCCCGGACCCGAAGCTGGCCGAGGAGCGGATGAAGAACCTGCTGTCGCTGTACGGAGTCGCCCAGTGAGCGCCACGGATCCCGCCGATCTCGCCCGTTTCTCCATCAACCAGATGACCGTCAAGCAGCTGTCGATGCCCGAACTGGTCGAGGAATGCGGCCGGTTGGGCATCGGCAACGTCGGCCTGTGGCGCGAACCCGTCGAGTCGTACGGCCTGGAGGCGACGGCCAAGCTGGTCCGTGACGCGGGCCTGACGGTCACCACCCTCTGCCGCGGCGGCTTCTTCACCGCGATCGACCCGGACGAGCGGGCGAAGGCGCTGGACGACAACCGCCGGGCCGTCGACGAGGCAGCGACGCTGGGCACGGACGTACTGGTGCTGGTGTCCGGCGGCCTGCCCGCCGGCTCCAGGGACCTGCACGGCGCGCGGGAGCGGATCGCCGACGCGCTGGGCGAGCTGGGCCCGTACGCCGAGGAGCGCGGGGTGAAGCTGGCCATCGAGCCGCTGCACCCGATGTACGCCTCCGACCGGTGCGTGGTGTCGACCCTGGCCCAGGCCCTGGACCTCGCGGAACGCTTCCCGGCCCAGCAGGTCGGCGTCACGGTGGACACGTACCACATCTGGTGGGACGACACCGCGCCCGAGCAGATCGCCCGCGCGGGGGCAGGCGGCCGTATCCATACCTTCCAGCTCGCCGACTGGACGACCCCCTTGCCCGAGGGCGTGCTCACCGGGCGCGGTCAGATCGGGGACGGTGCGATCGACATGCGGGAGTGGAAGGGGTACGTGGAGGCGGCGGGCTACACCGGCGCCATCGAGGTCGAGCTGTTCAACGACGGGCTGTGGGCGCGGGACGGGCGCGAGGTCCTCGCGGAGACGGCGTCGCGGTTCATGGAGCACGTCATCCGGTAACCGGCGGTAGCCTCGGCGATCCGCGCGATCTGCCCCGCATCGGCGATTTTGTCCGGGCGGGGCAGTTCCATGTCCGGATCAGGTTTGTGAGAGTTCCCTTTGCACAGCCCTCGCTAATAACCGCAGATAGACCCTGCAAAGGGAGTGCAAATCCCTGTGATTTTGCTGTCGAGTTTTACTTTTCGAAACCGTCGGGAACCGCGTACCCCCAGGTCATGTGCTTATGATCGGGCCCACCGCAAGGGAGAGCGAACGCTCGAGCGCGCGGCTGAATGGGCTCCTCTCGCCATGAGAGGAAGCTGAGAGATGGATTAGGGAAGCGATTCTGTGAGTCTTCTCTGAAATCCAGAAAAGCCAAGGAGTTTCCTGTGAACAAGCGTGTAGCAACCGTCGCCGCGCTCTCCGCCGTGCTCATCGCCGGCGGCGCTTCCGCCGCTGTCGCCGCGCCCGCCGCCCCGGTGTCCAGCATCACCGTGAAGGCGAGCTCCACCAAGGTGAAGCTCGGCGACCCCGTCACCTTCACGGGCAAGACCGCCGGCCTCAAGGACGGCAGCACGGTCACGCTCCAGGTGAAGCACGGAACCAAGTGGGTGTCCCTGCCCGCGACCGCGAAGGTCAACAAGGCCGCCTACAAGCTCAGCAGCAAGCTGCAGGAGAAGGGCCGCGAGGTGCTGCGCGTCAAGGACGGCAAGGCGGTGTCCAAGTCGATCGCGGTTGTCGTCGGCTGACCCCTGGTGAAGAAACCTGCCCCACCCCGTCCGATCCGGGGTGGGGCAGGTGTCGTTGGGGCCGTATGGCGCGAAGCCTTCCTCGGCCTCGCCGCCTGCCTTGTCCCACGCTGCCACATCGAACGCCATTGCCGGGAGTTCCGAAGCGCGGTACGTCGCCGGTTGTCTCAGAGATCCCTTGGTGGACGTCAAACGGGTCGCGGAGAGTAGAGCGGAGAGTAGAGGGGCACGGCTGGACGCCGCTGGACCAGGACTGGGAACGGGAACGGGAACGGAAACGGGAAAGGAAGATCGCTGATGACGACCCTCCATGTGACGGTGTGGGATGAGACCGGCGGCGAGGGAGTTCCCTCCGTCTTCGCGCACAACATCTTCACGTGGGGCAGTGACGAGGCGTACGGGTTCGCGGCCCAGCGACCACTGGCCGACAACTACCGCCTGCTCCTGGCGGACCGGCGCGGCTACGGCGGCAGCCCCGACACCGAGCGCAGCGACTTCGAGACCGACGCCGACGACCTGGTGGAGCTGCTGGCCCGGCAGGACGGCGGCGCCCACCTGGTCGGCCACGGCAACGGCGGCCTGGCGGCCATGCTCGCCGCCGGGCGCCGCCCCGACCTCGTACGCTCCCTCACCCTGATCCAGCCTGCCGCGTTCTCCGCGGCCGCCGGCCACCCGGTGGTCAAGGCGATGCTGGAGCGGGTACGAGACAGTGCCGGTGTGCCGGATTCGGTCACCCCGGAGCAGTACCTGCGCGCGTCCACGGAGGGCCTCGGGATGGCCATGCCCGAGCCGACCCCGGAGCGCCTGCGCGCCGTGGCCACCTCGATGCGCGAACGGCCGGTGTGGGAAGCGGAGGTGCCGTTGGAACCGTTGCGGGACGCTCCGTGGCCGACGCTGGTGATCTGCGGGACCTGGCAGGACGCGCCGGAGCTGTACCGCACGTACGCGGGCGAACCGCTGATCGCCTGCGCCGAGGCCGTGACCGACACCGTCGGCGCCCGACTGCTGCGCGTGCCCGGCTACTACCCGCACACCCAGCAGCCCGCTGCGGTGAACGCCGCTTTGCGTGAACTGTGGGGGCGGGTCGGCGTCGCTGAGGCAACTCGCGCGATGTGCAGTTGATGTGGTCTTGCAGTGGGTGAACCGTGGGGTGGCTGTGGCGGAAGTGTGAGATGTGCCTCGTGAAACTCCCTTGGTCAAGGGAGGGTCACTGGTTACTCTCCCTTCGACCGAGTAGTAAAAAAATAAAAAATGGGGGAAGGGTGCGGCCAAGTTGTCGCAGTCGTGCCGTGCGTGGGGCGATGACCGTCGCCTCGGCCGTGCTCGTGTTGGCCGGTGGCCTACAGGCCGTGCCGGTGCGGGCGATGGACGGTGAGACGGATACGGGGAGTTCGGGGCCTGCCGCCGATGAGGCGGCGCGGGGCAAGGAGTTCTGGGAGGACGACGGGCTTCCGGCCGCCACGGCCGAGGAGCGGGCGTCCGAGCGGGCGGTCGCCACAGGGAAGGCCGTCGAGGTCGGGGAGTTGACCTCGGGTACCAGTCGTGTGCTCGCCAATCCCGATGGGACCTTCACCGCCGAGTCCGTCACCTCGCCCGAGCGTGTGCTCAAGGACGGAAAGTGGACCGGCGTCGACACCACACTCGTTGCTCGGCCCGACGGCGGGCTCGCGCCTCGCGCGGCCGAGGACATCCGGTTCTCCGGCGGCGGCTCCGGTGAACCGCTGGCCCGGATCGTGAGCGGCGGCAAGGAGTACGCCGTGTCGTCTCCCTGGCCGTTGCCCGAGCCGGAGGTCGACGGGGCGGCCGCCGTGTACCGGTCGGTGTTGCCCGAGGTGGACCTGGCGGTTCAGGCGCACGCGGACGGGTTCACGTATCACCTGGTGGTGCACAGCCGTGAGGCCGCCGCCAATCCGGCTCTGAAGAAGGTGAGTTTCCCTGTCAAGGCCAAGGGGCTGTCCGTGCGTACGGACGACTCCGGTGCCGCCTCGTTCGTGGACTCCTCGGGGTACGCCGTCGTCTCCAGCGGCTCCGCCCTGATGTGGGACGCGGGGACGACCACCGCGACCACAGCGAACGCCTCCGTCAAAAAGGCCGCGCTCAGCTCAGCCTCCGTCGAAGCCGTCGCCGACACCCTCAGCGCCGGGGCCATGTCCCGTACCGCTGTCATGGACACCGATGTCACCGGCGACAGTTTCTCCATCGTCCCGGACCAGGGTTTCCTCGCAGACGAGGCCACCTCGTACCCGGTCGTCCTCGACCCGCCCGCCGTCAAGGCGAGCCTGACCGGCTGGACCACGCTGTGGTCCAACTCTCCCGGCACCAGCTTCTGGAAGACGAAGCACGCGCTCGGGGTGGGTTTCGACGCGTTCGTGGATGACAAGAAGTCGCGGTCGCTGTTCCAGTTCGACACCCGCCGGGTGGCCGGGAAGAAGATCCTCAACGCTACCTTCACGCCGTACGCCATCTGGTCGGCGAACTGCGTCAAGCACAACGTCGACCTGTATCGGACCAGCCAGATCTCCTCGTCCACCACATGGAACTCGCAGGATGGCAAGCGGCTGAAGTGGTACACGAAGGTCGACACCGTCTCGGCGGCCAAGGGGCACTCCGTGGACTGCCCGGACGGGGACATCGAGTTCGACGCGACCTCGGCCGTGGCGCACACCGCGAAGGCAAAGGACACGGTGACCACGGTCGGGCTGCGGGCCGACGAGGGTGATCCGATCGCGTGGAAGCAGTTCATGTCGCCGCTGGACCCGGAGGCCACGCCCTCGCGCAAGCCGCGGCTGTCGATCACCTATGTGACCCCGCCGAACAGCAAGCCCTCGTCGGTGAAGATGTCCGACCCGAAGGTGTCCTGCTCGGCCTCCTCCGCCCCGGCGCAGATCCGCGACACCACACCCCGGTTCACGGCCACGCCCACGTCGAGTGACGCCTCCAATGCCTCGCTGCGCCCCAACTTCGAGCTGTACAAGGGGAGCAGTACGACGGCGACCACGCTGAAGCCGTCAGCGTGGACCGACAGCGGTACGGCCGGTACGGCGGCCTCGGCGGCGCTGGACCAGAACGTCACGTACAAGTTCAGGGCCCGTACCGAGTACAAGTACTCCTGGAAGGGGGACACCCACTCCCTGTTCGGGCCCTGGTCGAGCTACTGCTACTTCAAGGTGGACTCCAAGGGGCCGCCGGCGCCCAAGGTCTCCTCGACCGTCTACAAGGAGTGCGCGGGCGACACCTGTGTGCCCGCCGACCCGGAGCAGGGCAGTGTCGGTATGACCGCCGGCTTCAAGGTCGAGGGCGGCGCGGCCGACGTACGCCGCTACGACTGGTGGCTGAACGGGGTCAAGCTCGGCAGCAAGACGTTCACGGCCAATACGCCGACGTACGAGATCGAGGCCGCTCCCGACAAGCGGCTGACCAACACGCTGCGGGTGCAGACGTACGACGGTGCGGGGAACGCCAGCCCGCACTACGACTACCTGTTCCGGGTGGCCAAGGGGTCGGATCCGGTGGGGAACTGGAAGTTCGACGACCGCAGCGGTACGACCGCCGCGGACTCCTCCGGCAAGAACCGGCCGCTGACGCTCACGGGGACGGCCTGGACGGACAAGGCTCGCCTCGGCGGCGGTGTGACCGCCAACGGCACGAGCGGCGCGGGTTTCACGGCGTCCTCCGTGCTGGACACCACCAACAGCTTCGCCGTCGGCGGCTGGGCGCGGCTCACCGCGAGGGACCAGGTCTCCACCCTGGCCTCGCAGGGCGGCACACGGGTGGGCGCCTTCCAGCTGTACTACTCGTCGTCGTACGACCGCTGGATCTTCAACCGGTACGCGGCCGACGCAGACGACACCGGGATCACGCGGGCGATCTCCAAGAAGCCGCCGGTGCTGGGTGCCTGGACGCATCTGATGGGTGTGTACGACCACAACAAGAAGCAGATCCGGCTGTACGTCAACGGGCAGCTGCAGGCGACCACGGAGTTCACGACCCCGTGGGCGGCGAAGGGCGTCTTCGACGTCGGCCGGATGAAGTCCAACGGCACCTACGGATCCTGGTTCGCCGGTGATCTCGACCACGTCCAGGTGTGGAACCGGGTCGTCTTCGACAACGAGATGTGGGCGATCGCCAACGCCGAGAACCCTGCCACCGGACAGCCCGAGCCCGCGCTGATCGCCAACTGGGTGTTCGACGAGGCCTCCGGTACGACGACGGCGGACGTCACCGGCCGGGGCAACACCATGTCCCTCCGAGAGGGCGCGACCCTCACCCCGACCGACGACCCCGCCCACGGCACCGTCCTCGCCCTCGACGCGGCGAAGGAGGCCCGTGGTGTCGCCACGGTCGAGCTGGACCAGTCCGGCAGCTACACGCTCGCGGGCTGGGTGAACATCGGTGACGGCACGCTCGACGACACCACCAAGGCATACTCGCCCACCGTGCTCGCCCACCCGGGCGCCGAGCGGAACTCCTTCCGCCTCTGGTACCGGCAGGAGGCGGGCCAGTCCGTCGGTGACTGGAACTTCGGCCGCTATGAGACGGACGCCCTCGACGGACCCGCCGCCATGGTGGTGTCGGACGAGGTGAACGCGCCGAGCGGCTGGGTGCATGTCACCGCCGTCTTCGACTCGGTGGACCGGTCGATCAAGCTGTACGTCTCCGGCCAGCGGCAGGGTGACGAGGAGGGCGTTCTCAGCGAGGAGGGCTTCCAGTCCACCGGCACGATGGTCGCCGGCATGGCCCGCCGCCACGACAACGGCGAGTGGGGCAACTTCCTGGCCGGCCAGCTGGACGACCTGCGCGTGTACGCAGGTGTCCTCTCCGAGGCCGAGATCACCCGGCTTGCGACGGTGGACGAGCCGCCGGTGCCGATCGAGTAACCGCCGCTCACTTCCTCGGTGCGGCGTGCCGGGCCGTCTCAGGTCCGGCACGCCCGCCCCGCAAACCTGTCTCATTCCTCTTCAACCGGGAGAACCCCCCACGTGTTGTCCAGGAACAGCTCACTGCTGCCCAAAAGCTGGGCATGGAGCAGAGCGAGCCGGCGCCGACTGGCCGCCGTCGCGCTGCCCGTGTCCTCGGCGGTCGTCGCCACGCTGCTGAGCGCCGCACCGGCGCGGGCGGCCGACACCGACCGCGACCACACCGCCCTGCCGAAGGCCAAGTACGGCAAGGCCCAGCCCTACGACCCCAAGGTCACCCAGGTCAAGGACCCGACGGTGGCCGCCGCGAAGAAGACCCTCGCCAAGGCACGTGCGAAGGTGAAGTGGCCGACCGCGTCGGCCGTGAAGGTTCAGCTGCCGAAGACAAAGGCGGCCCTGTCGGCGCGGACGGCCACAGCCCCACCGAAGGTGCGGGTCGTCGACCGCCGCACCACGGACCGCCTCGGCATCGACGGCCTCGTCTTCACCGTGTCCGCGACCCCGGGCACGAAGGCCACCACCACCGTCGACTACAGCTCCTTCGCCGACGCCTACAGCGGCAACTGGTCCTCGCGGCTGCGGCTCGTGCGGATGGCCGCGTGTGCGCTGACCACGCCCGAGAAGGCGGAGTGCCGCAGGACGACTCCGGTGGCGTCGAAGAACGACGGCGAGGCCGAGACCGTAACCGCGCAGCTCACCGCCCCGAAGGCCGGATCCGGCAAGACCAAGGCGCCGCAGGCCGCGCCCGCAGCCATGGTGATGGCGCTGTCCGCCGCGGCCGGTTCCGATCAAGGCACCTACGAGGCCACCCCGCTGGCGGCCTCCTCCACTTGGCAGGCCGGTGGCTCCAACGGTGACTTCACCTGGAACTACCCGCTGGAGACCCCGCCCGCCCCGGCGGGTCCGGCACCCAACCTCTCCATCGGATACTCCGCACAGAGCGTGGACGGCCGTACCTCCTCCACCAGCGCGCAGCCGTCCTGGATCGGCGAGGGCTTCGACCTGTCGACCTCGTACGTCGAGCGGGCGTACGGCAGTTGTGAGGACGACGGGCAGGACAAGAAGTACGACCAGTGCTGGAAGGAGGACAACGCCTCCCTCGTCCTCAACGGCAAGTCGACGCCCCTGGTGAAGGGCACCGACGGCAAGTGGCGGCCCAAGAGCGACGACGGCGAGCGGATCGTCCATGACACCGGCGCCGTCAACGGCGACGACGGCGACGACAAGGACAAGGGCGAGTTCTGGACGGTCACCGCGACCGACGGCACCCAGTACGTGTTCGGCAAGAACCGCCTGCCGGGCTGGAGTTCGGGCAAGGCCGAGACCAACTCGGTGTGGACTCTCCCGGTCTTCGGTGATGATTCCGGCGAGCCCGGCTACTCCTCCGGGGACGCCTTCTCGGGCCGCGCCAAGAACCAGGCCTGGCGATGGAACCTCGACTACGTCGTGGACCCGCACGGCAACGTCATGACGTACTGGTACGACAAGGAGCTCAACCACTACGCCAAGAACGGCACCACGGGCAACGGCACCGCGTACACGCGCGGCGGCTGGCTCAAGCGCATCGACTACGGGCAGCGCACCGACACGATCTTCTCCACCACCCAGCCCGCCGCGGCCCGGGTGAAGTTCACGGTCGCCGAGCGCTGTCTGCCGGTCTCCGGTGGTGAGAGCTGCGGTTCGCTGACCTCGTCCAACCGCAATGCCTGGCCGGACGTGCCGTTCGACCAGATCTGCGCGGCCGACAAGCCGTGCACCGACCAGCCCAGCCCGTCGTTCTTCACCCGAAAGCGGCTCACCGACGTCACCACACAGGTGCACGACGGCTCCGGCAGCGCGGACAGTGACTACCGCGCGGTCAACGCCTGGCACCTCGACCAGTCCTTCCCCGATCCGGGCGACGGCTCGGACGCCGGGCTGTGGCTGGACTCCATCAAGCGCACCGGCAAGGCGGGCACCGACGCCTCACTGCCCTCGGTGACGTTCAGCGGCATCCAGCTGCACAACCGGGTCGACAGGACCGGGGACGACGTGGCCCCCTACATCAAGTGGCGGGTGCGTACGGTCACTTCGGAGACCGGATCCAAGCTCACCGTCAACTACTCCAAGGAGGACTGCGTCGCCGGGTCGGACGTGCCGTCCGAGCTGGACAAGAACACGCGCCGCTGTTACCCGGTCAAGTGGATCCCGCCGTCCAACCCGACGCCGGGCACCGACCCCAAGCCGCGCACCGACTTCTTCCACAAGTACGTCGTCACCCAGGTCACCGAGTCGGACCCGTACGGTGGCGCCCCGCTGAAGCAGACCGATTACAGCTACGGCGGCGGGGGAGCGTGGGCATACGACGACGAGTCGCCCATCACACAGGCCAAGTACCGCACCTGGGGCATCTGGCGCGGTTACCAGAAAGTCACCACGACCACCGGTGAGGCCTCCGGTACCCGCTCCAAGTCGACGTCGCTCTACTACCGGGGCATGGACGGCGACAAGCAGTCCGAGTCCGCCACCCGCTCGGAGACGGTCACCGACTCCACGGGCAAGGCGGTCACGGACTCCGAGCAGTTCGCCGGCCAACTGCGCGAGCAGATCACGTACAACGGCGTGGACGGCGCCGAGACCAGCGGCACCATCAACACCCCCTGGTCGCGTACCACCGCCACGGACAAGCACTCCTACGGCGAGGTCAACGCGTACATGGTGCGCACCGCCTCCGCCGTCACCCGCACCCCGGTCACCGGCGGCACCACGCTGACCTCGACCAAGCGGACGACGTACGACCCGACGAGCGGTCTCGCCCTGAAGGAGGAGACGGACGCCGCCGGGGAGAAGGACTGCGTCGTCACCGAGTACGCCGTCAACGAGTCGGCGTGGATCTTGTCGCTGCCCAAGCGGGCGGAGAAGGTGTCCACCGGCTGCGACGCCACCCCGAAGCGGACCGGCGACCCGAAGACGACCGACGTCATCTCGGACCTGCGGGTGTCATACGACGGCCAGGCGTACGGCAAGGCGCCGACGAAGGGAGACGCGACCCGGCAGGAGCGGGTCACCGGCTACACCGCCGACGGAACCGCCCAGCTCCAGACCGTCACCACCGCCAAGTACGACGCCCTGGGCCGGCTCACCGACAGCTGGGACACCAAGGGCACCCGCACCAACCACGCCGAGTACACCCCGGCCGCGGGCGGTCCGCTGACCAAGCTGACCGAGACCAACGCGCTCGACCACACCACGACCACCGAGTTCGCGCCCGACTGGGGTGTGCGCACCGCGACCGTCGACCCGAACGGCAACCGCACGGAGCTGGCGTACGACAGCTTCGGCCGGCTCACCGACGTCTGGCTCGCCGACCGTGACCGCGGGTCCGGGCAGTCGCCCAACCACAAGTTCGAGTACAAGGTCCAGAACACCGACGCGTCCTGGGTCGCCACCAAGTCGCTGAACAACGACGGCACCTCGTACCGCACCGAGTACGCGATCTACGACGCGTTGCTCAGACCGCGCCAGACCCAGACGCCCGCAGCGTCCGGCACGGGTCGCGTGATCACCGAGACGAAGTACGACACCCGCGGCCTGGCGGTCTCCACCTCGGCCGACTACATCGACACCAGCGCCCCCTCGGGCAAGCTCGCCGATCTCCTGACGGCGGCCCCGGCGGGCACGGAGACGGTGTACGACGGTGCCGGGCGGCCGACGGTCGAGAAGGTCCTCACCAACGAGAAGGAGTTCTCCCGGACCACGCACACCTACAACGGCGACACCACCACCGTCGAGCCGCCGGCTGGCGCACCGGCGGTGCGGGAGAGGACGGACGCCCGGGGCCGGCTGACCGAGAAGCTGGAGTACGACGGCAACAAGGCGACCGGTTCCTTCAGCCGTCTCACCTACGGCTACGACCACGCCGACCGGCTCACCTCCTTCAAGGACGACGACGGCAACACCTGGTCGTACGGCTTCGACTTCCTGGGCCGCCGGACCAGCACCTCCGACCCCGACGCGGGCGCAAGCACCTCCGAGTACAACGACCTCGACCAGGTCGTCGCGGCCACCGACGCCCGGCAGAAGACGGTCGGCTTCACCTACGACCTGCTCGGCCGGGCAACCGGCAAGCTCGACGGCAAGGTGCCGGTGGTGAACGGCGCGCCGGCGCCCGAGGACTCCAAGTACCTCGCGCGCTGGACGTACGACTCCATCGCCAAGGGACAGCTGACCTCCGCCATCCGCTACGTCGGAGGCAAGACCGGCAGCGTGTACGCGCGCACCAACGCCAAGTACGACAAGCAGTACCGGGTCCTGAACGAGCAGTACACGGTCAGCAAGACCGAGGGCGCGCTGTCGGGCACCAATGGCATTTGGACCATCGCCAACGCCTACAACCTCGACGGCACCCCGCAGAAGCGGACCATCCCCGCCATGGGCGGCCTCGGTCAGGAGGTCCTGGAGTACGGCTACACCGAGCAGCGCATGCCGGACACCCTCAAGGGCCTCACCGGCATCGTCCAGAACACCGACTACCTCCCGGCCGGCGAGCAGATCCGCACCACGCTCGGCGTCTCGTCGTCGGCGGACTGGACGGAGATCAACCGCTCGTACGAGACCGGCACCAAGCGGCTGGCCCGCCAGACCGTGGTGTCCGAAACGCACACCGGCACGGACGCGGACGTGCATTACCGCTACGACCTTGCCGGGAACCCGGTCGAGATCGAGGACAAGGCCACCAGCCCCACCGACCGCCAGTGCTTCACCTATGACGGTCACCGCCGACTGAAGTCCGCCTGGACGACCACCGCCGACTGCGCCACCACGCCCAGCACTTCCAACGTGGGTGGTCCCGGCAAGTACTGGCAGTCGTTCACGTACGACAGCGCGGGCAACCGCAAGACGGTCACCGACCATGCGTCCGGGGCCACCACCTCGTACACCTACAAGACGGCCGACCAGACCCGTCCGCATGCCCTGGCCTCCACCGAGACCAAGAAGGACGGCACGGTCACCGCCACCACCGGCTTCACCTACGACAAGGCGGGCAACACCGACACCCGCACGATCGGCGGCAAGACCCAGGACCTCGACTTCAACACCGAGGGCAGTCTGGAGAAGGTCACCGAGGCGGACAAGTCCACCACCGAGTTCCTCAACGATGCCGACGGCAACCGGCTCATTCGCCGCGACGCCACCGGCACCACCCTCTATCTGGGCGAGACCGAACTGCGGCTCGAGAAGGCCAGCGGGAAGGTAACGGCGACCCGGTACTACGGCCACGGCAATGACACCGTCGCCGTGCGTACCACCGCCGGGCTGTCCTGGATGGTGGGCGACCACAACGGCACGGCGAACGTGCAGGTCGACTCGGCCACGCAGCGGGTCACCCGGCGGCAGATGAAGCCGTTCGGCGAGGACCGGGGCACGGCCGCCACCGCGTGGGTCGGCGAACGGGGCTTCGTCGGCGGTGTGCAGGACCCCACCGGTCTCACCCACCTGGGAGCACGGGAGTACGACCCGACCACCGGCCGGTTCGTCAGCGTCGACCCGGTCGCGGACCTCAAGGACCCGCAGCAGATCAACGGCTACGCCTACAGCAACAACAACCCGGTCACCTTCGCGGACCCCGACGGCAAGTTCTTCTTCGCCCTCATCAAACTGTTCATCGCCCTCGTCAAACTGATCATCGCGTACATCAACTACATCAAGAGCAGGTCCTCCACCTCCTCCGGCAACGGCTCCGGCGGCATGTCCACGATGGGCAGCGCCAACCACGTGTCCGCTTCCTCCGGTGGGGGCGCCGACAGTTGCCCCCTCGTCCAGCGGAACTACGGGCTCTGCAACAACACGGAGCCGGCCGATCCGAGAGCCGAGGGGTCCTTCAAGGACTTCGCCGCGGGAGCCGGCCACAACCTGATCTCGGGGCTGGAGGCCCTGATCGAACTCAGCCCCGGCTGCTGGTTCGAGGACTGCGGCGGCGCCACCGACATGTACGACGACTTCGTCGAGGGCAAGGGCGTCGACGAGGACTCCCAGGCCTACGACGCGGGCGACGACACGGCCGAGGTGGCGGGTCTGTTCAACCTCGGCGGCTGGATCAAGGCGCTCACCAAGAAGCTGCTGAAGGACACCACCAAGAAGACGACCAAGGACGTCGAGGCGCCGGATTCGAAACCGAGCTCCAAGCCGAACTGCAAGTGCTTCCTCGCGGGCACCGATGTCCAAATGGCCGATGGCTCGACCGAGGACATCGAGGACATCGAGATCGGCGACAAAGTCCTCGCCACGGATCCGAAGACCGGTGAGACCGGTGCCCGCAAGGTCACCCGCCTCATAGTCACGGAGGCCGACAAGCACTTCAACGAGTTGTCCATCGCCACCGAGGACGGTGTCAAGAAGCTCACGGCGACCCACGAGCACCCGTTCTGGTCCCCGTCCGAGCGGAACTGGATCGCCGCGGGCGCCCTCACTCCGGGCATGACCCTGCGCACGGACGAGGGCGACACCGTCGTAGTCACCGGGAACCGCGCGTACGACGACAAGGTCCGCACCTACAACCTCACCGTCGCTGACCTGCACACGTACTATGTGCTGGCGGGCAACACGCCAGTGCTCGTGCACAATTCAGGCGGCGAATGGTGTACCCCCGAGGAGCGCATCGAAGATGCCGCGGACATCGGTAATGGGCACGCGGGAAGCAAACATGCCGGTGACTTTCCGGGGCATTCGCCCAAGGATATCGGAGACCTCGCCCGGGGTGTGATGCAGAACCCGGCACGTACTAAGCCGCTGGGTAGTGGGCGGAGAGCGTACCAGGGGAAGGATGGGTCCACGATCGTGATTCACGACCCGATGCATCCAGATGGCGGTACTATCTTCCGTCGAGATCCGGGAACAATTGACGATTACTGGGACGGGTTGAACTAATGCCTGAAACTCCTATAGTGGCGAGTGACCTGCTCACCGAGGATGAGGTCGCCTGGCTGCGGCGCGCACTCCTGGAATGGGGTGGTCCGGCTCGATGCGGCGATGAGCTCGCTATTGGTATGGGGTTCGAAGGTATGCAGGATCTGCTCGACCAATGCGGCAGGCTGCGTTCCGCACTCGGAAACGGTATTCCGGTAGCCCCGGTTGATTGGGCGCGCGTATTGCTGGCCGCAGAGATTGTCTTTGTTAGTGATCTTGCGGGTTCGGGGTACGAATGGTCGACGACCACGGGATTTAGCGACGAGTCGAGCATCCGAATTCTGCGTGCAATCCAGCGCAAATTGGCCAGAGTGGTAAGGCCTTACTTTGCAAAGCGGCCGAGTGCGTAGAATCGCCAGGTTGCATTTCTGGTGAACGACGGATCCCTCGAAGGAAGGGGCCCCGTCGGAGTGATCTCCGGCGGGGCCCCGCAGCCGTTTGACGGCAACGTCAGCGGACAACGGCTGCGGTGTGCGCGCGGCTGGAAGCGGCGGGTGAGGTTGGCCGGGGCGAGGGGCTACCAGTCGCTGGGTGAAGGCATACGGGAGTGGCGGATGGCGGCCGTTCCTGCGGTGACGTCAAGGTCTTCCCAGTGAGGCTCAGCGACGCCCCGCCCGCTTCGTGAGCACCGCCAGCTCCACCGGAATCACCATCCCCACCACCCGGGACACCGCCTCCGGCGCCAGCCCCGTCCGCCGGGCCACCGCGTTGGCGACCGACTCGGCCTCCTCGGCCAGCACCCCGGCCATCAGGCCGCCCGTCGCGAAGCCCCCCAGTGTGGCCACGCCCGTGAGCGGGGCCTCGTGTGGTGTCGCGACCGTCTCGGCCTCGCCGGACAGTGCGGCCACCGTCGTACCTACCATCTGCCGGGCGCCCGCCTCGTCCGTGCCCAGCAGCCCCGCGATGTCCCCGATCCGGTCGTCGCCGAGCTCTTCGAGCACGTCGTCCTGGAGGGACGTGAGGGGGTTTGCGTCTACCTCTGACATGTCTGAAACGCTACTTCTGTACGAGTTTCTCGGCACGCCGAGCGCCTCTCGGGAGACGTGAAAAAAAATCTGCGGCGGCCGTACAACCCTCCGCCCACTTCGCCGGTCGTACTTGGCATCAGGACTTCTGGAGGGGGATCTGGGGGGATCACGAGGAGTCCTGGCAGGAGGGGAAAACCCGAGGGGCCCGGTCGACGGACCGGGCCCCTCGAAGCTTTCCTGCAGCCAGTCCTCACCTGCAGCCAGGCCCTCAGAAGAACACGCCGCAGCGCAACAGCACATTCGCGTACGGCCGCGCCTCCCCGGTCCGTACGATCAGCCGCGCCCCGGCCGACAGCTCCTTCAGCCGCTCGTGCGTGACCAGCTCCAGCTCGGGAAACTCCCCCTCCAGCAGCGCCGCCGCCGCGGGGTTGGCATCCCGTGTCTCCTTCGCCGCCGTCGCGCCCTCGACCACGAGCTCGGCCAGCAGACCCTCCAGCACCACCGCGAACGACGGCACCCCGGCGCGGAAGGCCAGGTCCACGACCCCGGGGCCGTCGGGTATCGGCATGCCCACGTCGCAGACGAGCACACCGTCGCCGTGGCCGAGCTCGGCGAGGGCGCCGGAGAGATGGCGGTTCAGGATTCCGGCCTTCTTCACGACGCCTCGACCTCCGCCGCGGTCGGGAAGGAATCCTGCGCGCCCTCCTTCGTGACCGCCGCCGCGCCGACCCGGGCCGCGTACGCAGCCGCCTCGGCCAGCGACGAGCCCGTCCCCAGCTTCCAGGCCAGCGCGGCCGTGAACGCGTCGCCCGCGCCCGTCGTGTCCACCGCGTCCACCTTCACGGAAGGAACCCGTGTCACGCCCTCCGCGGAGGCGACCAGCGCGCCCTCCGCGCCCAGGGTCACCACCACCGAGCGGGGCCCCTTGGCGAGCAGGATCCGCGCCCACTCCTCCGGCGTCTCGCCCACTGTGGAGTCGCCGAGGATCACCTTCGCCTCGTGCTCGTTCACGATCAGCGGGTCGCAGGCCGCCAGCACCTCGCTCGGCAGGGGGCGCGGTGGGGAGGGGTTGAGGACGAAGCGGCTGTCGTCGGCCAGGTTCCGTACGACCGCCACGACCGTCTCCAGCGGGATCTCCAGCTGGGCCGACACCACGCGTGACGCCTGGAAGAGGCTCGCGGCGGCCTGGACGTCCGCCGGGGTGAGCCTGCCGTTGGCCCCCGGCGACACCACGATGCTGTTGTCCCCGGACGGGTCCACCGTGATCAGCGCGACGCCGGTCGGCGCACCGCCGACCAGGACGCCCACCGTGTCGACGCCGGCCGCCCGCTGCGAGTCGAGCAGCAGCCGGCCGTGCGCGTCGTCGCCGACCCGGGCCAGCAGGGCCGTACGGGCACCGAGCCGGGCGGCCGCGACCGCCTGGTTCGCGCCCTTGCCGCCCGGGTGGACGGCCAGGTCGGAGCCGAGCACGGTCTCGCCGGCACCCGGCCGGCGCTCGACACCGATCACCAGGTCGGCGTTGGCCGACCCTACGACCAGGAGGTCGTAGTCATACATGAGGTTGCTCCCCTGATTGGTCGCCGTAGTGAGTACGGCTGGTCCCCGTGGTGACGTACGGCGGGCGGATCCCCGGTGCGCATCCGCAGGGGACCCGCCCCGCAGGGGACCCGCCCGCCGGTCTGTCGGTCCGTCGGTCTCAGCCCGTGAAGCCGGCCACGTTCTCCTTCGTGACCACCTTCACCGGCACCATCACCGACTTCTCGACCTCGTCGCCCTCGGCGGCCTTCACCGCGTTCTGTACGGCGATCCTGCCGAGTTCCGTCGGCTGCTGCGCCACCGACGCGAACAGCGTGCCCGCCTTGACGGCCGTCAGACCGTCCGCGGTTCCGTCGAAGCCGATGACCTGGACGGACGTGCCGGCCTTGGAGCCGAGTGCCTTGATCGCACCGAGCGCCATCTCGTCGTTCTCGGCGAAGACGCCGTTGATGTCCGGGTTGGCCTGCAGCAGGTTGGTCATGACGTCCAGGCCCTTGGTGCGGTCCCAGTCGGCGGGCTGCTTGGCGACGACCTTGATGCCCGGGTAGGCCTTCAGGCCCTCGGCGAAGCCGGTGCCGCGCTCGCGGCTGGCGGAGGTGCCGGCCTGGCCCTGGAGGATCACGATCGTGCCCTTGCCGCCCAGCTTGTCGGCGAGCGCCTTGGCGGCGAGCTTGCCGCCGGTGACGTTGTCGGAGGCGACGAGCGCGGCGGTGGTGGCGTTGTTGACCGCCCGGTCGACGGCGACCAGCGGGATGTCCGACTTGTTGACGCCCTTCGCCGCCGGGGTCACCGCGTCGGAGTCCACCGGGTTGACGATGATCGTGCCGAGGCCCTCGCTGGTGAAGTTCTGCAGCTGGTTGGCCTGCTGCGAGGCGTCGTTCTGCGCGTCCGTGACCGTCAGGTCGACGCCCAGCTTCCTCGCCTCCTCCTGCGCCCCGGCCCGGATCGACACGAAGAACGGGTTGCTGAGGGTCGACAGGGAGAGGCCGATCTTCTGGCTCTTCGCCTCCGAGGAGCCGCTGTGCAGGAGGGACGTGGCGCCGACGATCGCCGCCGCGACCACGGCCGCGAGCAGGTACGTCGCCGCCTGCTTGCCCTTGCCGCCCTGCGAGGTGCCCGCGGCCACCGGGGTCGCCCCGGCCTTGCGCCGCACGGTGTCCAGCAGGACCGCGAGCGCGATCACCACACCGATGACGACCTGCTGCCAGAAGGCGGACACGGACAGCAGGTTGAGCCCGTTGCGCAGCACGGCCAGGATCAGCGCGCCGATCAGCGTGCCGGACGCCTTGCCCGTGCCGCCGGCCAGCGAGGCGCCGCCGATGACGACCGCCGCGATGGCGTCGAGCTCGTAGCCCTGCGCGGCCTGCGGCTGCGCGGAGGAGAGACGGGCGGCGAGCACGATGCCCGCCGCGGCGGCGAAGAGGCCGGAGAACGCGTAGATGGCGAGCTTCTGCTTCTTCACGCGGAGACCGGAGAGGCGGGCCGCCTCCTCGTTGCCGCCGATCGCGTACATCGAGCGGCCGATGTACGTCCGCCCCAGCACGAACGCCGTGATCAGCCCCATGCCGATCATCACGAGCACCGGCACCGGCAGCCAGCCGCCGAGCGTGTCACCGAGGTGCGAGACCGAGTCGGGGAAGGCGATGGGGGAGCCCTGCGAGATCACCAGGGACAGACCGCGGGCCACCGACAGCATGGCCAGCGTCGCGATGAACGGCGGGAGTTTGCCGTACGAGACCAGGATGCCGTTGACCAGGCCGCACGCTATGCCGGTGGCGACCGCGAGCAGTACGGCGATGAAGACCGGGACGCCTTCCGACGTGGCGCTCCACGCGAGGACCGTGGCCGACAGGGCGGCGACCGAGCCGACCGACAGGTCGATGCCCGCCGAGACGATCACGAAGGTCACGCCGAAGGCGAGGATGGCGGTCACGGCCGCCTGAACGCCGACGTTGAGGAGGTTGTCGGCGGTCAGGAAGTCGCCGGACAGCGCCGACATCGCGATGACCAGGGCGATCAGTGCGGTGAGCGCGCCGTTGTCGAGCAGGAGGCGGCGCAGCCCCGAGGCGCCACTCGCGCCCGTCGTGCTCTTGAGCGTGTCAGTGGCCACGGGGGGCCTCCTTTTCCGTGCTGGGGTTGCTGACGGCGAGGGCCATCACGGCGTCCTGGGTCGCCTCGTCGGCCGTGAGTTCGCCCGCGATCCGGCCCTGGGCCATCACCAGGACCCGGTCGCTCATACCGAGGACCTCGGGCAGATCGCTGGAGATCATGAGGACGGCGGCACCGGCCGCCGTCAGTTCGTTGATGAGCTGGTAGATCTCGACCTTGGCGCCGACGTCGATCCCGCGCGTGGGCTCGTCGAGGATCAGCACCTTGGTGTCGGCGAGCAGCCACTTGCCGATGACGACCTTCTGCTGGTTGCCGCCGGACAGGGTGCGGACGTGCTGCCCGAGGCCCGCCATCCGCACGCCGAGCTGCTTCGCGATCCGCGCGGCGGCCTCGCGCTGGCCCTTGAGATCGACGAGCCCCGCGCGCGTGGCCGAACGCAGCGTCACCAGGCCGAGGTTCTCCTCGACGGACGCGTCCAGCACCAGGCCCTGGCCCTTGCGGTCCTCGGGGATCAGCCCGATGCCGGCCGCCATGGCGGCGACCACGTCATGGCCCCTCAGAGCCGCCCCGGAGACCTTCACGGCCCCCTTGTCGTACGGATCGGCCCCGAAGACCGCCCGCACGACCTCGGTACGACCGGCGCCCACCAGCCCGGCGATACCGACGACCTCACCGGCGTGCACCTGGAAGCCGACGTCATGGAAGACACCGTCGCGGGTGAGCCCCTCGACGGAGAGCAACGCGGCTCCCGCCTCGGCCCGTTCCCGCGGGTACTGCTGCTCGATCGAGCGCCCCACCATGAGCCGTACGAGCTCGTCCTCGGGCGTGGTGGCGGGGACCCGTCCGACCGACTTGCCGTCGCGGATGACCGTCACCCGGTCACCCAGGGCGGCGATCTCCTCCAGGTGGTGGGTGATGAAGACGATGCCCACGCCGTCCTCGCGCAGCTTGCGCACGATGGCGAAGAGCTTCTCCACCTCCTCGGAGGTGAGCACGGCGGTCGGCTCGTCCATGATCAGCACGCGCGCGTTCAGGCTCAGCGCCTTGGCGATCTCGACCATCTGCAGGCGCGCGATGCCGAGTTCACGCACACGCGCGCGTGGCGACACGTTCACGCCGACCCGCTTCAGCAGGACCTCGGCGTCGGCCTCCATCCGCTTCCGGTCGATCATCCCGAACCGGCGCGGCTGGCGCCCCAGGAAGATGTTCTCGGCGACCGTGAGGTCGGGAACGAGGTTGAACTCCTGGTAGATGGTGGCGATCCCGAGGCGCTCGGAGTCCTGCGCACCGTGGATGCGCGTCTCCTCACCGCCGACCAGGATCCGCCCGGCGTCGGGCGTGTAGGCACCGGAGAGCATCTTGATGAGGGTGCTCTTGCCCGCGCCGTTCTCACCGAGCAGCACATGCACCTCGCCCCGGCGCAGATCGAAGTCGACACCGTCCAGCGCGACCACGCCCGGGAAGGCCTTCCTTATGCCCTCGATGCGCAGCAACTCGTCCGCGTTGCTCACGACTGGCTCCTGTTCGTTACGGGGTTCTCGGCGGGGTTCTCGCCGCAGGAGCGGCGTACGACGAGACGGGCGGGGAGGGTGACGGACTCGCCGGGCCGTCCCTCGATGCGGTCGACCAGGGCGCGTACGGCGGCCCGGCCCAGGTCGCCGGTCGGCTGGGCGACGGCGGTGATCGGCGGATCGGTGTGCACGAACCACGGGATGTCGTCGAACGCGGCCAGCGCGATGTCGTCCGGTACGCGCAGCCCACGCGCGCGTACGGCGTCCAGCGCGCCGAGCGCCATCAGGTTGTCGGCCGCGAACACGACCTCGGGCGGCTCGGGCAGGTCGAGGAAGCCCTCGGTGACCCGCCGCCCGCTCTCGGCCTGGAAGTCGCCCTGGCCTATGTAGACGTCGGGGAGTTCGAGGCCGTACGCGCCGAGTGCCTCCCGGAAGGCCTCCACGCGCTCGCGTCCGGTCGTGGTCGCCGCCGGCCCCGCGATGATCGCGAGCCGCCGGTGCCCGAGCCCGTGCAGATGCGCCACGAGATCCCGTACGGCACCGCGTCCGTCCGAGCGCACCACCGGCACGTCGACGCCCGGGATCCACCGGTCCACGAAGACCATCGGCGTCCCCGCGCGCGCGGCGTCCAGCATCAGCGGCGAGCCGCCGTCGGTGGGGGAGACGAGCAGGCCGTCGATACGGCGGTCCAGCAGGTTCCGTACGTGGTGGTCCTGGAGGTCGGGCCGCTCGTCGGCGTTGCCGATGATGACGCTGTAGCCGAGCGCGCGGGCCTCCTCCTCGACGGAGCGGGCCAGTTCGGTGAAGTAGGGGTTCATCACGTCGCTGATGACCAGACCGAGGGTGTGGGTCTGGTCGGTGCGCAGGGAGCGGGCGACGGCGTTCGGGCGGTAGCCCAGGCTCTCGACGGCGGCGAGCACGCGCGTGCGTGCCTCGGCGCTGACCGACGGATGGTCGTTCAGGACACGCGAGACCGTGGCGACGGAGACCCCCGCCTCGGCAGCGACATCCTTGATGCTCGCCATCGCCGCTCCACCTCCTTGTGGATCGTTCGTGGAATCGATTACATCCACGTGTATGGAGGATTGGAATCGATTACACGGGGGTTAATCAAGCCCTCAACCACATCCCGAAACCGGATCGTGATGTCGCGGCGCGCTCCGGGGCGGTCCAGGCTGGAGGTACAGGGGGCGTTTCCCCGGGCGGCCCATGCGGGCCGGAACGGAGGAGTCATGACGGCAGCGACCCGCGACGACGTACCCGTCGCCCTCGCCGGCGACGGCGTGGAGGTGCGCACCAAGCCCATGGGCGGCGGCATGTCCGTCGGCTACATCAGCCTGCCGGAGGGCACGGACATGGGCCCCGCCTTCAAGGGCCTCGACGGCGACGCCTGCCAGTGCCCGCACTGGGGCTTCCTGCTGAAGGGCCGGCTGCGGATGCTGACGGCCGAGGGCGAGGAGTACTACGAGGCGGGTCAGGCGTACTACTGGGCGCCCGGTCATGTCCCCGTGGCCCTGGAGGACTGCGAACTCGTGGAGTTCTCGCCGACCGAGGACTTCCAGAAGGTGATCGACCACGTGACGTCACAGGCGGGGTGAGGCCGACAGCCGCTGTGTGCAACGGGCCGCCCGCGTTGTCGGACCCGGCCGGTACCGTCGGATCATGTCCAATCAGGCGGGGAGTGCCACGGGCGAACGGCGGCTCGCAGTGGTCGAAGGCGTCCTGGAGCGCATCACGTACGCCAACGAGGAGAACGGCTACACGGTCGCCCGCGTCGACACCGGCAGGGGCGGCGGCGATCTGCTCACGGTCGTCGGCGCGCTGCTCGGCGCCCAGGTGGGCGAGTCGCTGCGGCTGGAGGGGCGTTGGGGGTCCCACCCGCAGTACGGCAAGCAGTTCACCGTCGAGAACTACACGACCGTGCTGCCGGCCACCGTGCAGGGCATCCGCCGCTATCTCGGCTCCGGCCTGGTCAAGGGCATCGGCCCGGTCTTCGCCGACCGCATCACCCAGCACTTCGGCATGGACACCTTGAAGATCATCGAGGAGGAGCCCAAGCGCCTCATCGAGGTCCCCGGGCTCGGACCCAAGCGCACCAGGAAGATCGCCGACGCCTGGGAGGAGCAGAAGGCGATCAAGGAGGTCATGCTCTTCCTCCAGACGGTCGAGGTGTCCACGTCCATCGCCGTCCGCATCTACAAGAAGTACGGCGACGCCTCGATCTCCGTCGTGAAGAACCAGCCCTACCGGCTGGCCGCCGACGTCTGGGGCATCGGCTTCCTCACCGCCGACAAGATCGCCCAGTCCGTCGGCATCCCGCACGACAGTCCGGAGCGTGTGAAGGCGGGCCTGCAGTACGCGCTGTCGCAGGCCACCGACCAGGGCAACTGCTATCTCCCCGAGGAGCGGCTGATCGCGGACGCGGTGAAGCTCCTTCAGGTCGACACGGGGCTCGTCATCGAGTGCCTCGCGGAGCTGGCCCAGGTCCCGGAGGACGGCGGCGACCCCGGTGTCGTACGGGAGAAGGTCCCCGGTCCCGACGGCGCCTCGGGCGACCCCGTCACCGCCGTCTACCTCGTCCCCTTCCACCGGGCCGAACTCTCCCTCTCCGCCCAGCTGTTGCGCCTGCTGCGCACCGACGAGGACCGGATGCCGGGCTTCCGCGACGTGGTCTGGGACAAGGCGCTGGGCTGGCTGAAGGGGCGTACGGGCGCGGACCTCGCCCCGGAGCAGGAGGCCGCCGTGAAGCTGGCGCTCACGGAGAAGGTCGCCGTCCTCACCGGCGGCCCGGGCTGCGGCAAGTCCTTCACGGTGCGCTCGATCGTGGAGCTGGCCCGCGCCAGGAAGGCCAGGGTCGTGCTCGCCGCCCCCACCGGCCGCGCCGCCAAGCGCCTGGCCGAGCTGACCGGAGCCGAGGCCTCCACCGTCCACCGCCTCCTGGAGCTCAAGCCCGGGGGCGACGCGGCCTACGACAAGGACCGTCCGCTCCAGGCCGACCTGGTGGTGGTCGACGAGGCGTCCATGCTGGACCTGCTGCTGGCCAACAAGCTGGTCAAGGCCGTACCGCCGGGCGCCCATCTGCTGTTCGTCGGGGACGTCGACCAACTGCCCAGCGTCGGCGCGGGGGAGGTCCTGCGGGACCTGCTCGCCGACGGCGGCCCCATCCCCGCCGTCCGCCTCACGCGCGTGTTCCGGCAGGCCCAGCAGTCGGGCGTGGTGACCAACGCGCACCGGATCAACGCCGGACAGCACCCCGTCACCGACGGCATGAAGGACTTCTTCCTCTTCGTCGAGGACGAGACGGAGGAGGCCGGACGGCTCACGGTGGACGTGGCGGCCCGTCGGATTCCGGCCAAATTCGGCCTCGACCCGCGCCGGGACATCCAGGTGCTGGCCCCCATGCACCGCGGACCGGCCGGCGCGGGCACGCTGAACGGTCTGCTCCAGCAGGCCATCACGCCCGGGCGGCCCGATCTGGCGGAGAAGCGGTTCGGCGGCCGGGTCTTCCGTGTCGGCGACAAGGTCACCCAGATTCGCAACAATTACGAGAAGGGGAAGAACGGCGTCTTCAACGGCACCGTGGGCGTGGTCACCTCGCTCGACCCGGTCGACCAGCGCCTCACGGTGCTGACGGACGAGGACGAGGAGGTGCCGTACGAATTCGATGAACTGGACGAACTTGCGCATGCTTACGCGGTGACCATTCACCGCTCGCAGGGAAGTGAATATCCCGCCGTGGTGATCCCCGTCACCACGGGAGCATGGATGATGCTGCAGCGGAACCTGCTGTATACCGCGGTGACCCGCGCCAAGCGGCTGGTCGTGCTCGTGGGATCACGCAAGGCGATCGGCCAGGCGGTGCGCACGGTGTCGGCGGGACGGCGCTGCACGGCGCTCGACTTCCGGCTCGCGGGCTCCTGACCCTGCTTCCGGCCCGTCACCGGACCCCCTCCTGACCTGGCGATTCGTGAGGCATCGAAAAAAATGATCGATCAAACGAGTCGTGAAGGTCACAGAGCACTTCCAGATGGGGAAAACAGGGGGCAGGATGGCAGGTTGGCGGCACTCAGTGCCGCCAATAGGCCCAATGGTCGACCCCGAGTGCACTCTCCTGAGCCGAATGGGGGAGGGTAGAGACAGTCAGGGCAACCTCGAAGATGAGGCACAACGTCGGTGAGGGAAGACGTGAGCGACAACTCTGTAGTACTGCGGTACGGCGACGGCGAGTACACCTACCCGGTGATTGACAGCACCGTCGGCGACAAGGGCTTTGACATCGGCAAACTCCGCGCCCAGACCGGTCTGGTGACGCTGGACAGCGGGTACGGCAACACCGCCGCCTACAAATCCGCCGTCACCTACCTCGACGGCGAGGCGGGCATCCTCCGCTACCGCGGCTACCCGATCGAGCAGCTGGCCGAGCGCTCCACCTTCCTGGAGGTGGCCTACCTGCTGATCAACGGTGAGCTGCCCACCGTCGACGAGCTCTCGACCTTCCAGAACGACATCACGCAGCACACCCTGCTGCACGAGGACGTCAAGAACTTCTACAAGGGCTTCCCGCGCGACGCCCACCCGATGGCCATGCTGTCGTCGGTCGTCTCCGCGCTGTCCACGTTCTACCAGGACAGCCACAACCCGTTCGACGAGAAGCAGCGCAACCTCTCGACGATCCGGCTGCTCGCCAAGCTTCCGACGATCGCGGCGTACGCGTACAAGAAGTCGATCGGCCACCCGTTCGTCTACCCGCGCAACGACCTCGGCTACGTCGAGAACTTCCTCCGCATGACCTTCTCGGTCCCGGCGCAGGAGTACGAGCTCGACCCGGTCGTCGTCGCCGCCCTCGACAAGCTGCTGATCCTGCACGCGGACCACGAGCAGAACTGTTCGACCTCGACGGTCCGCCTGGTCGGCTCGTCGCAGGCCAACATGTTCGCCTCGATCTCGGCCGGCATCTCGGCGCTGTGGGGCCCGCTGCACGGCGGTGCCAACCAGTCCGTCCTGGAGATGCTGGAGGGCATCCAGGAGAGCGGTGGCGACGTCGACTCCTTCATCCGCAAGGTGAAGAACAAGGAGGACGGCGTCCGCCTGATGGGCTTCGGCCACCGGGTCTACAAGAACTTCGACCCGCGCGCCAAGATCATCAAGGCCGCCGCGCACGACGTCCTCTCGGCCCTCGGCAAGTCCGACGAGCTGCTGGACATCGCGCTGAAGCTGGAGGAGCACGCGCTCTCCGACGACTACTTCGTCTCGCGCAGCCTCTACCCGAACGTCGACTTCTACACCGGCCTGATCTACCGGGCCATGGGCTTCCCGACCGAGATGTTCACGGTCCTGTTCGCCCTCGGCCGCCTGCCGGGCTGGATCGCCCAGTGGCACGAGATGATCAAGGAGCCGGGTTCCCGCATCGGCCGCCCGCGCCAGATCTACACGGGCGTCGTCGAGCGCGACTTCGTTCCCGTCGAGGCTCGCTGAGTCTCGCTGTCAGAGCCTCGTACCTGACTTCGGTCGGGTGCGGGGCTCTTGTGCGTGTGCGGCCGGCGGATGTGTACGGGCGACGGAAGCCGCCGACCGCGTACGGATAGAAGAAGGCGCCCTGGCGGCGGTCCCCCCACGGGCCGACGTCCAGGGCGCCTTCCCATGTCCCGGTGCGGATTCCCCCCACGGGATCCGGCCGGGCGTCTGAGAGAGCAGCGCCTGAATCGCTGTCTTTCTGTGTTGCCGTTTGAGCAGAACGAGCAAAACTCGTCGTACTCATAGGTGTGCGGTCTGCCGGGACAGCGCACGGTCGGGAGGGCCGCTCAAAGCTTCCCGATGTACGTGCCCCGGCAACGCAACTCTGAGGAAGTCCCCCAAGACATCCTCAGATGCCAGTTGGCGCCCCCCAAGACGCCGTCTGACATCGTCAACTTAGACCTTCGAACCCCTTCGATGGTTACGTTCACATCACTGTGATCTGCGTCTCTTGCATATGTCCGTTAGATGCGCAAGAGCCCCGATATGGCGATCGGGACCCAAGCGTAAGGATGATGCGTGAGCCTTGTGAAGAGCTTATGTGAGCTGGGCGTCGGACTCCAGAGGGGCCCAGTGGGGTTCTTACTACGAATTCACCGGAACGTCCGTAGCCGCAGACTGTTCGTCACCACGAACACGGACGAAAAGGCCATCGCGGCACCCGCGATCATCGGGTTCAGCAACCCCGCCGCGGCCAGCGGCAACGCGGCGACGTTGTACCCGAAGGCCCACACCAGGTTGCCCTTGATCGTGGCCAGCGTCCTGCGGGACAGCCGGATCGCGTCCGCGGCCACCCGCAGATCCCCGCGCACCAGCGTCAGATCGCTCGCCTCGATCGCCGCGTCCGTGCCCGTCCCCATGGCGAGACCCAGATCGGCGGTGGCGAGCGCTGCCGCGTCGTTGACGCCGTCACCCACCATGGCGACGCACCGCCCCTCGCGCCGCAGCCGCCGTACGGCCTCGACCTTGTCCTCGGGCAGGACCTCCGCGATCACCTGATCGATACCGACCGCCTGCGCCACCGCCTCGGCGACCGCCCGGTTGTCCCCGGTCAGCAGCACCGGGGTGAGCCCCAGCGCGCGTAGCTCGCGCACCGCCTCGGCACTGGTCTCCTTCACCGCGTCCGCGACGGCGAGGACGCCGCGTGCCGCCCCGTCCCACCCGACGACCACGGCCGTACGACCGTCTCTCTCGGCCTCTTCCCGGGCCCGGGCAAGCTCGGTGGGCAGCGCCTCGAAAAGGCGTCCCACGGCCACGTCACGGCCCTCCATGCGCGCGCGTACGCCGCGCCCGGGGACGTTCTCGAACCCCTCGACCGCCGGCAGCCGTCCGACCCGCTCCTCGGCACCCGCGGCCACGGCCCGGGCGACGGGATGCTCGGAGGCGTGCTCCACGGCGCCCGCGAGCCGCAGCACCTGCTCCTCGTCGGCGCCCAGGGCGACGTACACCTTCTGGAGGGTCATACGGCCCGTGGTGACCGTGCCGGTCTTGTCCAGGACGACGGTGTCGACCCGGCGCGTGGACTCCAGCACCTCGGGGCCCTTGATGAGGATGCCGAGCTGCGCCCCGCGTCCCGTGCCGACCATGAGGGCAGTGGGCGTGGCGAGGCCCAGGGCGCACGGGCAGGCGATGATCAGTACCGCGACCGCTGCGGTGAAGGCGGCGACCGTGTCGTCGGTGATGCCGAGCCAGGCGCCGAAGGTCGCGACCGCGAGCACGATGACCGCGGGTACGAACACCGCGGAGATCCGGTCGGCGAGCCGTTGCACCTCGGCCTTGCCGTTCTGCGCGTCCTCCACCAGCTTCGCCATCCGCGCGAGCTGGGTGTCGGCGCCGACCCGGGTCGCCTCGACGACGAGCCGCCCGCCCGCGTTGACCGTCGCGCCGGTGACCGCGTCCCCGACCGCCACGTCCACCGGCACGGACTCGCCGGTCAGCAGGGCGGCGTCCACCGCGGAGGAGCCCTCGACGACGGTGCCGTCGGTGGCGATCTTCTCGCCGGGCCGTACGACGAACCGGTCGCCGACGGCCAGCCGGCCGACGGGAATCCGGACCTCACGGCCGTCCCGCAGCACGGACACGTCCTTGGCCCCCAGCTCCATCAGGGCCCCCAGAGCCGCTCCCGCGCGCCGCTTGGCACGGGCCTCCAGATAGCGGCCGAGGAGGATGAAGGTGACCACCCCGGAGGCGACTTCGAGATAGATCTGCGAGGCGCCGTCCACGCGCGCGACGGTGAACTCGAAGTCGTCGCGCATACCGGCCATGCCCGCGTCACCGAGGAACAGCGCCCACAGCGACCAGCCGAACGCCGCCAGCGTGCCCATCGAGATCAGCGTGTCCATGGTCGCCGCACCGTGCCGGGCGTTCGTGAACGCGGCGCGGTGGAAGGGCAGTCCGCCCCAGACGACGACCGGCGAGGCGAGGGTGAGCGCGAGCCACTGCCAGTTGTCGAACTGCAGGGCCGGGATCATCGACAGCAGGATGACGGGGGCGGTGAGCAGGGCGGAGACGGTGAAGCGGTGGCGGTAGGCGACCGGTTCGGGGTCTTCCGGGGCCTGCTCCGGCGCGGGCCGCGGGGGAGCGGGCTCCTCGGCGGTGTACCCCGTCTTCTCCACCACGGCGATGAGGTCGGCGACCTCTGTGCCCGCGGGGTAGCTGACCTTCGCCTTCTCCGTCGCGTAGTTCACCGTGGCGGTGACGCCGTCCATGCGGTTGAGCTTCTTCTCGACGCGGGCCGCGCAGGAGGCGCAGGTCATTCCGCCGATGAGGAGCTCTACTTGGGCGGTGGGGGCGGTGGGAGTGCCGGGGGCGCTGTGGGTGCCGGCGGGCGGGCCGGGCGTAGCGGCAGGCGTGCCTGGCGTACCGGCGGTGGTGGCCGGCGTGCCGCCGGTCGTGTCGGCGGTGCCGGCCGGTCCCGGTATCGGCGGTTGGTCGGTGGTGCGGGGCATGTCCGGCTCAGATCTTGGCGACCAGTTCGAAGCCCGCCTCGTCGATCGCCGCGCGGACGGCCTCCTCGTCCAGCGGGGCCTCGGAGACGACGGTGACCTCGCCGGTCGAGGCGACGGCCTTCACCGAGCCGACGCCGGGGAGTTCGGAGATCTCGCCGGATACGGCACCCTCGCAGTGCCCGCAGCTCATGCCGCTCACCTTGTAGACGGCGGTGACGGAACCCGGGGTGCCGGTCTGGGCGGTCATGTCGTTCTCCTCGTCGAGGCATGTGGGGCTGAGGGGCCCACGAGAGGCCCTCCGTACTCCACGGTATACCCCTACGGGGTATTTCTCCAAGAGGGGTCGAGGATGTGACGGGGCCTGCGCTCCGGGGGTAGCCGAGCCGCTTCAGGAGGGGGCGGGTTGCCTTCAGGAGGGGCGGGGGCCTTCAGGAGGGGTCGGCGTGCCCGAGTCTCTCGCCGACCAGCGGGTCGAGATAGCGGGCCAGGGCGTTCTTCAGCTCCTGGACATAGGCGTCGCGCTCGGCGCCCTCGTGGGCGAGGACCAGCTCCAGGCCCGCCTTGTACATGCCCAGGCACATGTGTGAGGTCCGGGCGAGGTCGGCCGGCGGGGTGTCCGGCAGGAGTGAGGAGAGCAGGCCCTCGATCCGGGAGAGCAGGGTCGCGTGCAGGGCGTCGTGCTCCTCGGTGATGCGGCCGGGGATGTCGGGGCCGTGCATCAGCGCGAAGAACACCGGGTGCTCGCAGTTGAAGGCGATGAACCGGTCGACGGCCGAGCCGACCGCCTCCTCCAGGGGCGTCGTGGGGTCGACCGGTGCGAGCGCCTCGCCGTATGTCTCGCGCATCTCGTGCATGAGCCGCTCGCCCAGCTCGATCGCGATCGCTTCCTTGTTCGGGAAGAACTGGTACAGCGTGCCTGGTGAGACGCCCGCCTCGCGGGCGATGGCGTTGGTGCTGGCCGCCGTGTAGCCGCTGGTGGTGAAGACGGTGGCCGCGGCTTCCAGCAGTTGGGCGATACGGCGCTCGCCGCGGGCCTGGCGGCGGCGCGGCTGGTCCTTCTCCTGGTGCTCCTGATGGCCAGGGTGGTCCTGATTGGCCTTCTCCCGGTTGGCGGGCACGCGTTATCCCCAGTTCTCCGAACGCGATTGACAAACGCGAGTGGTCGCTCGCATTCTGGAGAAACGCGAGCGATCTCTCGTGTTTGCCAGTCTATGGCAGCTACGACTCCATGCTGCCTGGCTGTGCCCACGTGGATCGGGCGCATGCACAGGCGTGAGCAGCATGGATCAGGGTGAAGGGGACACCGCACAATGACCGAAGTCAACAGGCCACCCCGCATCGGAGGCTGGACCCGCTTCGTGACGGCCCGCCCCCGGTTGTCGCTGCTCGTGGCCCTGGTGCTGACCGCGCTCGCGGTGGTGGCCGGCAGCGGCGTCGCCGACCGGCTGGGCAGCGGCGGCTGGGAGGACCCGCACGCCGGGTCGACGTACGCCACCAAGGCACTGGAGCGCGAGTTCCCCGCCTCCCAGCCCAACCTCCTGCTCCTGGTGGACGCGGGCAGCGCCTCCGTGGACGACCCCGCGGTGGCCGCCGAGGCCCGGCGGCTCACGGAGCGACTGGCTGCCGAGAAGGGCGTCATAGGGGTCGGCTCCTACTGGCGTGCGGACGCCGCGTCGGCTCCCGCCCTGCGCGCCGAGGACGGCCATGAGGCCCTGATCGCCGCCCGCCTCACGGGCGAGGAGAAGGAGATGGGGGAGACCCTGGACCGCCTCGCGCCGGAGTTCCGGGGTGCGCACGGCCCGGTGGAGGTCAGCGTCGGCGGCCCGGTCGCCGTGCGGCACGAGATGCAGACGATCATCCAGGAGGACCTGACCCGGGCCGAGATGATCGCCCTGCCGGTCACCCTGGTGCTGCTGGTGATGGTCTTCGGCAGCGCGGTCGCGGCCCTGCTGCCGCTCGGCATCGGCATCGTCGCGATCCTCGGCACGAACGCGGTGCTGCGCGGCCTGACCGAGATCACGGATGTGTCGGTCTTCGCGATGAACCTCACCACGGCCCTGGGCCTGGGCCTCGCCATCGACTACGCCCTGTTCATCGTCCGCCGCTTCCGCGAGGAACTCGCCACCGGCGCCGAGCCCTTGGCGGCGGTCGGGACGACTTTGCGCACGGCCGGCCGCACGGTCCTCTTCTCGGCCCTGACGGTCGCGGTCTCGCTCGCGGCGATGCTGCTCTTCCCGCAGTACTTCCTGCGCTCCTTCGCCTACGCCGGAATAGCGGTGGTGGTGCTGGCCGCGGCCGCCGCGCTGATCCTGCTGCCCGCGGCGCTGGTCCTGCTCGGCCACCGGGTCAACTCCCTGGACCTGCGTCGCCTGTTCCGGCGCGGGCGGCCGAAGACGGCGAGTGATGCATCCGATCGATCGAGTGGCTCATCCGACCGATCGAGTGGCGCATCCGACCGGTCAAGTGAGACATCCGATCAGTCGAGTGAGGCATCCGATCAGGGGGCCGGCTCGACAGGGGGCAGGGGGTGGACCCGCACGGCGAACGTCGTCATGCGCCGCGCCCCGTTCTTCGCCCTCGGCACCACCGCCGTCCTGGTCCTGCTCGGACTGCCCTTCCTGGGCGTGAAGTTCGGCACCGCCGACGACCGCCAGCTCCCGTCGAGCGCCGAGTCGCACGTGGTCCAGCAGCACATCCGCGACGGCTTCCCGGGCAGCCCCGGCGGCGGCCTGGAGGTCTTCGCCGAAGGGCGGGCCACGCAGGCGCAGTACGCCGACTACAAGGAGCGGATCGCCGCTCTCCCGGAGGTGCTCCGGGTCGACGGACCGCTGGTGAAGGGCGACGCGGCGTACTTCACGGTGCTGCCGAAGGGCGAGGCCGTGGACGACCCGGCCCAGAACCTGGTGGGCGAACTGCGCGCCACACAGGCGCCGTTCGACACCGAGGTGACCGGCGCGGCGGCGGTCCTGGTCGACTCCAAGGACGCGATAGCCGAGCAACTGCCTCTGGCCGCCGCCTTCATCGTGATCGTCACCCTGCTGCTGGTGTTCCTGCTGACCGGCAGTGTGCTGATCCCGATCCAGGCGGTCGTGCTCAACGCGCTGAGCCTGACGGCGATGTTCGGCGCGGTGGTCTGGGTCTTCCAGGATGGCCATCTGTCCGGCCTGCTCGGCTTCACCAGTCCCGGCTCGATCGAGACGACGCTCCCGGTGCTGATGTTCTGCGTCGCCTTCGGCCTGTCCATGGACTACGGCGTGTTCCTGCTCTCCCGCATCAAGGAGGAGTACGACGCGACCGGCGACCACGACCAGGCCGTCCGCCACGGCCTGCAACGCACCGGCGGCCTGATAACCGCCGCCGCCGTGATCCTCGCGGTGGTGATGGTCGCGATAGGCACCTCCAGGGTGACCAACACCAAGATGCTCGGCCTCGGCATCGCCCTGGCGGTGCTGATGGACGCGATGATCGTCCGCAGCCTCCTGGTGCCGGCGGTCATGCGCCTCACGGGGCGGGCGACCTGGTGGGCCCCGGGGCCGCTGCGCCGCTTCCACACCCGCTTCGGCCTCAGCGAGGGAGAGCAGGCGGCGGCCCCGGCGGCGGAGCCGGAGCCCACGCAGGAGCGGGACAAGGTGGCCGCGCGGGGATAGCGTTGCGCTGGTCACCGGGGATGACGGTGTTGGTGGTAGGTGGCGCGCACCGTTGACGGTCATGGCCCACCAAGGTCGACTGTGCCGACGCGTCGCCGTGCGAGAGCCGGAGGGGCGCGCCGGAGGCGAACGAGCCATCGAAGGAGACCGGGATGCGGGCTGTGGTGTTCGAGCGGTACGGGGAAGCGGCCGAGGTGCGTGAGGTGCCCGATCCGCACCCCGCCCCCCACGGAGTGACCGTGCGCGTCGAGGCCACGGGGCTGTGCCGCAGTGACTGGCACGGCTGGCAGGGGCACGACCCGGACATCGCGCTGCCGCATGTGCCGGGCCATGAGCTCGCCGGTGTCGTCGAGGCGGTGGGCGACCGGGTGACCGGCTGGCGCCCCGGCGACCGGGTCACCGTCCCGTTCGTGTGCGCCTGCGGCAGCTGCGGGGCGTGTGCGGCGGGCGACCAGCAGGTGTGCGAGCGCCAGACGCAGCCCGGCTTCACCCACTGGGGTTCCTTCGCGCAGTACGTGGCGCTGGACCACGCCGACGTCAACCTCGTCGCCGTGCCCGACGGGATGTCCTTCGCGACGGCGGCTTCGCTCGGCTGCCGGTTCGCCACGGCGTTCCGTGCGGTCGTGCAGCAGGGCCGGGTGGCGGCGGGGGAGTGGGTCGCGGTGCACGGCTGCGGCGGGGTGGGCCTGTCGGCGGTGATGATCGCGGCGGCGTCGGGCGCACGGGTCGTCGCGGTGGACGTCTCACCACAGGCCCTGGACCTGGCGCGGAAGTTCGGGGCGGCGAAGTGTGTGGACGCGTCCGGCGTGCCCGACACGGCCGCGGCGATCCACGCCCTGACCGGCGGCGGCGTCCATCTCTCCCTGGACGCCCTCGGCTCGCCCGTCACCTGCGCCGCGTCCGTCAACGGCCTGCGCCGCAGGGGCCGGCACATCCAGGTCGGGCTGCTGCCCTCGGAGTCCGGCACCACCCCGGTGCCCATGGCCCGTGCCATCGCCCTGGAGCTGGAAATCCTGGGCAGCCACGGCATGGCGGCGCACACCTACCCGCCGATGCTGGAGCTGGTCCGGGCGGGGGTGCTGCGGCCGGATCTGCTGGTGACGTCGACGATCCCGTTGGACGCGGTGCCGTCGGCGCTGGCGGCACTCGGGACGGCACCGGGGGCGGGGGCGACGGTCATCGAGCCCTGGAGCTGAGGGCGGTGCGGTCGGTGGGGGCGGTGACGTCGGCGTGGCCGCGGTGGGACGCCCACTCGTGTTCGAGGACGGCCATCATCACCCAGTCGACCCACTGGCCGTCCCTCAGGTCGGACTCCCGTCGCACGCCCTCCACCACGAACCCGACCTTCTCGTAGACCCGCAGGGCACGGTGATTGTGACCGTACGCCTCCAACTCGATCCGGTGCAGGCCGAGTTGCTCGAAGCCGTGGCCCACGATGAGCCGGGTGGCCTCGGTGCCGAGTCCTCGGTCGCGCCCCCGGGGCCCGATGATCGTGCGGAACGTACAGCTGCGGGCCTTGGCGTCCCACTCGTACAGGACGACCTCACCGACGAGTTCGCCGGTGGCGCGATCGGTGACGGCGAGGTCGAGGCGGTCGGGCTGGTCGGAGCGGGAGCCGTACCAGGAGCGCAGTCGCTCCAGGGTGAACTCGTCGGAGGACTCGCCGGTGAAGCGGAGGACCTCGGGGTCCTCGATGATCTCCCGCATGACAGCGGCGTCGGCCTCGGTGAACGGCCGCAGCACGGTCCGGTCGCCGGTCAGTACGGGCTTGGCGGAGAAGTCGCTCATGGCACGACTGTGCCCCACGCGTGGGGTGGGGCACAGCTGCTTTTCCGGGAGGTCAGTCCGTTCTGCGCCCACGGTTGCCCGGCCGGGACTCCACCCAGGCCCGGACGGTGTCGGGGTACCAGAAGGGCTTGCCGCCCTCCACATGGTCGGGCGGCGGCAGCAGCCCGTGCTTGCGATAGGACCGCACGGTGTCCGGCTGCACCTTGATGTGTGCGGCGATCTCCTTGTAGGACCAGAGAATTCGGTCGGTCATCATTTGCACCTCCTCGCGCGCGCCGCGGCGGCGACCTGGGGCGGTCGTCGGGGGGACCGTGCGCTGCGCCGGCGATCACAAAGCCTGTGTCCGGTCAACGACCCGGAGTGAGGAGGGGCAGGGCCTGTGCGCGGGGTGTGACGCAAGGCCCGCGTACTTGCGACATGCGTGACAGGAAAGGTGCGTTTGTGACACAGGTGCCGCAAAGGCGCGCGCCGGTGCCGGGGCGCGGCGCGTTGACAGACACCGTGTCGAACACGCACGGCACTTGTCATCCACCCATGCTGCAACGCCGCAAGGGGCGCGGGGAACTGCGCGACCAGCCCCGGACAAGCCGCACTCGCCCCATCACAGGACCCGGCACCCTCGTAGGCGCCCGGCCCCGCCCCGGAGGGCTACGCCCCGCACGACCTCAAAAACGCCCGCGTACGCCGCGCGATGGGCAGCGGCGCGTCCGGCGCACAGGGATACATGTCCTGCTCGACAATCGCGAACAAGTCGACATCCAACTTCTGCGCAGCCTCAAGAACCGGCCCCAACGCAGGCACCCCACCCGGCGGTTCACACATCACACCCTGGGCGACGGCCGGCCCGAACGGCGTCCCCTTGGCCCGCACGTCCGCCAGGATCTCCGGATCCACCTGCTTCAGATGCAGATACCCGATCCGCGACCCGTACGTCTCGATCAGCTTGACGCTGTCCCCGCCGCAGTACGCGTAGTGCCCGGTGTCCAGGCACAGCGACACCAGGTCGGAGTCAGTCCCGTCGAGGAACCGGACGACGTTCTCCTCGCTGTCGATGTGCGTGTCGGCGTGCGGATGGACGACGATCCGCAACCCGTACCGCTCCCGCACCTCCCGCCCCAGCCGCTCGGTCAGCGAGGTCAGGTTCCGCCACTGCTCGGGCGTCAGCGTGTCCGGCTCCAGCACCTCACCGGTCTTGTCGTCCCGCCAGAAGGACGGGATGACGACCAAGTGCTTGGCCCCCATCGCCTGCGCGAGCACCGCGTTGTCCGCGACGTGCGCCCACGTCTTCTCCCACACGGCCTCGCCGTGATGCAGGCCGGTGAACACGGTCCCGGCCGACACCTTCAGGCCACGCTTCGCCGTCTCCTCGGTGAGGACGGCGGGATCGGTCGGCAGATACCCGTACGGCCCCAGCTCGATCCACTCGTAGCCGGACTCGGCGACCTCGTCGAGGAAGCGCAGCCAGGGGACCTGCTGGGGGTCGTCGGGGAACCACACACCCCACGAGTCGGGAGCCGAGCCGATCCGGATGCGGGACAGTGAGGACTGAGGTGACAACGACGTCATGGCGGTCAGCTTCAGCGCGTATGGCAAGCGCTGTCAAGGTCTGGTCCGAATGTCTGGACAAAATATTGACAGGGTCGCGTTGCTCGGACTACAAAGCCGGGAGAGCCGATACGAAGGGAACGCGATGGCGTACGACCTGATCACCATGGGGCGGATCGGAGTGGACCTCTACCCGCTGCAGACCGGCGTCCCGCTGCCGCAGGTCACCTCCTTCGGCAAGTTCCTCGGCGGCTCGGCGACGAACGTCGCGGTCGCCGCGGCCCGGCTGGGACGCCAGACCGCGGTGATCACCCGCACCGGCGACGACCCCTTCGGCACCTACCTGCACGAGGCCCTCCAGGGCTTCGGCGTGGACGACCGCTGGGTCACCCCGGTCCCCGGCCTGGCCACCCCGGTCACCTTCTGCGAGGTCTTCCCGCCGGACGACTTCCCGCTGTACTTCTACCGCCGGCCCAAGGCCCCGGACCTGGAGATCGACGCCCACGAGCTGGACCTCGACGCCATCCGCGACGCCCGTATCTTCTGGATCACCGGCACCGGCCTGAGCGAGGAGCCCAGCCGTACGGCGACGCTCGCGGCCCTCGCCCACCGAGCCAAGGCCGGCATCACGGTCTTCGACCTCGACTGGCGCCCCATGTTCTGGCAGGACCCGGCCGAGGCCCGCCCCTTCTACGCCGAGGCCCTCAAGCACACCACCGTCGCCGTCGGCAACCTCGACGAGGTGGAGGTCGCGACCGGCGTACGCGAACCGCAGGCCGCCGCCCAGGCCCTCCTGGACGCCGGTGTCGAGATCGCGGTCGTCAAGCAGGGCCCCAAGGGCGTCCTCGCCGTCAACAGCAAGGGCGACCAGGCCGAGGTGCCGCCCCTCCCGGTCAACGTCCTCAACGGGCTCGGCGCCGGTGACGCCTTCGGCGGCTCCCTCTGCCACGGGCTGCTCGAAGGCTGGGACCTGGAGAAGATCATGCGGCACGCCAACGCGGCCGGCGCCATCGTCGCCTCCCGCCTGGAGTGCTCCTCCGCCATGCCGACGCCGGACGAGATCGAGGCCGCCATCGCCGCGGGGGCCGTCAAGTGACCGTCGACATCGCGGAACTGGTCCGCCTGCGCACCCAGCGCCCCGAAGCGGTCGCGGAGGCGGCGGCCCGCCGTACCCGCCGGCCCCTCCTCGGCGAGACCGGCCGGCTGATGATCGTCGCCGCCGACCACCCGGCCCGCGGCGCGCTCGGTGTCGGCGACCGCAAGTTCGCCATGGCCAACCGCGCCGACCTGCTCGAACGCCTCTGCCTTGCGCTGTCCCGGCCCGGCGTCGACGGTGTCCTCGCGACCGCCGACATCCTCGACGACCTGCTCCTCCTCGGCGCGCTCGACGGCAAGGTCGTCATGGGCTCCATGAACCGCGGCGGCCTCCAGGGCGCCAGCTTCGAGCTCGACGACCGCTTCACCGGCCACCGCCCCGAGGACATCGAGCGCCTCGGCTTCGACGCCGGCAAGCTGCTCCTGCGGATCGACTACGAAGACCCGGGCTCCCTCACCACCCTGGAGTCCACCGCCCGCGCCATCGACGACATGGCGGCGCGCCGACTCCCCGTCTTCGTCGAGCCGTTCATCAGCACCCGCACCCCCGAGGGCAAGGTCAGGAACGACCTGTCCGCCGAGGCCGTCACCAAGTCCATAGCCATCGCCTCCGGCCTCGGCGGCACCTCGGCCTACACCTGGCTGAAGGTGCCGGTCACCGACAACCCCGACGACATGGCCGAGGTCATGGCGACGTCCACACTGCCCGCCGTCCTGCTCGGCGGCGAGGTCGGGGACGACCAGGACGGGGCATATGAGAAGTGGCGGGGTGCTCTCCAACTGCCCACCGTGCGGGGCCTGGTGGTGGGCCGCTCGTTGCTCTACCCGGCCGACGGCGACGTGTCCGGTGCGGTGGACACTGCCGTAGGACTGCTGTGAGGTCCCCATGACCCGCCCCGCACGACCTGCACCACCCCGTCGGCTCTCCCAGCGGAGCGCCGACGCACCGATCGCCTCCGGCGCGGGTAGCCGCTTTGCTTTGGCAGGAGCGAAGTGCGAGCGAAGACTCCCCGCCCGCTACGGCCCCGCGCCGGAGGTCCCCCACCCGCACCATCGAGTCGGACGGGGTGGCGAAGCCGTACGGGAATGGCGGATCCGCTTCCATCCGGCCCACCCAGAAAGCACAAGGGGTTACCGATGACCTCAACGACGAGGCTCACGGTCGCACAGGCGCTCGTCCGCTTCCTGTCCGCCCAGTACACCGAGCGTGATGGCGTACGACACCGTCTGATCGGCGCCACCTGGGGCATCTTCGGCCACGGCAACGTCGCCGGAATCGGCCAGGCGCTGATCGAGCACCGCGATGTCATGCCGTACCACCAGGGCCGCAACGAACAGTCGATGGTGCACGCGGCGGTCGGATACGCCCGCCAGTCGAACCGCCTCTCCACCCACGCGGTCACCACGTCGATCGGCCCCGGCGCGACCAACCTCGTCACCGGCGCCGCCCTCGCGACCATCAACCACCTCCCGGTCCTGCTCCTCCCCGGCGACGTCTTCGCCACCCGCCCCGCCGACCCGGTCCTCCAGCAGCTCGAAGTGCCGTACGCGGGCGATGTGTCGGTCAACGACTGTCTGCGCCCGGTGTCGAGGTACTTCGACCGGATCACGCGTCCGGAAGCCTTGATTCCGGCGGCTCTCCAGGCCATGCGCGTGCTCGCCGACCCCGTCGAGACCGGCGCGGTCACGCTGGCGCTCCCGCAGGACGTGCAGGCCGAGGCGTACGACTGGCCGGACGACTTCTTCGCCGAGCGCGTCTGGGTGGTACGCCGCCCGGGCGCCGACCCGACCGAACTCGCCGAGGCCGTACGGGCGATCAGGTCCGCCCGCAGGCCCCTGGTCGTCGCGGGCGGCGGCGTCCACCACAGCCGCGCCGAGGAAGCCCTCGCCGAGTTCGCCGAGGTCACCCGCATCCCGGTCGCCTCCACGCAGGCCGGCAAGGGCTCACTGCGCTACGACCACCCCCAGGACGTCGGCGGAGTCGGCCACACCGGCACCGCCACCGCCGACGAACTCGCCCGCACCGCCGACCTGGTGATCGGCGTCGGCACCCGCTACACCGACTTCACGACGGCCTCCGGCACCCTCTTCGCCGGCGAGGGCGTCCGCTTCCTCAACCTCAACATCGCGCCCTTCGACGGCCACAAGCTCGCCGGCATGCCGCTGATCGCGGACGCCCGCACCGGCCTGGAGGAGCTGACCGAGAGGCTGGAGATGCACGACCACCGGGTCGCCGACTCCTACGTCACCGAGTACACCGAGGACAAGGAGCGCTGGGAGCAGCGCGTCGACGCCTGCTACGAGGCCGACGAGCCGGACGTACGGCCGACGCAGCCGCAGGTGCTGGGCGCGCTGGACGCGATCGTCGACGAGTCCGACGTGATCATCAACGCGGCCGGCTCCCTCCCCGGCGACCTGCACAAACTGTGGCGGGCACGCTCGCGCGACCAGTACCACCTGGAGTACGGCTACTCCTGCATGGGCTACGAGATCCCGGCCGCGCTCGGCGTGAAGCTGGCCGCCCCCGAGCGCAACGTCTGGGCGCTGGTCGGCGACGGCACGTATCTGATGATGCCGACGGAGATCGTGACCGCCGTGCAGGAGGGCGTCGCGATCAAGGTGTTGCTCGTGCAGAACCACGGGTACGCGTCCATCGGCGGCCTGTCGGAGGAGACGGGTGCCGAGCGCTTCGGCACCGCCTACCGGTACCGCGCGGACGACGGCACGTTCACGGGCGCCCCGCTCCCCGTCGACCTGGCCGCCAACGCCGCGAGCCTCGGCATGCGGGTGCTGCGCGCGAAGACCGTGAGCGGTCTGCGCGAGGCGCTCGTCGAGGCCCGCGCCGCGGACACTCCCACATGTGTCTACGTCGAGACCCAAACGGCAGACACAGTGTCGGGCCCGCCGCCCGCGCAGGCCTGGTGGGATGTTCCCGTGGCCGAGACCGCGACCCGACCGTCGGCGGTCAAGGCACGTGAGCTGTACGAACGGCACGTCTCGACCCGACGCCGCCATCTGTGAAGGAGTAACCGGTCATGACGAAGATCGTCAACCACTGGATCGGCGGCAAGACCGCCGAAGGCGCGTCGGGCACGTACGGGCCGGTCACCGACCCGGCGACCGGCGCGGTCACCACGAAGGTCGCCTTCGCCTCGGTCGACGAGGTGGACGCGGCGGTCGCCGCCGCCAAGGAGGCGTACCTGACCTGGGGCCAGTCCTCGCTGGCCCAGCGCACGTCCATCCTCTTCAAGTTCCGCGCGCTGCTGGACGCCAACCGGGACGCGATCGCCGAGCTGATCACCGCCGAGCACGGCAAGGTGCACTCCGACGCGCTCGGTGAGGTGGCCCGTGGCCTGGAGATCGTCGACCTCGCCTGTGGCATCAGCGTGCAGCTGAAGGGCGAGCTGTCGACGCAGGTCGCCAGCCGCGTGGACGTCTCTTCGATCCGCCAGCCGCTGGGTGTCGTCGCGGGCATCACGCCGTTCAACTTCCCGGCGATGGTGCCGATGTGGATGTTCCCGATGGCCATCGCGTGCGGCAACACCTTCGTGCTGAAGCCGAGTGAGAAGGACCCGTCGGCGTCGATCAAGATCGCCGAGCTGCTCGCGGAAGCCGGTCTCCCGGACGGCGTCTTCAACGTCGTCCACGGTGACAAGGTGGCCGTCGACCGCCTCCTGGAGCACCCGGACGTCAAGGCCGTCTCCTTCGTCGGCTCGACCCCGATCGCCCGCTACATCCACACCACCGCCTCCGCCAACCACAAGCGCGTCCAGGCCCTCGGCGGCGCCAAGAACCACATGCTGGTCCTGCCGGACGCCGACCTCGACGCGGCGGCGGATGCGGCTGTGAGCGCCGCCTACGGCTCTGCGGGCGAGCGCTGCATGGCGATCTCGGCGGTCGTGGCCGTCGGTGCGATCGGCGACGAGCTGGTCGACAAGATCCGCGAGCGCGCCGAGAAGATCAAGATCGGCCCCGGCAACGACCCGACCTCCGAGATGGGCCCGCTGATCACGGCCGTCCACCGCGACAAGGTCGCCTCCTACGTCACCGGCGCGGCGGCCGAGGGCGCCGAGGTGGTCCTCGACGGCACCGGCTACACGGTCGACGGCTTCGAGGACGGCCACTGGATCGGCATCTCGCTGCTCGACAAGGTCCCGACCAGCGCGAAGGCCTACCAGGACGAGATCTTCGGCCCCGTCCTGTGCGTGTTGCGCGTGGACACGTACGAGGACGGCGTGGCGCTGATCAACAGCTCGCCGTTCGGCAACGGCACCGCGATCTTCACCCGGGACGGCGGCGCCGCCCGCCGCTTCCAGCTGGAGATCGAGGCCGGCATGGTCGGCGTGAACGTCCCGATCCCGGTCCCCGTCGGCTACCACAGCTTCGGTGGCTGGAAGGACTCGCTCTTCGGCGACCACCACATCTACGGCAACGACGGCACGCACTTCTACACCCGCGGCAAGGTCGTCACCACCCGCTGGCCCGACCCGGCCGACGCCCCCTCCGGCGTCGACCTCGGGTTCCCGCGCAACCACTGACGCACGCACCTGAGCGTCTGGGGCCGTCCGGATCGCGGACGGCCCCATTTTTTTGCGGGCGTGCGCTGCGGTTCCCGTACGCCTGGAAGCCACGCTGTACGCGGCTTTGACGCGACGTTAACGCGCGCCAAGACGGCCTTCGACCACGAATTCCGTAGGTGAACACCCATTGACGTGACGGTTTCCGTCGATGTTGCATCCCCCTCGTGACCGACACCCTCACCCCCGCCGAGGGCGCCGTAGTCGAGGCGTCGGACGGCCCCCGAAAGCTCCACGGCCCCCAGCAGCTCAAGCGCTCGATCGGCGTGGTCGGCGGCACCCTGCTCACGCTGTCCTGCGTGACCCCCGCCTCCACCCTCTTCGTGGTCGTCCCCGACCTGTTCGGCTCGCTCGGCACCGCCACCGCCCTGACGATCGCCATCGGCTCCCTGCTCTGCGTCGCCGTGGCGTTCTGCTACTCGGAGCTGGGCACCCTCATCCCCAGCGCGGGCGGCGAGTACGCGATGGTGTCGACGCTGGCCGGGCGGCTGGCGGGCTGGCTGGTCTTCGTGCTGTCCCTGCTGGTCGTCATGATCGTCCCGCCGGTGATCGCGATGGGCACGGCGGACTACCTCGCGCCGATCGTCCACCTCGACCCGTCCCTGGCCGGTGCCGCCGTCATGCTGCTCGCCACCCTCGCCGGCCTGCTCGACCTGCGCGCCAACGCCTGGATCACCGGCGTCTTCCTGGTCCTTGAGGTCATCGCCGCCGCCGTCGTGGCGGTGCTGGGCTTCGCGCACGCCGAGCGCGGCCCGGACAGCCTGCTGTCGATGGAGGTGGCTGGCCCGGACGGCCGTACGGACCCGGTGACCGCCCTGCTGATCGTCTCCGGACTCGCCATCGCCCTCTTCGTCACCCAGGGCTTCTCGACCGCCGTCTACCTTTCCGAGGAACTGGAGAACCCGCGCCGCAACGTCGCCCGCACGGTGCTGGCCACCCTCGCCATCTCCGCCGTGATCATCCTGGTCCCGGTCGTCGCCATCACGCTGGGCGCGTCGGACCTCGGCGAACTGACCGGCGGCGACATCGGCACCATGGTCACCGCCTGGTCCAACTCCGCGGTCGGCACCTTCGTCAGCCTCTGCGTGGCCCTCGCGATCATCAACGCGGGCATCGTCATGGTCATCCAGAACTCCCGCGTGCTGTTCGCCTCCGCCCGCGACAAGGCCTGGCCCGAGCCGGTCAACCACGTCCTCGCCAAGCTGGGCCGCTTCGGCTCCCCGTGGGTCGCCACCCTCGCGGTCGGCGTCCCCGGCGCCGCCCTGTGCTTCGTCGACCTCGACACCCTGTACGGCGTCACCGGCGTCTCCGTGACCGGCATGTACCTGCTCGTCGCGGTCGCCGCCCTGCTCGCCCGGCGCGGCGCGCACCGGCACACGCCCGCGTGGCGGATGCCGCTGTGGCCCGCGATGCCCGTCCTGCTGATCGCGGTCCTCGGCTACGTCCTCACCCGGCAGGAGACGGCCCATCTGCTGTGGACCGGCGGCATCACGGCCGCCGCCACCCTCTACTGGGCCCTCTACCTCCGCCCGCGCCGCGAGACCCGCTGGCTGGTGACGGTGCCGCAGGACGCGCGGGCGTGAGGCTCCTCCCGGGGAGGGTGGCACTGCGGGTGACACCCTCCCCGGGAGTACCGTCAGGTGGGTTCTGGCTGGTCGGAGCGTTGCGGCCCAGCCTTGGAGCATGACAACCGCTGACACCGCCTCGACCGCTGCGGCCCCGCAGCAGTCCGCCGCCGTCCGGATGGCCGGGCGTCAGGTCACCGCCCTCGTCGTCCTGCTCACCTCGACGTTCATGATGGCCGCCGACTTCTCCGTGCTGAACGTCGCGCTCCCCAAGGTGGGCGTCTCCCTGGGCTTCAGCACCGGGAACCTCCAGTGGATCACCACGACGTTCGCGCTGTGCGCCGCGGGCTGCACGCTGGTCTTCGGCCGCGTCGGCGACTACGTCGGACGCCGCCGCGTCTTCATCGTCGGCATGGTCGTCCTGGCCGCCTCGTCCCTCCTCGGCGGCATCGCCTCCTCGCCCGGCATGCTCCTGACCGCCCGTACGCTCCAGGGCCTGGCCACCGCGGCCGTCCTGCCCTCCGCCCTCGCCCTGCTCACCACCGCCTTCACCGATCCCGCCCTGCGCACCCGCGCCCTGGGCCTCAACAGCGTGATGATGAGCTCCGGCTTCAGCGTCGGCGCGGTCCTCGGCGGTGTCCTCACCGACCTGTTCTCCTGGCGCTGGGCCTTCTTCATCAACATCCCCGTGGCCGTCGCCGCGATGCTTCTCGTCCCGGTGGTCGTGCCGGAGAGCAGGGCCGAGGCGCGCAGCCGGATCGACCTGCCGGGCGCCGTGCTGATCACCCTGGGCCTGTTCGCCACGGTCTACGGCGTCACCCGCATCGGCGAGGACGGCCTGGACGCCGTGGCGGCCGTCGCCACCTTCGGCGGCCTCGTCCTGCTGGCCCTGTTCTGGGTGGTGGAGAGCCGCACCGCCGAAGCCCTTGTGCCGGTGCGGATCCTGAAGAAGCCCGAGGTCGCGTACGGCAACCTGGGCGCCCTGTTCATCTTCAGCGGCGAGACCGCGCTGATCTTCTTCACCGGCCTGTACGTCCAGAACGTCCTCGGCCTGTCCCCGCTGGCCGGCGGACTCGTGCTGCTCGGCATCGGCGTCGGGCAGATCATCGCGGGCACGGTCGGCCCGCGCATCCTCCAGCGCGTCGACCCGCGCACCTTCCTCGGCATCTCCCTCGCCCTGCAGGGCGCGTTCATGATCCCGACGGTCTTCGCGGGCGACCAGTCCTGGTGGCTGGCCCCGCTGGTGGCCACCCAGTTCGTCAACGGCTTCTTCTCCATGACCGCCGCGCTGTCCTTCATGGTCATCGCCACCTCCTCCGTCGACACCGACATGCAGGGCATGGCGACCGGCATGGCCACGCAGAGCCAGCAGGTCAGCGCCGCCATCGGCATCCCGCTGGTGAGCACCGTCTTCGTCGCCGTCATCGGCACCGGCGCGGTGAGCACGGCCGAGGAACTGCACGGCATCCAGGTCGCGGTCGCGCTCGTGGCCGTCGTCCAGATCGTCGTCGGCACGCTGCTCTGGGCGGTGCTGCGCCGCAAGGGCGCCGAGCAGCGCTGACCGCCTCTACCGCGAGGCCGTCGGACCGGCGGCCGGGAAGGTGAAAATCCCCCGCGCCTTCCCGGCCGTCCTCGCGTCCCGGCCCGCCTTCGAGGCCAACTTGTCCATGCTGTACGGCACTTCATACTGGGAAGGATGGACCCCATAGTGAACACGGACCTCGGCAGCTATCTGCGCGAGATGCGCCAGCGCGTACGGCCCGAGCAGATGGGGCTGCGGGCGGGCGGCGCGCGCCGGGTGCCCGGGCTGCGGCGCGAGGAGGTGGCCGCGCTGGCCGGGGTGAGCCAGACGTACTACACCCGCCTGGAACAGTCGCAGACCGCGCACGCCTCCCCGCAGGTGCTGCTCGCCATCGCCCGGGCCCTCGACCTCGGTGACGACGAGCGCGACTACCTGCTCAAGATCGGCGCCCCGGCCCCCGAACCGGCCCGCCTCGCGGAGCCCGTCGACCAGGTGAGCCCGTACACCCGCATGCTGGTGGGGTCGCTGGGCAACGCCGCCGTCGCCGTGCTCAACTACCGCTGCGACATCCTCGCCTGGAACAGCCTCTACCACCGGCTGTTCGCGCCCCACCTGGACCTCGACGCGCCCGGCCACGCCGAAGACCGGCCCAACATCATCAAACTGAACTTCCTCGACGCCCACGTCCGGGCCCTGTACGCGGACTGGGCCACCGAGTCGCAGTCCAACGTCACCTATCTGCGGTACATCTCCGCAGACCACCGGCACGACCGGCAGCTGGCCGGACTCATCGGCCAACTCACCATGCAGAGCGAGGAGTTCGCGCAGCTGTGGGTCAGGCAGTCGGTGGCGAACTGCACCGAGGGCAGCAAGCTCTTCGACCATCCGGTCGTCGGCGAACTGGAGTTGATGTACCAGACGGCCGACCTGCCGGACGGCAACATCCTGAAGTTCTACCACGCGGAGCCGGACTCACCGCATGAGGCGGCGCTCCGGCTCCTGAACGTGGACGTGGAGGTGTGACTACCGTCGCTGAAGCGCGGTCACCCCGAAGGTGAAGCCCGACCCGGCGGTGGCGCGATCACCAGATCGCCTGCACCGATCCTGCCGTCGCGCTCCAGCTCCTCCAGATTGACCAGCGGATCGGCGCTGCCGATGTGCCCGTTCTGGTCGTACTGGAAGACGCTGCGGGCGGGATCCACCCCGAGGGCGTCGAGGAAGGCGCGGTGCGTCTCCTGGTTGGGCGAGGTCCTTGCCGGACGCCGGCCCATCGGACAGGGCGGCGGGCAGCCGGTACCAGAACAGCGCCAGGCGCTCGTCCGGCCCCAGCTGGAGGGCGTCGGCGAGGCGGGTGAGCGTGTGGACGGTGAGTGGGACCTGTGCCCCGCTCTCCAGCGTTCGGTACCAGCGCTCGCTGACCCCCATGCGCTGGGCGACCTCCCGCTGCGGCAGGGCCTTGCCGCGCTCCAGCCGCCGGCCCGCCTCGGCGCGCCAGGCGCGCAGGAGGGCCGGAAGACTCAGAAACGAGGCACGCGTCGCGTCCTTCTTCACCGTTTCGGGTCCGTGCACGCTGCTCATGGACACCCCCAATGAGCTCGCGTGCTGCCATCGCGTACCACGGCTGGTGTACGCGGGCACCCGTCCCTACACCCGTGGGAGGTCGGAGGGTTCGGCCTCTGGTCGATAACTTGCCGACAGGTTCGCCCCGTACCGTTGACGCATGGATCTTCGACTGCCCGGGCTGCGCGCACTACGGGGGCCGCGGCGGCTGCTGGCCGCCGCGGCCGCCGTCGTCGTCATAGCCGGTGCCGGGACATGGACGGCCGTCGCCGGCGAGGACGCGCCGCAGGTGCACAGCACCGACCGCGTCATGAGCATGGGGGACGGGGTCCGCATCGACACCTCGTACTTCACCTCGGGCCCCTCGGGCCGCCGCCCGGCCGTCCTGCTGGGCCACGGCTTCGGCGGCAGCAAGGACGACGTGCGGCAGCAGGCCGAGGACCTCGCCCGGGACGGGTACGCCGTCCTCACCTGGTCCGCCCGCGGCTTCGGGAAGTCGACCGGCAAGGTCGGGCTGAACGACCCGAAGGGCGAGGTCGCCGACGTCTCCAAGCTGCTGGACTGGCTGGCGCAGCAGCCCCAGGTCGAGCTGGACAAGGCCGGCGACCCCCGGGTCGGCATGGCGGGCGCCTCCTACGGCGGCGCGATCTCGCTGCTGGGCGCCGGGTACGACGACCGCGTGGACGCCATCGCCCCGGCGATCACGTACTGGAACCTCGCGGACGCGCTGTTCCCGAACGGCGTCTTCAAGAAGCTCTGGGCGGGCATCTTCGTCAACTCGGCAGGCGGCTGCGACAAGTTCGAGACGCAGATCTGCGAGATGTACGACCGCGTCGCCGAGTCCGGCACCCCGGACGCCGCGGCCCGCACCATGCTGGAGGAGCGCTCGCCGTCGGCCGTCGGCGACCGCATCAAGGTGCCCACCCTGCTCATGCAGGGCCAGACCGACTCCCTCTTCCCGCTCGGCCAGGCCGACCAGGCGGCGAAGGCCATCCGGGCCAACGGCGCCCCCGTCGACGTCGACTGGATCTCCGGCGGCCATGACGGCGGCGACATGGAGACGAGCCGGATCCAGGGGCGCGTGAAGTCCTGGTTCGACCGCTATCTCAAGGACGACAAGGGCGTCGACACGGGCCCGGCCTTCCGCGTCACCCGCACCCTCGGCACCGGCACCGGAGACGGCGAGCCCCGCCTCAGCGGCGTCAGCGCCGACAAGTACCCCGGCCTGGCGGGCAAGGAGCGCGAGATCTCCCTGGCCGGGCGCGAGCAGAGCTTCGCGAACCCGGCAGGGGCCAGCCCGCCCGCCGTATCGGCCCTGCCCGGATTCGGCAGCTCCGGCGGACTCGCCCAGCTGTCCTCGCTCGGCGTCGGGGTGTCCCTCGACTTCCCGGGCCAGTTCGCCGCGTTCGAGTCGGCGCCCGTCCGCGAGGATCTGCAGATCACCGGGTCGCCGACGGTCACCGTCCATGTGAAGTCCACCAGCGACGACGCCGTGCTCTTCGCCAAGGTGTACGACGTCGGACCGGGCGGCCAGGGCCAGCAGGTGCTCCCCTCCCAGCTGGTCGAACCCCTCCGCGTCGAGGGCGCGAAGGCCGGCAAGGACGTCACGATCACCCTCCCGGCGATCGACCACGAGATCGACGACGGCCACCGCCTGCGCCTGGTCCTCGCCTCCACCGACCTCGGCTACGCCTCCCCGACCGCCCCGGCGACGTACACCGTCTCCCTGAAGGGCGAACTGTCCGTCCCGACGGCGCTCGGCGACACCGACACCGCGGCGACGCTGTCCGCCTGGGTGTGGTGGCTGCCCCTCGCGGGCGCCGGGATCGCGCTGGCCCTGCTGGCGACCGGACGGCGCCGCACCAAGGCGCCCGCCGCCCCCGACCCGGCGCTGGCCGAAGTGCCGCTCCAGATCACGGACTTGAGCAAGCGGTACGCGAAGTCCGCCGACCGTTACGCGGTCAGGGACCTCTCCTTCCGGGTGGAGAAGGGCCAGGTACTCGGCCTGCTCGGCCCGAACGGCGCCGGAAAGACAACGACCCTCCGCATGCTGATGGGCCTGATCAAGCCGGACGGCGGCGAGATCCGCGTCTTCGGCCACGCGATCGCGCCCGGCGCCCCCGTGCTCTCCCGCGTCGGCGCCTTCGTCGAGGGCGCGGGCTTCCTCCCGCACCTGTCCGGCCGGGAGAACCTGGAGCTGTACTGGCAGGCCACCGGCCGCCCGCCGCAGGACGCCCACCTGGACGAGGCCCTGGAGATCGCGGGCCTCGGCGACGCGCTCGCCCGAGCCGTCCGCACCTACTCGCAGGGCATGCGCCAGCGCCTCGCCATCGCCCAGGCCATGCTCGGCATGCCGGACCTGCTGATCCTCGACGAGCCGACGAACGGTCTCGACCCGCCCCAGATCCGCGAGATGCGCGAGGTCATGATCCGGTACGCGGCGGCCGGCCGCACGGTCATCGTCTCCAGCCACCTGCTGGCGGAGGTCGAACAGACCTGCACCCACCTCGTGGTGATGGACCACGGCAAGCTCGTGCAGGCGGGCCCGGTCGGCGAGATCGTCGGCTCGGGCGACACGCTGCTGGTCGGCACCGGCGCGCCGGTGGACGAGCCCGTCGTAGAGAAGGTCGCCGCCCTGCCGGGCGTGGCCTCGGCGGTGGGCACCGACGACGGCCTGGTCGTCCAGCTCGCCGCGGACGGCAGCGCACAGCGCCTGATCGCCGAACTCGTCCGGCTGGAAGTCCCGGTGGAGTCGGTGGGCCCGCACCGCCGCCTCGAAGACGCCTTCCTCACCCTGATCGGAGACTCCGCATGAGCGGCACGCTGACGGACCGCGCGGAGGTCGCCGACGGCTACCGCGCGGGCCGCACCCTGCCCATCCGGGTCGAGCTGGTCCGGCAGCTGAAGCGGCGCCGCACGCTCGTCATGGGCGGCATCCTGTTCGCCCTGCCGTTCGTCCTGCTCATCGCCTTCCAGGTGGGCGGCGCACCGGACTCGCGCAACGGCGGGGCCGGCCTGATGGACACGGCGACGCTGTCCGGGGCGAACTTCGCGGCGGTCAACCTGTTCGCCTCCGCGGGCTTCCTGCTCGTCGTCCCCGTCGCCCTGTTCTGCGGGGACACGGTCGCCTCGGAGGCCAGCTGGTCCTCCCTGCGCTATCTGCTGGCCGCGCCCGTGCCCCGGGCCCGCCTGCTGTGGTCCAAGCTCGTCGTCGGGCTGAGCCTCAGCCTGGGCGCGATGATCCTGCTGCCGGTCACCGCGCTCGCCGTCGGCACGGCGGCGTACGGCTGGGGACCGCTGGAGCTCCCCACCGGCGGCTCACTGGCCGCCGGCACCGCGGCCCAGCGCCTGGTGATCACCGTGGCGTACATCTTCGTGTCCCAACTGGTCACCGCCGCCCTGGCGTTCTGGCTGTCCACGCGGACGGACGCACCGCTGGGCGCGGTCGGCGGCGCGGTCGGCCTGACCATCATCGGCAACGTCCTCGACGAGGTGACGGCCCTCGGCGACTGGCGGGAGTTCCTGCCCTCGCACTGGCAGTACGCCTGGCTGGACGCCGTACGACCCCAGCTCGACTGGACCGACATGATCCAGGGCACGTCCCTGTCGATAACGTACGCCCTGGTGCTGTTCGCGCTGGCCTTCCGCGGTTTCGCCCGCAAGGACGTGGTGTCGTAGGTCAACGGAAGATCACCCACCGGTCTCGAAGGGCCGCCCCCGTGCCCTCTTCGAGACTCATCCGCAACGCTCCGTAGCGCACGTTCCGGCCCCCTGGCCCGTCACAGTCACAGAAGTCGACGGCAACGGACCAAGGGGGCACGGATGATGGAGCGGTACCGAGCACAACGAATACGAGGCCTCCTGGCACTCAGCGCGGCGGCGGGCCTGCTGCTCACCGGCTGCGGCGCGAGTGACAGCGGGGACTCCTCGGCGGACGACAGCAGCTATGCCAGCGGCTTCCCGGCACCGGACTACCCCGACAGCACCGGCGGCACGGGCGAGCAGAAGAACAACGACGGCACCGACGACACGGACGACTCGGAGTCCCGCGAGTTCGCGCCCGCCCCCGACTACCTCTCCACCTTCGCCCTCGACGTCGACACCGCCTCCTACGGCTACGCGCGCAGGTCCCTCGCCGACGGCCGGCTGCCCGACCCGTCGACGGTCCGCCCCGAGGAGTTCGTCAACAGCTTCCGCCAGGACTACGACCGCCCCGACGGCAACGGTTTCACGGTCACCGTCGACGGTGCGCGCACCGACCGCGAGGACTGGTCCCTGGTCCGCGTGGGCCTGGCCACCCGCCCCGCCGCGGACTCCGGCGAACGCCCGCCCGCCGCCCTCACCTTCGTCATCGACATCTCCGGTTCGATGGCCGAACCGGGCCGCCTGGACCTCGCCAAGGACTCCCTGGGCGTCATGACGAACCGGCTCCGCGACGACGACTCGGTCGCGATCGTCACCTTCAGCGACGAGGCGGAGACGGTCCTGCCGATGACCCGCCTCGACGGCAACCGCGACGACGTCCACGACGCGATCGACAGCCTGGAACCCACAGACTCCACCAACCTGGGCGCAGGCATGGAAACCGGCTACGAAACAGCCGTGGAAGGCCTCCGTGAGGGCGCCACGAACCGAGTCGTCCTCGTCTCCGACGCCCTGGCCAACACCGGCGACACCGACGCGGACACCATCCTCGAACGCATCGCCTCCGAGCGCCGCGAACACGGCATCACCCTCTTCGGCGTGGGCGTCGGCAGCGACTACGGCGACGCCCTGATGGAACGCCTGGCCGACAAGGGCGACGGCCACACGACGTACGTCTCCTCCGAGGACGAGGCCCGCGAGGTCTTCTGCGAGGAACTCCCGAAGAACATCGACCTCACGGCCCGCGACGCCAAGGCCCAGGTCGCCTTCGACGAAACGACGGTCTCCGAGTTCCGCCTCATCGGCTACGACAACCGGCAGGTCGCCGACGAGGACTTCCGCGACGACAGCGTAGACGGCGGCGAGGTCGGCCCCGGCCACACGGTGACCGCCCTCTACGCCGTCCGCACCCGCCCCGGCACGGAGGGGCACCTCGCCACGGCGACCGTCCGCTGGCTCGACCCCGGGTCCCGCGCCCCGCACGAGGAGTCGGGCCGGCTGGAGACCGGCGCCCTTGATTCCTCCGTCTGGAGCGCGAGCCCCCGCTTCCAGGTCACGGCCACGGCCGCCTACTTCGCCGACGCCCTCCGCCTCGGCGACGACCGCTGGACGGCGCTGCCCGGCTCCGCCCACCTCGGCGAACTGGCCGACCGCGCCGACCGGTTGGCGACCACGACCGAGGACCAGGACGTACGCCACCTGGCCGACGCCATCGACCGGGCGAGCGACCTCACCGGTCAGGACTGAGCGCCGCCCACGCACACCGAGGGCACGGCCCGCTGGAGCCCCTTCAGATGCAGGACGTCCAGTTCGTGGCCGTACGCCGACCGTACGGCCGCGACGTACAGCCGCGGCTCGCAGGACGGCGAGGTGCGCGTGCGCTGCGTGTCCTTCAGCGCGTCCAGCAACTGGGTGGTGATGCGGTCGAGCACCGGGCGCACCTCCTTGACCAGGTCGGGGCGCTCGGTGGGCCGCTCCTCGGGGTGCGCGTCCCAGCGCGCGTACAGGCCGCGCTGCACGAGCTTGTTCGCCTCGATCTGGTCCCGGAAGACCGCCTGAGTGGCCTTCGGGTCAAGCCCGAGCGAGGTCGCCCGCGCGGCGACGTCGTCCAGGATCTGCTGCTCGCGCACCGGGTCGTCGATCGGCTTGTCGGTGCCGTACTTGGCGGCGGCCACCTTGTCGGCGACGAGCAGCCGTTCGGCGAACAGGTCGGTCAGCGAGGTGAGTCCACGGTGGGACACGGATACGGCCGCCGGTGCCGAGGCATCGCTCCCGGCCACGGCGGGCGCGGCGGCGGAGAGCAGCACCGCCGTGGAGACGGCGGCCACCAACAGGGTCCGCGTACGTCGGTTTCGCACAGGGCCCGTCCTTTCACTGGGGGGTGCGATCAACGTACCGACGCACATGTGCCGAGTACGGGCCGACCCATTGACCTTCTGTTACGCACTAGTAAGTTGACTCCCGAGTAAGTCCGACTGGCACCGGGAGCCGACATGGGCGTACGCAAGGACCTGAAGCGGGCGAAGCAGCGCACCGACCTGATGGAGCGCGCCAAGGTCGAGATCACCAAGGACGACCACGGCGTCGTCCGCGAGGCCCGCACCCCACCCCTCGCGCCACCGTCCCTCACCGGCACCACCGCCGACCTCCCCTACACCAACGCGGCCGAGGCCCCCGACGCCGTGGCCCTCCGCCGCAAGCAAGGCACCACCTGGCACCCCGTCACCGCCACCGCCTTCGCCCGCGAAGTCACCGCCGTGGCCAAGGGGTTGATCGCGGCGGGACTCGAACCCGGCGGCCGCGTCGCCGTGATGTCCCGTACCCGCTACGAGTGGACGGTCCTGGACTTCGCCATATGGGCCGCGGGCGGCCAGACCGTTCCCATATACGCCACCTCCTCCGCCGACCAGGTGGAGTGGATCGTCCACGACTCGGGCGCCCACTACGTCATAACCGAGACGCAGGAAAACACCGAGACGGTGAAGACAGGCACGGCAGATCACCAACAGCCCCCGCACATCTGGCAGTTGGATGCGGCGATGCAGGAGGCCGGCGCTCTCGCCACCCTCACCGCCCTCGGCCAGGACCTCCCCGACGACGAAGTCACCAAGCGCCGCGCCGCCCTCACCCCCGACACCATCGCCACCGTCTGCTACACCTCCGGCACCACGGGCCGGCCGAAGGGCTGCGTCCTCACCCACGGCAACCTCCACGCCGAGGCCGCCAACACCGTCGAGCTGCTCCACCCGATCTTCAAGGAGGTCACCGGCCAGGACGCCTCCACCCTGCTCTTCCTCCCGCTCGCCCACATCCTCGGCCGCACCCTCCAGATCGCCTGCCTGATGGCCCGCATCGAGATCGGCCACTGCCCGAGCATCAAGCCCGACGAACTCCGCCCGGCGTTCAGGGAGTTCCGCCCGACCTTCCTCGTGGGCGTGCCGTACCTCTTCGAGAAGATCCACGACACCGGCCGCGCGACGGCGGAGAAGATCGGCCGCGGCGCCTCCTTCGACCGCGCGGACCGCATCGGCGTCCGCTTCGGCGAGGCGTATCTGAACAAGTTCCTGGGCACCGGCAAGGGCCCCGGCCCCGGCCTCTACGCCGCCTGGGCCCTCTACGACCTGCTGGTCTACCGCCGTATCCGCAAGGAACTCGGCGGCCGTATGCGCTACGCCATCAGCGGCGGCTCCCCGCTGGACCGCAACCTCAACCTGTTCTTCTACGCCGCCGGCATCATCGTCTACGAGGGCTACGGCCTGACGGAGACGACGGCCGCCGCGACCATCGTCCCGCCCCTCAAGCCGCGCCCGGGCACGGTCGGCCGGCCGGTCCCCGGTACCGCCGTGCGGATCGCCGAGGATGGTGAGGTGCTCATCAAGGGCGGCATCGTCTTCGGCTCGTACTGGAACAACCCGGCGGCCACCGACGCCGTGCTGCGGGACGACTGGTTCGCCACCGGCGACCTCGGCTCCCTCGACGAGGACGGCTACCTCACCATCACCGGCCGCAAGAAGGACATCCTGGTCACCTCCGGCGGCAAGAACGTCTCCCCGGCCGTCCTGGAGGACCGGCTGCGCAGCCGTGCGCCGATCGGCCAGTGCCTGGTCGTCGGCGACAACCGCCCCTTCGTCGGCGCGCTGATCACCCTCGACCCCGAGGCGGTCGCCCACTGGCTCGCCGTACGCAAGCTGCCCGCCGACACCCCGACGGCCGACGTGATCCAGGATCCGAGGATGCGCGCCGACGTCCAGAAGGCCGTCGACTACGCCAACGAGGCCGTCTCCCGGGCCGAGTCGATCCGCGCCTTCGTCCTGGTCGAGGGCGAGTTCAACGAGGACAACGGCATGCTCACGCCGTCCCTGAAGGTCAAGCGGCACGCGGTGACGGCGGCGTACGCGGACGAGATCGAGGCGCTGTACGGCAAGTGAGGGAAACAGCGGGAACGTGGGCGGAGTGAGTACTCACTCATTGACGGAGTGAGTACTCACTCCGTACTCTTGTGGTCATGACGGCATCCGAGGAGAACCAGACCACCACCCGTCGCCGCGCCCCCGGCATGTCGCCGGAGCAGCGCCGCGAAATGATCATCCAGACCGCGATCCCGCTGATCGCCGAGTACGGCGCCGCGGTCACGACCGCGAAGATCGCCCGCGCCGCGGGCATCGGAGAGGGCACGATCTTCCGGGTCTTCGCCGACAAGGACGAACTGCTGCAGGCCTGCGTGGCCGAGGCGCTCTCCCCCGAGCACGCGGTCCGCGAGCTCGACGCGATCGACGTGTCCCAGCCGCTGCCCGACCGGCTCGCGGAGGCGGCCGAGGCGCTGCAGGCGCACATGTCCAGGATGGGCGCGATCATGGGCTCGCTGGGGCATCGCGGCGGCAAGCACCCCGGCACGGTGCGCGGCGCGGGCCGCGCCGAGTCGACGACCCGTATCCGTGCGGCCCTCGCGGAGCTGCTGGAGCCCGAAAGGGCATCCCTGCGCCGACCGCCGGAGCAGATCGCGGCCCTCTTCTTCGGGCTGCTCTTCACCCAGCCGCGTACGGACGACGAGCCCGACCTGACCCCGCAGGAGCTGGTGGAGGTCTTCCTGCACGGGGCGCTCTCGGGGGGCGCCAAGTGAGCGCGCGGAGACGCCGCCTGGGGGTTACGGCCCTGGCAGTTCTGGCCCCCGTCCTGGTGTGGCTGGTCGCGGACCCACTGCTGGGGAACCGACTGCGGATCGCCGACGGCGAGCAGACGCTCGACATCGGCGCCGTGCCCGTGGCGGTCGTCGCCCTGCTCGCGTCGCTCTCCGGCTGGGGACTGCTGGCCGCCCTGGAGCGGTTCGGGGTGCGGCGCGCCCGTGCCATCTGGACCGGGGTGGCCGGCGCCGTACTGGCCGTGTCCTTCCTGCCGTTCATCGGCGACGGCATGGACGGCGACACCCGGGTCTCCCTCGCCCTGATGCACCTGGCGGTGGCGGCGGTGCTGATCCCGGGGCTGGGCGGCAGGTCGCCCGGGGCGGAAGCCGGTGCCGCCAGGGGGTGACCGCCGGCACCAAGTGCGCAGGGACCGTTCGCGGTCACTCGTCAGGGCGATCCGCACCCGGGCGGCGTACTCGATTGATGTATTGGGCGTATATATGACCATGTGTCACTAGACGGGAGGGAGCTGCCCAGAAGGAGGATGCATGGCCCCTGAACACCGCCGGTCCCGCCTGAGGTGCCTCAGGCGGCTGGCGTTCATCACGGCCGGAGTCGTCACGTCCGCGGCTCTGACACCGGGCCCGGCCTTCACGGCCGACGCCGCATCCCGTCCCGACCCGCCGAGCCGCCCCACCATCGCGACGGCCCCGTCCCCCACGCCCCCACGCGCCACCCACGCCCCGCCGGCAGCGGCGAAGCGCGACCCCGCGTTCGGGGCGTACCTCCACTACGGGCCCGTCGGCCTGCAGCGCATGAAGCAGCTCAGCCGCTGGCTCGGCGGGCACGAACTGCGCGTGGGGCACACCTATCTGCCGGGGGACGCCTGGAACAACATCGAGGGCGCCCACGGCTTCCTCGACAGCTGGGCCAAGTGGCGCAAGGAAAAGGCCGACCGGCTGCTCGTGCTCAACGTGCCGATGATGGAACGCAACGAGGAGAACGTCCCCGACTGGACCGTCAGAAAGCTGCTGCGGAGCGCCGCGTCCGGCGCCTTCGACGACCACTTCGAGGTGCTGGCCGAGCGGCTGGTCGACCTGGGTGTGCCGGACACCGTCATCGTGCTCGGCTGGGAGATGAACGGCGTCACCTACACCCACCGCTGCGCCCCCGACCCGGACACCTGGAAGCGGTACTGGCAACGCATCGTCACCGTCATGCGCTCGGTCCCCGGACAGAAGTTCAGGTTCGACTTCGCCCCGAGCCGGGGCATGGACGCGGTTCCCTGGCCGGAGTGCTATCCGGGCGACGAGTACGTCGACATCCTCGGCATGGACGCCTACGACCAGCCCAGCGGGCTCGACTTCGACGAGCAGGTGTCCGAGCCCTACGGCCTCCAGCACCACGTGGACTTCGCGCGCAAGCACCGCAAGCCGATCTCGTATCCGGAATGGGGCCTGTTCCGCAACGGCGACAACATCACGTACATGCTGCGCATGCTCGCCTGGATGGACGAGCACAAGCCGCTGTACAACACGATCACGGACTACTGCCCGCACGGCATCTGGCTGTGCTCCGACAACCCCCGCGCCTCCGCCCTGTACCGCGTCCTGCTGTCCAGCCCTCATCTGCCGCGGCCGGAACCGGGGCCGTCGGCCCCCGCCCCGACCGCGCCCACGGATCCCGCCAAGCCGAAGCCCACGTCGACACCGAGGCCGAAGCCGACAGCGGAGTCGGACAAACCGTCGACGCCGACGGCCCAGCCCTCCAAGCTGCCCCAGTGCACCCCGCTGGACCTCGCGAAGTGGCTGGAGCACCGGATCGGCGGCAAGCTCACCGTCTGCCTCCAGTGGGCGAAGCGCGAGGACAGGTCCTAACGGTGATCCGCGGCACCGGGGTTCCCGCGCAGGACCTGCTTGGCCCGGTGACGCGCGGCGGCCTCGCCGGCCGCCAGGGCCAGCAGCGGGAGGGTGCGGCGCCGGGCGAGCAGGAAGCGCTGGTTGGTGACGGACTCGGGGTGCCAGCGGTACTTGTACGGTTCGTCGCCGCGCAGCAGGCTCAGGACCCGGTGCGGCCGCCAGTCTCCCTCGGCCCCGGACGCGAGGTGTTCGGTGGAGGCGTGCAGCAGCATCGCCGCCACGTCCACCTTCTGCTCCCGCAACCGCGGGTGGAAGCCGTACAGATACGTGCCCGCCATCTCCCCTGACAGCAGATTCAGATTTACGGCCACGACCGCCCCGTCGAGCAGGAACTCCGTCACCGCCGCCTGGCCGGACCGGGCCATCGGGACCACCGACCGGACCAGGTGCTCCAGGAACCGCGGCCGCTCGTGCTCCGCCGACATGTTCCTGCCCTGCCACTGGAGCCGGTGCAGTTCGAGGAGCCGGCGCAGTGCGCCCTCGGTCTCGTCATGGCCCACGACACGCCACTCGACGCCGAGCCGGACGATCCGCTTCACCTTGTTGCGGACCCGCTGGGCGTGCCGCGACGACAGCCGCCCGACCAACTCGTCCACAGGCACGGCGGGCAGCTCCAGGCACACGGAGTCACGCGTCCGGTGCCGCGGGCCGCGCCAGCAGAGGTAGACCCGCTCCATCGCGCCGCCCGGCCGCACCTCACGGAAGTCGATGAGGGCGGTGCGGGCCAGCTCGGCCAGGGCGTCCGCCAGTGCCCAGGCGCCCTGCGCGGCCACTTCGCCGTCGACGAGGACATCGCAGAAGTCGGTGATGGCACCGCCGATCGGCACCAGCGCCGGCAGCGGGCGGTGTTCGCGCATCAGCGGTGCCGCCGCCACCAGTTCACCGCCCCGGCGCACCAGGACCAGCCGCAGCCTGTCCGGCCTGCCGTACGACAGCCACCACGAGTGCAGCCAGGCGTGGCTCTGGAACGGCGTCGCCGACGGGCACGCCCGGTACAGGCGTTCCCACTCCCCGGCCAGCTCCGCGAAGGCGCGCTCATCGGTGCACACCTCCACGGACAGCGCGCGGCCGGTCGCGGTCATCCCAGCGTCCCGTGGGCTTCGGCCGCGCCCGCCGGGCCGGGCACCGACGCCCGCGTCTGGTCGTCGTCCTCGGACCGCCGCGGCCGGGCCAGCAGGACGAGGCCGCCCAGCAGCCCTCCTGCGCTCGCGCCCACGAGCGAGGTCAGCGCCGGTGACGCGGACGACGGCTCGCCGGGCGTCAGGGCACGGGCCAGCCGCTCCAGCCGGATGCCGGTCGCGTCCTTGGTGTGGTTCGCCTGGGTGACCAGCGCGTGGGAAACGGCGTTGGCGATGTCGACGGCCTCGCCCGGGCGCGACGACGTCGCCGACACCGCGACCATCGGCGCGTCCGGCGAGGTCGCCACCTGCACGCTCTCGCGCAGCGTCGCGACCGGCACGCCCGCCCACACCGGCGCGTCCCCGAGCTCCGCGAGCTGCGCGGCCACCCGGCCGTACGCCTGCGCGAAGCCGAGCGCGTCGGTGTAGCCGGCGTCGGTCTTCCCGGTGGGCACGGCGACGACGGAACTCGTCGCCGTGTACTGCGGCGGCCTCAACTGGCCGTACGCGCCGCCGACCACAGCACCGATCAGCACGCCGGCCGGCAGCCACCACCACAAGGGCCGCCCCCTCAAGCCCACACGGTCGAACAGCGCCGTACCCGGAGCGGGGTTGTCTGTCATGAGGAACTCTTTTCCGAGGTCGGGCCGGACAGAGCGGCCGTGTACACATCCATCAGCTGCCGGGCGGTGCCCGCGATGTCGTAGCGGTTGACGACGTCCGGGACGGTCCGCTCGCCCGGTCCAGCCGCCAGCAGCCGCAGCAGTGCGCGCGCGTACGCCCCGGCGCCGCCCGTGACACGCCGGGCACCGGGCACCGCGTCCGGCGGCAGGTCCTCGACGGCGGGGCAGCTCGTGTACAGCACGGGCAGCCCCGCGGCCAGCGCCTCCACGACGGCGAGGCCGAAGGACTCCTCCGGCGACGGTGAGGCGAGCACGTCCATCGCGGACAGCAGGGCGACCAGGTCGGGCGATTTGTCCCCGGGTTCGGGCAGATACGGCCGCTCGCCGGTCAGCACCACCCGGTCCGCGACCCCGAGCGCCCGTGCGGTGCGCCGCAGCGTCTCCTCCTCCGGGCCGCCGCCGACCAGCAACAGCCATACGTTGATGGGCAGCAGGGCCAGCGCCCGGAGGAGCAGGTCGAAGCGCTTGCCCGGGGTGAGGCGCCCCACACCGCCGACGACGTACGCGTCCTCCGGCAGCCCGTGGAACGCCCGGGCCTCCTTGCGGCGCGCCTCGTCGTACCGGAACCGGGGCGCGTCGATGCCGTTCGGGATGACCCGGATGCGCTGCCCGGGCACGCCCCAGTGCCGCAGCCGTTCGGCCACCGTCGGGGAGACGGCCACCGTGGCGCGGCCGAGCCGCTCGCCGGCCAGGTACAGCGCGCGCACGCCCGCGTTCAGCGGCCGGCCCTCCAGCCGGGTGTCGCCGATCGAGTGCTCGGTGGCCACGACGGCCTTGACTCCCGCGAGCCGTGCGGCGATACGGCCGTACAGACAGGCCCGGTACAGATGGGTGTGCACGAGGTCGTAGCCGCCGGTGCGGATCAGCTCGGCCAGGCGGGGGACCGCGCGCAGGTCGCGGTTGCCGCGCATCCCGAGGTGGGTGACGTTGACACCGTCGGCGGTGAGGCCGGCGGCGACCTGGCCGGGGTTGGTCAGCGCCACCACGTCGCACTCCGCGCTCAGATGCCGCAGCAGCAGGCGCAGTTGCTGCTCCGCCCCGCCCGCGCCGAGGCCGGTGATGACATGCAGGGCTTTCACGCCGCCTCCAGTGCGCGACCGTAGAAGCGGGCCAGGCGGCGCTTCAGCTCCAGCCGTACGGCGGTGTCCGCCTTCCCGATGTGGATGCGGGGCAGCGCGAAGTCGCCGCAGCCGGACGGGCCGGGGGAGATCGCGCAGGCGTAGCGGTAACCGGCCCGGCGCACCGCGTCGGCGGCACGCTCGTCGAGGTAGCCGTACGGATAGCAGAAGCCCTCGACGTCGTCGCCGATGACGGCGGCGAGCCGGTGCCGGCTGTCGTCGACCTCGCTGCGCAGCACGTCGTCGGTGGCCTTGGTCAGATCGACGTGGGTCAGCCCGTGCGAGGCGACCTCCATGCCCGCGGCTACGGCACAGCGGATGCCGGCCACGTCGAGCAGCGGCTTGCGCGGGCCGATCGGCTCCCAGGTGTTCTCGCCGCCGAGCAGCCCGGGCAGCACGAACACGGTCGCCGTGAAGCCCCGGCGGCGCAGCCTGGGCAGGGCGGCGGTGACGAAGTCGGTGTACCCGTCGTCGAAGGTGAGCCCCACCAGGCCGCGCTCCGTGCCCCGGGCGCGCGCCGCGAGGAGCTCCCGGACGCTCACCCCGCGCAGACCGCGGGCGGCCATCCAGGCGAGCTGCCGTTCGAGGCGGGCGGGTGTGACGGTGACGTTGTACGGGTCGTCCGGGCAGTCCGAGACGGAGTGGTACATGGCCACCCAGGCGGCGGAACCCCGCTTGGGGCGTCCACCCACGGTCGGTTCGGGAACGGGAACGGGAACGGGAACGGGGTCGGGAACGGGGGCGGGAACGGGTTCGGCCGTGCTCGGCGCGGCGGATGTGTCAGCGACCATGGCGCAGCTTTCGTGTGACGGAGCGATGGACGGAGTGCGTGACGGGCGCCAGGAGGGACCGGACGCCCGCCGCGTCGAAAATCCAGGCCAGCAGCAGGAAGACGGCGGCCACGCAGACGCAGCCGGCGGCGACGGACACCGCGGGCGAGGCGAAGAGCCCCGCACCGGCCAGCCCGGCTCCGGTGGCGCACACGGTCGCGCACACCGGTCGGGCCAGCGCGGCGACGACCCGGCGGACGCGCACGGGCACGGTGCGCGGACCCAGGCCGTGCAGCAGGAGCAGCGCCGTGACGGTGATGCCGGCCGCGTTGGCGCCGGCGATACCGCGAGCGCCCCAGGGCTGGACGGCCCAGGCACTGAGGGCGACGGTGGCGAGCGCGCCCGTGACCATCGCGCCCAGCGGGTACCAGGTGGTCCGGCCGGCCGAGAAGTACGACATGACGAGCGCCCCCACCAGCGTGTGCCCGAGCAGTCCGGCCGCGTAGACCCGCATGACGGCGGCGGTCGTGGCGGTGTCCTGCGCCGTGAACGCGCCGCGCTGGAAGAGGAGTTGGACGATCTGCGGCGCGCAGGCCACGACCACGGCGGCGCCGAACAGCACCAGACAGGCCGTCAGCACGAGATCCCGCTCCACACGGTCCCCGGCCCGCCGTGTGTCGCCCTCGGCGATGGCCCGCGCCACCACCGGGAAGGTGACGACGCACACCATCAGCGCCAGCGACATCGGCAACTGGGCGACCTTCTGGGCGTAGTTGAGATGCGAGATGGCACCGGCGGGCAGCCCGGACGCGAAGTACCGCTCGATGAGCACCTGCGACTGCCGGCACAGCGCGAAGAGCAGGACCGCACAGACGAGCCCGAGCGCCAGGGTCTGCGTCGGAACCGGCGCCTGCCGGGCGGCGTCCGCATGCAGGCGGACATCAGCCGGTGCCGCCGCCCCGCCGTACACCTCCGGTCCCCGGGACCGGCCGGGCCGCCCGGCGATCCGCCGCCACAGGAAAGGTGCCTGCAAGGCGGCCATGAAGCACCCGCCCAGAGCGACACCGAGAGCGGCGGACCGCACACCCCAGTGCCCGGTCAGCACGAGCATCGTGGCGATGATCGTGGCGTTGTACGCGATGTAGATGGCGCCCGGGGCGACATAGCTGCCGTGCGCCCGCAGCGCCGCACCGCAGTACCCGGCAAGACCGAAACTCAGCACGCAGGTCGCGGTCAGCCGGGTACAGGACACCGCCAACGACGGGTCGGGCAGACCGGGCGCCAGCACGGAGACCAGCAACGGCGCCCCGGCCACGAGCACGGCGGCCGTACCGGCGAGGACGAGACACAGCCGCGGCAGCGTGGCGGCGACCAGGGCGTGCACGGGGTCCGGACCCCCGATCCCGCGCGCCCGCCGCGCCAACGCCACACTGAACGCGGGCACGAGCACGAACGCCATCCCGTCCTCGATCAACAAGGTCGACGCCATCTCGGGCACCGTCCAGGCCACCAGAAACGCATCGGTATCGGCCCCGGCCCCGAAGAGATGCGCAAGCACCTGATCCCGCCCGAGCCCGAGCAGCGCCCCGGCCATGGACAACGCGGCGGAGAGCAGGGTTGCCCTGGCGAGGAAGCGGTTCGAGGGGGTGCTCGGGCGGGGGGTGGGTGCTGGGGTGGGGCTGCCGCCGGCCAGGATCGCAGCGTGTACGTCGGTCGGGTGCTCGGCGCGCAGGTCCTCGACTGCGGGCCCGCCGTCCACCCCAGGCGTGTGCCCCGCGGCGTCGCCGGTCGCCGTCGGCCGGGAGCTCATCGTCGGTCCGATTCCGCGGCCGGGGCCCGCGTCTCGTCGCCGGAAAGTGCCCACCAGGCGGCGAGGCCGAAGCAGATGGCCGTCAGGACGGTGGAGGGGCCGCCGATGTCGGCGTACAGGAAGTTGACGAGCTGCCACAGCAGCAGCCCGCACGCCGGGAGCGCGCAGTCCCGGGCGTGTCCAGCCCGCCTGCCCTGCACGCCCCGCCGCAGTCGGCGTGCCGCGCACACCAGCAGGGCCAGCCAGCCGCCCGCCACCGTGAGCAGCCCCAGCAGGCCCTGCTCGCTGAGGATCAGCAGGTACATGTTGTGCGGGGAGAGCAGGGGCTGACGTCGGAAGGCCTGGCCGGCCCCCTCCGTGTCGCTGCCCGACGACAGCGCGAGCGAGGCATGGCCGTCCCGGTGCGCCGGAAACGCCTTCAGCCCCACGCCCGTCACCGGGTTCTCGCGCCACATGCCGGCCGCCGCCGCCCACAGCGTGTACCGGTCGACGACCGACTGGTCCGGCGCGTCGGCGACCTGCGTGATGCTGGTCAGCCGCTCCTGCACCGCCGCCGCACCCACACCGAGCCCACCGACCAGCACGACGGACACCGCGACCGCCGCCGCGAACACCTTCGCCGCCCGCCGCACCCCGGCCAGCAGCAGCTGCGCCCCGCAGACCACCGCCGTGGCGATCCAGGCGCCCCGGCTGAAGGACAGCGCGAGCGGCACGAGCAGCGCCAGCGCACATCCGGCCGCCACAACCCTCCCCCACCCTTCGGGCGGGGGTACCCCCAGCCGCCGCGCCCGCGTCCCGAGGGCGAGACCGGTCGCGGCCACCACCCCGCACGAGACGACGTTCGCCATCCCCATCACGTCGGACGGCCCGAACGTACCCACCGCCCGGATGTCGGCGCCCTGATACAGCGCCCCGGTCCCGGTGAGGTACTGGTGCACCCCGATCGCCCCCTGCCACACCGCGAGGCCGACCAGGGACCACAGCACCAGCCGCGCGTCCCGCCGGCCGCGCACCAGCAGCAGCACCGCGACCGGGACGAGCACGAACACCTGCAGATAGCGGGCGAAACCCGTGATCGCGTCGCCGGTGCTCGCCGCCCCCGCCGCGGCCACCGCGATACCCACCACGGGCAGACCGAGCACGACCGCCGCCGTCCGCGTCAGCGGCCGCCGCGCCCGCCGTGCCGTGTGCACGACGGCCCACACGACGACCAGCCCCGACACGGCGTCCGCGGCAGTGAGGCCGCTGTCCGGCGCGACCGGCAGCCCCAGCAGGACGACGACCGCCACCACCGGCAGCACGGCCAGGACCGAGCGGACCGAGCAGGCCCGGCGCAGCGTCGGCAGCGGCGGTACGAGCGGGGCGGCGACCGCCGGGGGAGTGCTCACCGGCGCTCAGCTCCCCGTCGGCCGCACGAACTGCGCCGCCGTGCGCAGCAGGATGCAGACGTCCTGCCACAGCGACCAGTTGTCGATGTAGGCGTTGTCGTAACGGCACCGGTCCTCGATCGAGGTGTCCCCGCGCAGCCCGTGGATCTGGGCGAGCCCGGTGATCCCGGACCGCATCCGATGCCGCGCCGGATAGCCCGGATGGGCCTGGCTGAACTTGGCGACGAAATAGGGCCGTTCGGGCCGCGGTCCGACCAGGCTCATGTCACCGCGGCACACGTTCCACAGCTGCAGCAGCTCGTCCAGCGAGGTGCGACGCAGGAAGTGGCAGAACCGGCTCATGCCCTGGTCGTTCGCCACGCTCCAGCGGGTCGCCGCCTCGTGCGCGCTGGCGGGCCGGTGGGTGCGGAACTTCAGCATGGTGAACGGCCGCCCGTCCTTGCCGATCCGCTCCTGCCGGAACACCACGCCGGGCCCGTCCATGACCCGCAGCGCGAGCGCGCACACCAGCAGCACCGGGGCGGCCAGCACCAGCAACGTGCCCGAGAGCACCACGTCCAGCACCCGCTTGCCCACCCTCCCGCCCCGCCGCCCCCTGCCCGGCTCCAGCGACCTGCACGAGAAACCGGCCAGCAGCTCCGCCCGCTCATGGCGCCCGCGCAGGCCGTACGACGGCGTGTCCGCGTCCTCGGCCAGCTCCCACAGCACACAGCCGTACCCGGCGAGCCCTCGCAGCACGGCGGCCTGCTCCACCCGGGTGGCGGCCCCCACGACGAGTACCGCCTCCACACCGTTCTGGATGAGCGCCCGGCGCGCGTCCTGCGCCGTGGCGAGCACCGGCAGTCCGGGCTCGTCGTCGGTGTCGCCGGGGACCTCCGGGCCGTCGGCGACGAGACCCACCGGACGGACCCCGCACTCCGGGTGGCGCAGCAGCGCGGCCGCGACGCCCCGGGCCGCCGTGAGCGGACCGACCACCAGGGCGGGACTTGGCCGGCGCCGCAGCACCCGGCACCGGTACCCGTGAACCACCGCGCGGGCCACGCAGGCCGCCAGGCAGTGCACGGCGAAGGCGGCGGCCGGCACGGTCATCGGGAGCGACCCCAGCGGGGACAGCGCCACGACCGCCGCCCAGCCGACGGCGATCCGGGCGCAGAGGGCCGGGAGTTCGTCGAGGACGCCGGGGACGACGGAGGCGCCGTACAGCGAGGCCCGGTGGTTCAGGCCGAGCACACCGAGGGCCAGCAGGGCGAAGACCAGCGGGTACCGGTGCGCCGCGGGCACGGCCAGGGCGGCCGGCAGGACAGCGGCGCCGTCGACGAGCCACAGGACTGCCTGTGATGCCGCCCGCGGACGGGCCCCCCACCCGGCCGGCGTCCGGCGTCCGGCGGCGCGGCCGCCCGGGGCGGAATCGGAGAAGGCGCCTTCCGGCACCCGCTGCGGCCCCGCGGGCGAGGCGACGGTACTTTCCGCGGTCATGTAGTGAGGCACTTCCTGCTCTAGTGGGATACGACAGGCGTGGCAACGACGCCGAGCAACTCGCGATACAGGTCGATGACCGCGTCCGCGGCGCGCCGCAGATCGTGTGCGACGAGCACATGCGCCCGGCCCTGCGCGCCCAGCGCCGAGCGCAGCGGCTCGTCCCGCAGCAGCGCCGTGAGCGCCCGGGCCAGCGCGCCGGGATCCTCCGGCGGCACCAGGCAGGACGGCTGATGGGAGGGCGGCAGGCTCTCGCGCGCCCCGTCCACGTCCGTGACGAGGACCGGCCGGTCGCAGGCCATGGCCTCCAGCGGGGCGAGCGCCATGCCCTCCCAGCGGGACGGCAGGACGACGACGTCGGCGGCCCGGTACCAGGGGGCGACGTCGGACGCGGCGCCGGCGAACTCCACCGACGCGGGCGCACCCCGGCGCAGCAGCTCCGCGTCCGGCCCGTCGCCGACCAGCACCAGCCGGGCACCGGCCACTCGCCGCACCACTTCGGGCCAGGCCCGCAGCAGCACGTCCTGCCCCTTCTGACGGCACAGCCGGCCCACGCACACGACGAGCGGCCCCGCCCCCGACCGCGCGCTGTCCCCCTCCGGACGGAACCGTCCGGTGTCGACACCGTTGGGGACCACCCGCCAGGAGGCGGCGATTCCGCATCGCTCCCCGGTGCGCCGCTCGGCGTCGCTCACGCACACCACGCGCGTCGCCCACCGCGCCCCGAACCGCTCCCAGCCCAGCGCCAGCCGCGCGACGACACCGTCCGCGGCCTCGAACGACCAGGCGTGCGGCTGGAAGACGGTGGGCAGCCGGCCGTGCACCGCGAGCCGGGCCGCGAGCCCCGCCTTCGCGCTGTGCGCGTGCACCAGGTCCGGCCGCACGTCGCGCACCAGCCGCGCCAACCTCCGTACCTCGTCCGGGAGTCGGGGCCCCGGCGAGCGGGTCGCGTCCCAGCGCAGCGTGGTGCATCCCGACGCGCGCAGGGAGTCCGTCAGCGTGCCCCCGTGCGGACAGGCCACCGTCACCCGCAGCCCCGCGGCCACCTGCGCCGCCACCAGGTCCGTCACGACCCGGGCGACACCGCCCTCGACGGGCTGGGCGACATGCAGGACGTGCGGCGCGGAAATGCGCATGACCGAGGCTGCCCTTCCGAAGAAACGAGTCCGAACCTGCAAGAGGGTCTGAGGGTCAACCGGCTTTCTGGATCCAGGGGATGAGCGGCACCAGACACTTATCCATATTTAACGGTCGTAGGGTCGACCGTGCCGGAATGGCGGCGCGTTCCGACTTGATTCCCGAGTGATGTCACCCGTTCGGTCGGTACAGCGGGTCTTTTCGTATGAGTTCCTGGAAGTTGTCCGCGGCAGAGTTTCCAGACCGTCCCGGTGTCGTTAGCCCAAGAGAACCGAGACCGACTCACTCACGGCGTCTGTGGAATGAAATCCCTTTCGCTGAACGCGAGTTACGGAAGTCGAGTCCCCAGGAAAGGAACATGATGAAGAACCTGAAGGCTGCCGCGGTTGTCGCCGGCTCCCTCGCCGTTGCCGGTGTCGCCGGGCCCGCCGCCGCGGTGGACATGCCCGCGACGGGCCTCGTCGACAACGGGAAGTCGGTCGCCCGCAGCCTCCCCTCGGCCGCCAAGGTGCCGACGGGCTACGTGGGCAACAACGTCAGGACCACGGCGGACGGCGTCAAGCAGGGCGTGAACAAGACGGGCGTGGTGAAGACCCCCGTCATCGGCGGCACCATCCCGAACCCCGTCGACGGCAAGCTGCTCGGCGGGCTCCCGATCAACAGGTAGGCGATCCCCGCTGGGCGATCAGGCAGGCGACTCGTTCCTCGACTTCGTCGCCCGTCGGCTCGATGTTCAGGGTCGGCTCCGCACTCCGCGGAGTCGGCCCTTCGGCGTTCTCGGGGGCGGAGGGAGCGTAATTGCCTTTGTGTGTTTCCCTGTTGGGGCCTCGCCAGGGAATCGTTGGGCCAAATGAATGAAGCGGGGTGACCATACGGGTTTCAGCGCCGTTGGTCCAAGTGAATCGGCGCTTACTTCCTCCTTGTCGGCGCTCTCTCTGTGGGCCCTGTCCGCACTCCCATGCGGACAGGGCCCACGCCTTTTCGTGCGGAGATCTCCGGGCGCAGGGTGCGGAGATCTCCGCACAAAAAGGCCGATGGCGGCCCACCGGGTTTCCGGCGGACCGCCATCGGTCGAAGGACTGCTCAGAAGAGAAGGCCACCGACGTACGAACCGGGCTGCTGCTGGTTGACCGTGCCGGTGTTGCAGGAGGCGTAGTGCGAGTTCGTCGCGACGACGCCGCCGAGGACGGAACCGTTGGACCACGGGGCGAGGCAGCGACCGTCGACCAGGGTGCCGTTGACCACGGCGATGCCCTGCTGCGGTTCGTTCACGACGACCGGGGCCGACGAGAAGCCGCTGCCACCCTTGACCGTGGTGACATCGCTGTCGGCGGAGGCGGTGCCGCCGGCCGCCAGGACGATGCCCGCGGCGATGGCGGAAATGGCCGTAACCTTGTTACGCATGAGCTGAGCCTTTCCGGGCTGCGTTTGGGATTGACCTGATCCGGTTTGCTGGGACCAGGAGTCAGAAGAGGAGGCCGCCCTTGTAGTGGCCGGTCTGCTGCTGGTTGACCGTGCCGGTGTTGCAGGAGGCGTAGTGCGAGTTCGTCGCGACGACGCCGCCGAGGACGGCTCCGTTGGACCACGGGGCCGCGCAGCGGAGGTCGACGGCGCTGCCGTTGACGATGAGAACGCCTTGCTGGGGCTCGTTCACGACGACCGGGGCCGTTGAGAAGCCGCTGCCTCCCTGGACGGTGGTGACGTCGCTGTCGGCGGCGGCGGTGCCGCCGGTCGCCAGGACGATACCCGCGGCGAGAGCGGAAATGGCCGTAACCTTGTTACGCATGAATTGCCCCTTTCCGGGCTGCGTTGGGGGGTTCACCTGCTGCGAATCGCTCGGAGCAGAGGTCAGAAGAGGAGGCCGCCCTGGTAGTGGCCGGTCTGCTGCTGGTTAACCGTGCCCGTGTTGCAGGAGGCGTAGTGCGAGTTCGTCGCGACGACGCCACCGAGGACGGATCCGTTCGACCACGGGGCGAGGCAGCGACCGTCGACCAGGGTGCCGTTGACGATGAGAACGCCTTGCTGGGGGGCGTTCACGACGACCGGGGCCGACGAGAAGCCGCTGCCGCCCTTGACAGTGGTGGTCTTGCCGTTGCCGTCGTACTCACCGGCAGAGGCAATGCCGGCGCCGGCGACGACGGTGCTGAGGGCGAGGGCCGTGATGACCGCGAACTTCTTGGGCAACTTGGTTCCTTCCTGAATTCACGGTTGCGCACGCTTACGAAAAGGAAACCCGTATATGCACGCATAAGTCACGGTGGGAACAATCAAACGTGGACAGATTCCTTCGGATGGCGCAACGTGACGTGCCAGACGCCCACTCAGATTTAGTCCGAGTTACCGAAGTTGTCGGAGAAATGGCTCGGTTCCGGGTGTCGTGCGAGGCTGGCCGGAACCGGCGCCGACATGCGTCCGGCCCACCGGCGGAGTGCGGGCCGGTGGGCCGGAGTGGTCGTGCGCGGGTTGCCGAGAACCGGATCAGAGTCTCAGAATTCCGGGGCCAGGGACTCGTACGGTTGCCGGGTCGTCACTTGGGAAGGAAGGAACCGAAACCGGCGGCGGTCGGCGCCTTCAACGGGCGCACCTGGACGGCGCCACTGCCGGCCGGGTTCCTCACCGGAATGGTGGGCCGCTTGGCGGCGTCCGGGTCCATTCCGTCCAGGTAAACGCCGGACAGTCCTCCCGCGTTCTTGCTGTTCTTGTCGAAAGCGCTGCCCTTCGCGATCGAACCGTCGCGGGCCAGCCGCGTCACGGTGTCGGTCGCCGGCAGGATCGCCGGGCTCACCTTGGACGGAGACACGAGACCGAGCGGACTGGCCGCGACCCCCGATCCGCCCGTGGACGCTCCGGTAGCGGCCGCCGCCGTGACGGCGGAACCGCCTACAAGACCCGCACCGATGGCCAACGCCGCAGTGGTGAAAACTGCCTTCTTCATCATTCACCTCGCTTGAAAGTACCTCTGATCCGACGGTTGGAGAACATAGCAGGACACGGCACCCGCAAAAGCGACGCGTTGCTCCATACGCATGAAAATCGCTGGAGTGAAGAATGGAATGCACAGAGGCATTCGGAGGGATTGACGGCTGGTCGGCGAAACGGCTGATCATATGGTGCGTCCGGCCTAATTCGATCGCCTGCGCGAGTTGAATCAGAAAAAGCGGCGCGTGGCCTACCCTCGCCGCCATGACCATCGACACCGCCACGTTCACGCCGATCTGGTCGGAGGAATTCGACGCACCGATCGAGTGGGGCGCCATCTGGGTCGGCGATCGGACCAGCGCCTACCGCTACTGCGATCACAACCCGGACGACAACAAACTCGACTGGCTCGACCCCGCCTGTGTGACCGTCTCCGGCGGTGTGGCCACCTTCACCGCCACACCGGACGGCCGCACCCTGGAGAACGGCATGCAGGCCTGGCGCACCGGGCTGCTCACCACCGAGTACTCCGCCGAGGGCTTCCGGGTGCGGACCGGGGACCATGTCGAGACCCGCGTCAAACTGCCCTCGGGAACCGGGGCTTGGCCCGCGCTGTGGACCTGGAGGGACGGCGGGAACGAGGTCGACTCCTTCGAGTACCACCCGGACAACCCGAACCTGCTGGAGCTGTCCAACAACGTCGCCTGCGCGTCGACGTACCACTCCGACGCCGACGCGATCGCCCCGAACCGGTGGGTGACCGTCGGCACCACCTACGGCGCGCGTTGCGTCGAGTGGTACGTCAACGGCGTACGCGTCTTCTCCGACGGCACCGGCGTGGGCGACGACTGGTCGGCGTATCCGATCCTGAACCTGTCGCTGAGCGCCGGTCAGTGGCACCCGGCGCCCTGCGATACGGCGCCGATCACCTTCGCCGTCGACTACCTCCGCGTCTACCGCGAGGCCGCCCGGTGGTGACCCCGGCCCCCGCCCCTGCCCCGGCCCCCGACGCACCGCCGACCACGGGCGGCGGCCGTGCGTTCGCCCTGCTGCTGGTGCTCACCGGGGCGGCCGGGCTGCTGGCCTCCTGGGTCATCACCCTCGACAAGTTCAAGCTGTTGGAGGACCCGGACTTCATTCCGGGGTGCAGCCTGAATCCGGTGCTGTCCTGCGGCAGCGTGATGGAGAGCGACCAGGCGGAGGCCTTCGGGTTCCCCAACCCGATGCTGGGGCTGGTGACCTACGCCGTCGTGATCGGCGTCGGGGTGAGCCTGCTCGCCGGGGCCGCCTTCCCGCGCTGGTACTGGCTGACCTTCGAGGCCGGCTGCCTCTTCGGGATCGGGTTCGTCTCCTGGCTGCAGTTCGAGTCGCTGTACCGGATCAACGCCCTGTGTCTGTGGTGCTGCCTGGCCTGGATCGCGACGATCGTGCTGTTCTGGTACCTGACGTCCTTCCTCGTGCGGGGCCGCCTCCTGCCCGCGCCGGGCCCGGTGCGGACCGTCTTCGCGGAGTTCACCTGGGTGCTGCCGGTCCTGCACATCGGGATCGTCGGGATGCTGATCCTGACCCGTTGGTGGGACTTCTGGACGGGCTGAGCATGCACCGTATGGCCGCTTCAGTGGTGACCGTGAGGCACCCCGGACGGTTACTCGTACGAACAGCCGAACCGTACGAGGAGTGAGCGATGGCCGTCAGTGCAGACGGAGTGTCGGTGGGTGCGGTGCAGGGGGCGGGCACCCGGGGGAGCAGTGAGCCGAAGCGGCGGACACGGCGGGAGGTGGCGCGGCTGCTGCTCGGCTCCGGAGCCGTGGCACTCACCCCGGTGCTCGCCTCCTCCCGGCCCTCGGAGTCCGCCGTCCGGCAGCGACCCGCCGACATCCCCTTCGACGAGACCTACCGCGGTCGCCGGATCCAGGGCACGCCGCTTCCCCTGCAGGGCCTCAGCGTCCTCGGCGCCGACTGGCGCGTCACCGTGGACGGCAATCCGCTGCATCTGATGCGCCGGGCCGACGGCACCTGGCTGAGCATGCTCGACCACTACAGCGGATACCGGACCCCGCTGGAGGCGACCCGCGCGGCCGTCGACGAACTCGGTCCCCGCCGGCGGCTGCGCGACCTGGCCCCCGGGCCGTTCGGCGGCGGGCACCTGCACGGGGAGGCCGAGCATGGTGTACGTGCGTAAGAACGTGACCAGGCTGACGGCCATCGAGAAGCGGCGGTTCGTCGAGGCGCTGCTCGAGGTGAAACGCAGTGGTGAGTACGACGAGTTCGTACGGCTGCACATCAGGCACTTCCGCGGCGACGGCGAACGTGGCCTGCGCGCCGCCCATATGACGCCCTCCTTCCTGCCCTGGCACCGCATGTTCGTGCTGGACATGGAGAACGCCCTGCGCCGCGTCGACGACTCGGTGACGGTGCCGTACTGGGACTGGACCAAGAACCGTTCGGCCACCTCGGTGCCGTGGACCGCCGATCTGCTCGGCGGGAACGGGCGGCGCGGGGACCGGCAGGTGATGACGGGGCCGTTCGCCTACCGGACGGGCTGGTGGCCCATCCGGGCGGGTGTCACGGACGACCGGTTCCTCACCCGGGACCTGGGCCGCTCCCGCGATCCGATCAACCTGCCCACCAAGGCCGATCTGGACCGGGCGCTGAAGGACCCCGTCTACGACGTCTCCCCGTGGGACTCCACGGTCACCAAGGGCTTCCGCAACAAGATGGAGGGGTGGGGCCCCAGCAGCAACCCCTGGCTCAACCACAACCGGGTGCACCGCTGGGTCGGGGGCGCCATGCTCGGCGCCGGGTCGGTCAACGACCCAGTCTTCTGGCTGGTCCACGCCTTCGTCGACCTGCAGTGGCAGCGCTGGCAGCAGCGCCACCGCGTCCACCGCTACCTGCCGGAGCGGCCGCCCGTCCGGGGCAGAGGGCGGGGCGGCCGGATCGTCGCCCGGCACGAGCGGCTGCCGCCGTGGGACATGACCCCGGACGAGCTGGAGGACGTGTCCGAGATCTACCGGTACGCCTGAGATCCGTCCCGCGCACCCGGCCTCCCCGGAAAATCGCTCAGCCCTGCGGCCGGCCTCGACTAGCCTCCGGGCATGGCAACCGATCCGACGGAACAACTGGTCCGACTGTTCGCCGAGGAGAGCCGGGTGCGCGCCTTCGCCGCCGTGGCGCTGGGCGCGGGGAGCGCCGACGAGGTCGCGCGGGCGGCGGGGCTGTCCCCGAAGGAGACGGCCGTGGCGCTACGGCGGCTGCGGGAGCAGGGCGTGGTGACGGCCGGGGACGACGGCGAACTGGGCGTCGCATACGGCCTGTTCAAGGAGTACGCGCGGGAGGCCGCGCAGCGCGAGCGCCGGTCCGACGGCGCCCAGAGCCCTGACTCCGGGGACGAGCACACCGACGTGATCCTGCGGAACTTCGTCCGGGACGGGCGGCGGCTGGTCCGGCTGCCCGCCCAGTGGACCCGCAAGAAGCTGGTGCTCGGCTACATCGCCGAGCGGAGCTTCGAGCCGGGCGTGGAGTACCCGGAGCGGATCGTCAACGAGAAGCTGCGCGCCTGGTGCGAGGACAGCGACGACATCGACCATGTGACGCTCCGGCGCTACCTGGTGGACCTGCACCATCTGCGCCGGAGCGAGGGCGTCTACCGACGGCCGGCCGTCGGGACCGAGGCCGCCGACAGCGCCTGACCGCGCTGCCCTCGGGGCAGCTGTCGTATCCGTCAGGGCGCTGTCGATCCGTTCCGTCAGGACAGCCGTCGTACCGGTGAACCCGCCAGGTACGCCTGGATGTTCTCGACAGCCTGGCCGTAGTACGTCGCGTAGTTGGCCCGCGAGACATAGCCCAGGTGGGGTGTGGCGAGCAGGCGGGGGGCCGTGCGCATCGGGTGGTCGGCGGGGAGGGGCTCGATGTCGAAGACGTCCACGCCGGCGCCGGCGATACGGCCCTCGTGCAGGGCGGTGAGCAGGGCGTCCTGGTCGACGATCGCCGCGCGGGAGGTGTTGATCAGGTAGGCGGTCGGCTGGAGCAGGGCGAGTTCGGGCGCGCCGAGCAGGCCCCGGGTGCGGTCGCTGAGGGCGAGGTGGACGGAGGCGAAGTCGCTCTCGGCCAGCAACTCCTCCTTGGACGCGGCCAGGTGGACGCCCACCTCGTCGGCGTACTCCTTGGTGAGGTTCTGGCTCCAGGCGCTGACGTGCATGCCGAAGGCGAGGCCGACCTGGGCCACCCGGCTGCCGATCTTGCCCAGGCCGAGCAGCCCGAGGCGACGGCCGTGCAGGTCGGCACCGACGGTGGACTGCCAAGGGCCGCCGGAGCGCAGGGCGTTGCTCTCCTCGACGATCCCGCGGGCGAGACCGAGCAGCAGGGCCCAGGTGAGCTCGACGGGCGGGGTCGAGGAGCTGGCCGTACCGCAGACGGTGACGCCGTGGGCCTCGGCGGCGGCGTAGTCGATGACCGAGTTGCGCATGCCGGAGGCGATCAGCAGCTTCAGCCGGGGGAGACGGGCGAACAGGGAGGCGGGGAAGGGGACGCGTTCCCGCAGGGTGACGACGATGTCGAAGTCGGCGAGGGCCGCGGCGAGGGTGTCCTCGTCGGGGAAGTGGGTGGTGAAGGGGACGACCTCCACGTCGTCCGCGAGCGGCGACCAGTCGGCGGCCTCGGTCGCCGCGTTCTGGAAGTCGTCGAGCACAGCACAGCGCAGCCGCACGGTGGTTCCTTTCCATGGCCAGGTGAACCGACTGTACGGAAACGGGGTGGGCGGGCGGTGGATCGCCTGCCGGGAGGACCGTTTAAACAGGCCGACCGGTATGTTTGTCGTCGGGTGTCATGGCTTCGGGAGAGCTCTCCCGGTACTCCTGGAAGACCCGCTCGCCCCGTTCCGGGGAGAGGTCGAGGGCGGCCAGCATCGCGGGCGTGGAGATGCTCGGCAGGACGTGGCGGAACAGGACCGAGACGCGGTGCGCGAGATCGGCGCGGTTGCAGTGGACGTGTGACATCGCCTGGACGCCGGCGAAGGCGCCGGTGAGGAACTCCGCGGTGTCGGTCACCTCGATGTGCGGCAGGAGCTCGCCCTGGCCCCGCGCCTCGGTCAGGATCTGCTCCAGATGGTCGCTCCAGGCGCGGAAGGCGGCGTCGCGGTCCAGCTCGCGTGCGCCCTGGTCGAGGGCGAGAGAGACGCCGGCCTGCACCAGCGGATCATGCTGCAACCGGTGGGCCATGGCCATGCCGTGGTCGACGAGCTTCTGCAGCTTGCTCGACTGCTCCGGAAGCCGGTCGATGGGCATCTGGGCTTCCAGCACACCGAGTGCGACCTCCTCCTTGGAGGAGAAGTGGAAGTACAGAGCACCCCGTGTCACCCCCGCGCGGTTGAGGATCTCCTCCACGGTGGCGGAGGCGTAACCACGCTCGCCGAACACCCGGGCGGCCGCCTCCAGGATCGACCGGCGGGTTCTGATCGCGCGGTCCTGCCGGGCCATGGAATCCCCCACCATGTGTACGCAAAACATCACGAAGCGTATTGAAAAGAAAACCGGATCGCACGTACCTTACCCGGCGGGTGGGACCGTCCCGCTCGGCGAATGCTCGGAGGATGCCGTGGGGCCGGGTGCGGTCTCCCCGACCGCTGTGGGGGTGCGGGTGCGGGTGGGAGTGCGGGTGCGGGGCCTGCGGGGCAGCGGCGAGGTCGTCCGCTGTACGGTGACGGTCGCCGCGCCGGAGCCCGCCGTGCCCGCTCTCGCCCCCGACGGCCCGGGCGGCGCGTCCGTCACCGGCCGTTGACCGCGGCGCGCGGATCGCCGGCCGAGAGGGAGGACCCACCGTGTCACCACACATCCTCGTCACCGGAGGCAGCGGCTTCATCGGGGGCCATGTCGTCGCGGCCCTACGGGAGTTGGGGACCGGCGGCACACCGCCCCGGGTCCGACTCCTGCTGCGCGAAGGGGCGAGTCTGCCGGCGGGGGCCGGGGCGGGCGCGGGCGCGGGCTCCGTCGACGGTGCCCTCGTGACGGACGTCGTACGAGCGGACCTCGCCGATCCGTCGTCCCTGCGCGGGGTCTGCGACGGCATCGACGTCGTCCTGCACTGTGCGTCCCACATCGGCGACGACGAACGGCGCGCCGAGACCGTCAACGACCACGGCACCCGCGCCCTCGTCGAGGAGGCGGCCCGCGCCGGCGTGGCCCGCGTCGTCTACGTGAGTACGGCCGCCGTGTACGGCCGGGGCCCCTTCGCGAGCGCGTCCGTGGGCGAGTTGCCGTACGCGCCGGCCTCGCCGACAAGCCGTACCCGGGCCGCCGCCGAACGGCATGTGCTGGACGCGGGCGGGGTCGTGCTGCGCCCGCACCTCGTGCTCGGGTCCGGTGACCGATGGGTGGTGCCCGGGCTGGCCGCCCTGCTGGGGCTGCTGTCGGCGGGCCTGAAGGGGTGCGCTGCCCGCCATTCCGTCGTCGACGTACGGGAGTTGGGGCGCGCGGTGGTCGCCGCCGGGCTGTCGGAGGACCGGGACCTGGCGGGTGCGCACCACGTCAACCACCCGGAACCGGTGGACGTTTCACTCCTGCTGGACACCGTGGCCGACCGGCTCGGCCTGCGCCTGCCCGGCCCGCCCCTGCACATCGACGAGGCCAGGACCCGGCTCGCCGGGCAGCCGCGCGCGCTGCACCACCTCGGCATGATCGCCGTGGACCACTGGTTCGCGGACGGCGGTTTCTGGGCCAGGGTCGGCGTCGATCCCGGGGCGGGGTTCGGGCAGCGTATGGCCGAACACGCGCCGTGGTACCGGGGGTTCGTGGGGCGCTGACGGGCACTCCTCTTCCGTTCCGTTTCTTCATCACACGGGGTCATCGTGCATACCGAACGCGCACTGACAGGCAAGATCGCACTGGTCACCGGGGCCGGCCGGGGCATCGGCAGAGGCATTGCCGAGCGGCTCGCCCGCGACGGGGCGCTGGTCGGCGTCCACTACGGCCACAGTGAGGCCGCCGCGTCGGAAGTCGTCGCGGGGATACGGAAGGACGGCGGTCTGGCCTTTCCGGTCGGGGCGGAGCTTGGGGTGCCGGGTGATGCCGAGGCCGTTTTCGAGGCCTTCGACGCGGGGGTGCGGGGGCAGGTGGAACGGGCGGTTGATGTTGGGGTACGGGCGCTGCAGGAGGGGGCGGTCGAGGCCGAGGGGTGGCTCGACATCCTGGTGAACAACGCGGGGGTCAGCGGTTCGGGGCCGATCGGGGCGGCGGATCCCGAGGTCTTCGACCGTATGATCGCCGTCAACGCCAAGGCGCCGTACTTCCTCGTGCAGCATGCGCTGCCGCGGATGCGGGACGGCGGGCGCGTCATCAACATCTCCTCGTTCGCCTCACGGCACGCCTTTCCCGAGTCCGTCGCGTACGCCATGTCCAAGGGCGCGCTGGACACCATGACCCTGTGCCTGGCGAAGGAACTCGGCGGCCGCGGCATCACCGTCAACACGATCGGCCCGGGGTTCATCGAGACGGAGATGAACGCCCGGCGCAGGACGACCCCGCAGGCACGGGCTGCTTTGGCCGCACGGTCCGTCTTCGACCGGATCGGCCGGCCCTCGGATGTGGCGGACGTGGTGGCGTTCCTGGCGTCCGACGAGTCCCGCTGGATCACGGGGCAGTACCTGGATGTCAGTGGCGGCACTGATTTGTGACGGTGTCTGTGATGGTGACGGCGGCGAGGGCCCGGATGTCGGGAAGCGGCGCCGTCTGGTCCTGAACAGCAAAAACGCCCTCCCGATGGGAGGACGGAGACTTGCGCCCCCGGCAGGACTCGAACCTGCGGCCAAGCGCTTGGAAGCGCCTGGCGAGGGCACGTCTGCTGTGCCTCTGACCTGCTCTTACGTGATGCCCTGACCGGCCGTTAGTGAATCTGCCGGCGTTTCAGGGAAGGATCCCGCTGGTCCTGACTGCTACTGGGTGCGTGACGGTCCGGCGTGCGGCCCATCGAGCCAGGCTGCAATCGATGATGCGAGTCGAGTTCTCGACCTCTTCGTCCCGAAGCAACCTGGGTGAGGGCTCTGCCTGGGGCTGGTGCAGCTTTCACCTGCGTTGATGGTCCGCAGACGTCCGCGCTTCAAGCCGCTGCGACAGGTCATCGAATCGATCAACGAGATCTTCAAGGGACAGCTTGACCTCGAACGGCACCGAGGGCGCGCACACCCGGCGGTGCCATAGCCCGCGTCATGCAACGCATCCTCGCGCTGACCGCCGCGATCTGGCACAACGACGCCACCGGACAAACCGTCCTACGCTCACTGATCGCCTACGATCACTGACCCCTTGGACTAGATCATCTAGGGGCAAGAGTCGATCATCTGACCGTTCACTGACGACGCGGAAGAGTGAGGAGACGGCGCGAGTGCGGCGGCTTGCCAGTGTTGAGGTGCGCGCTTGCGGCGTCGGCGAACTCCTCTGCCGTCTGGTCGAACTCTGCGGAGAGGGCCCGATAGGTCTGCTCGGGGGTCTCTCCGTCGAATATGGGCTCTGTCAGGTACATGGACATGGCGCCAAGGACGGCGTGCATGTCGTAGGCAAGCGGTATGAACGCGTCGGCCAAGTCCGCCAGGTGCTCCGGGCCTTCGAGACGTACGGCCATCACCGCGCTCACGACCGCGTCCGGGTTGATGGGCTCCTCTGCCCCCGGGGCCTCTCCAGGGGTGATGCGGAGTGACACCGACATGCCGGTTCCGATGCGGCTGTATGTGTGGACGGTGGCGAGGAGGTGAGCGTACGCGTCGCGCTGATGTTGCCGACGGACGGCGTCCACTGGTCCACGGTGTGCAGCGTTGGCCTGTGCGCGGCCGGCGGCGTAGGCGGTTGCTGCGGCGAGCACGGCGGTAGGCGTGGTGATGAGCGCGGCCGTGATGGCGGGGTCCATGACGGGTGATCATGCCGCAGTGTGACTGTCTCCGTGGCATGGTGTCGGTTCCGGCGGGTGTGGAGTGCGTTAGGGGCTGTCCGGCGGGTCCGCGTACTCCCACCGGGTTTCGAGCAACGTAGTCGAACGCTGCACCGATCGGCTCGATCAGTGGCGCGGCCTAGCCATGCGAACCGACAAGCCCGCCATCATCTACCAGGCCGCACTCCACCTTGCCGCCTTCCTCAGCGGGAGCCGCAGATGACCGAGGTTCCAGACCTCGGTCCACCACGTGCACCTTGTCCGCGTGCAGTCCTTCTCATTGGGGTGCGCGTACCAGGGAGCCACTGCTCGTCGCCGATCTTGAAGATGGCGATGTCAGATCCGTACGAGGGCGCTGTTCGAACGTGAGCCGATGTCCCGCCTCGGCTTGGCTTCCTCGCCGAGCTCCTCCTGGCCGAGTACCTGGCGCGTGGGTCTCGCGGCTCTCTCGAGGGCTACAAACCGCACCCCCGCCGATCGGCGGGGGATGGGCCTGCCAGGTGGCTGGACTTTTGCGTCGTGAGCAGTTCTTGGTGCTCTGTGAATTGCAGGTAAGACGCAGGTCATAGGGGTAGGGCCAGTTGGGGGGGTGTCCCCACCCGTTGTGTCTCAAGCAGGACAGACCTCCCACGATCGGGCCTACTGGAGTGAGAGGTGTCGGCTGCGACCCGAACCTCGGGTTGATTTGATCATCTTCTTTGAGTGCGCAGCCCGGGCCCTGCGATCCGATGCGGGCCAGCGGCGCAGTACTGAGGTGAGCGGCTCATGCATTCGTGGTGCCGCCGTGACGGGCACCGGTCGGAACGGCTGGGAGGAACTGCCGTGACCTGCAACTCCCTTGACGAAGGTCCCGGAATCGGCCCGGACGGTGCTGTCGCCCTTGAGCACCGTGCTGCCACGGGCAACGCCGGGGCCCGTACTGAGGCGGCGCTGGCGGAGGTGCTGGCCGAGGTTCTGCACACCGAGCGGGTGCCGGTGGATGGTCACTTCTTTGCCGACCTCGGCGCCGACTCCCTGGTCATGGCGCACTTCTGCGCCCGTCTCCGCAAACGCGACGACCTTCCCACCGCGTCCATGAAGGACATCTATCAGCACTCCAACATCCGTGACCTGGCGGCCGCACTCAAGGGCACCGACCTGGCCCCCGCCCGCGCCGACGCACCATCCGGCACAGCGGTGCAGGCGCCGGCCGAGCAATCGAGCGACATGGAAGCGTCACTGGCCAAGGTGCTGGCCGAGGTTCTGCACACCGAGCGGGTGCCGGTGGATGGTCACTTCTTTGCCGAACTGGGCGCCGACTCCCTGGTCATGGCGCACTTCTGCGCCCGTCTCCGCAAACGCGACGACCTTCCCACCGCGTCCATGAAAGACGTGTACCGGCACTCCACGATCCGTGACCTGGCGGCCGCCCTCGTGCAGACCGACACGTCTCCCGCTCCCGTCACGGCCGGTTCTGCGGAACCCGTGCAGGACGTCGAACCGATCGACACCCCTGTCGGTCGGCCGTCCGGTAGATGGCAGTACGTGCTGTGCGGCGCGGCCCAGTTGTTGACCTTTGGCGGTATGTCGTGCCTGGGGGGCCTTGCTTTCGTCCGGGGTTATGCGTGGATCGTCGCCGGTTCCGGCACGGTGGACGTCTACCAGCGGGCGGTCCTGTTCGGGGCGGCGGTCTTCCTGGTCATGTGCGCCTTTCCGATCGCGGCCAAGTGGCTGCTCATCGGCCGCTTCACTCCACGCGGGATCCCGGTGTGGAGTTTCGGCTACCTGCGCTTCTGGTGGGTCAAGACCCTCATCCGGTCCAGCCCGGTCCGGCTCTTCATCGGCTCACCGCTGTACGTGCTGTACCTGAGAGCACTGGGCGCGCACATCGGCAAAGGCGTCACGATCCTCACTCGCAACGTTCCGGTCTGCACCGACCTGATTTCCCTCGGTGACGGTACGGTCGTCCGCAAGGACGTGTTCTTCTCCGGCTATCGCGCGTACGACGGCTGGATCGAGTCAGGGCCGGTGACCCTCGGTGCTGGTGTGACCATCGGGGAGCAGTCGGTCGTCGACATACATGTGTCGATGGGTGACGGCGCCCAGCTGGGCCACGCCTCTTCCCTGCACCCGGGACAGACCGTGCCGGCCGGCCAGGCGTGGCACGGCACGCCCGCGCAGCCGACCGACACCGACTTCCGGACTGTCGGCCCGGGGGCCCGCGGCACCCCGCGCAGGGCGCTCTACGGTTCGTGGCAGCTCGTCGGCGTGCTTCTGCTGTATCTGCCGCTGACCGTGGCGGGCCTGAGCATCGTGGTGTCCGCGGTGCCACAGCTCAACGCTGTGGCGACCATCGGAGTGGCGGCCTTCGGCAGCCCGACGTTCTACCTGGAGGCACTCATTGCCTCCCTGATCGCCTTCTTCGGCGGCCTGCTGATCGGCCTGCTGGCGATCAGGACAGTGCCGCGCCTGCTCAATCTCATGCTCGAGCCGGGCAGGACCTACCCGCTGTACGGCTTCCACTACAGCGTTCAGCGCGTGATCACACGCATGACCAACATCAGGTTCTTCACCACCCTGTTCGGGGACAGCTCGGCGATCGTCCACTATCTGCGGTCCCTCGGATACGACCTGTGCCGCGTCGAACAGACAGGGTCGAACTTCGGCTCGCTGGTCAAGCACGACATCCCGTACCTGACTCAGGTCGGCAGCGGAACGATGATCGCCGACGGCCTGTCGGTCATCAACACCGAGTACTCGGCGACCTCCTTCCGCGTCAGCCGAACCACGATCGGGCCACGCAACTTCCTCGGCAACAACATCGTCTATCCCCCACGCGGCCGGACCGGCGACAACTGCCTGCTCGCGACCAAGGCCATGGTCCCCGTCGACGGACCCGTCCGCGAAGGTGTCGGCCTGCTCGGCTCTCCCAGCTTCGAGATACCCCGCACCGTGATGCGCGACCGGCAGTTCGACGACCTGGCCACCGGCGACGAACTGCGCCGCCGCCTGGCCGCCAAGAACAAGCACAACGCGCTCACCGCGAGCCTGTTCCTGCTGGTGCGCTGGGTCCACTTCTTCGGGCTCAGTGTCATCACCATGGCCGCCGTCGACCTCTATCCCACTGTCGGCGCGGGAGTGTTCGCCCTGGCCGGCCTGCTCACCCTGGCGTTCACCGTCTGCTACTTCGCACTGGTCGAACGGATCGTCACGGCAATCCACCCTCTGAAACCGCTGTACTGCTCGATCTACGACCTCTCCTTCTGGCGGCACGAACGCTACTGGAAGCTGTCCTCCCACCGGTTCGAACAGATCTTGAACGGCACGCCGTTCAAGACCATGGTCTGGCGCCTGCTGGGGGTCAGAATCGGAGGCCGGGTCTTCGACGACGGCTGCGCACTGCCCGAGCGGACCCTCGTCACCATCGGGCACGGCAGCACCCTCAACGCCGCCACCGTCATCCAGTGCCACTCGCAGGAGGACGGCGCCTTCAAGTCCGACCGCATCACCCTGGGTGCGAACGTGACCGTCGGCGTCGGCGCCCTCGTCCACTACGGCACCACGGTCGGCGACAATGCAGAACTCACCGCTGACGCCTTCCTGATGAAGGGCGAGGAAGTACCCCCTCGGGAGCAGTGGGGCGGGAACCCCTCGCGGGATACGGGTGTCGTGTCCGCACGGCGGAGCGACCGGCAACTGACTGATGGTGGGAGCGGAGCCGGGGAGTCTGTCCGAGTACCATCCCCAGGCATGCGGTGACCTGAACTGCCCGCAGGTAGGCGGCTTCGCCGATCGGTCCGGCGAAACGTACGCGACACTCGTGTGCACGTAACCGAGCCCCGACACTGATGGGTGAACTCTGGTCGCCGTGCTGGGTGACCCTCCGTCACATAGGGAGCGAGAACAGCCGTACTGGCCCTGAGGGGCAGCGGGCATCGTCGCGCAAGGGCGTCACCATAGTCCGCAGCGGCATGGTCACCAGGCGGCCTTCGCATTGTTCGACGAGTACGTCGTTGTCGAGCGGGTGCCATCCGAGGCGCCGCCCGAGGCCCGTACCGTCCTGTCGTGGATAGCCCGCAACTCCCTGCCGATGACGGCCTGGGAGGACACCAAACGCGTCGACGCCGTCCTGCATGCGCTCGACACACTTCTGGACGGCAGCCCGGCCACCGCCGGCTCCATCAAGCGCGAGCAGCGGATCCTCAACGTGGCGATGAAGTACGCCGTCCGGCAGAAGATCCTCACCGCCAACCCGCTCCCGAAGGGCAAGGAGGAGGGTGCCGCCCCCAAGGTGGCCGAGGCCGTCGACAAGCGGTCGCTGCTCAACCCGGGTCAGGTCGCCCGCCTCCTGGCCTGGATCGCCGACCGCCCTCGCACCGGCCACCGCCTCCACGCCTTCTTCGCCACCCTGTACTACGCCGGTCTGCGGCCGGAGGAGGCCATAGCCCTCCGCGTCAGCGCCGCCACACTGCCCGCGGACAGCTGGGGCGAGCTACTCGTCCACACCGCCGAGCCCGAGGTCGGCAGCCAGTGGACCGACGACGGCCGCGTCCACGAGACCCGCGACTTGAAGGGCCGCGCCGAGGGCGACACCCGCCCCGTCCCCGCCCACCCGGCACTCGTCGCTGTCCTCCGCGACCTGATCAAAAGGGACGGCCTCCAGCCGGGCGACCTCTTCTTCCCCGGCGAGAAGGGCGGGCTGCTGGCCGGATCGGTCTTCCGCCGCGCCTGGAACAAGGCCCGCAAGGCGGTCCTGCCGGAGCACGAATACGAGTCACCCGTGGGCAAGCGCGTCTACGACCTGCGCCACACCTGCCTGACCACCTGGCTCAACAACGGCATCCCACCCGCCCAGGTCGCCGAGTGGGCCGGCAACAGCGTCCCCGTCCTGCTCGCCACCTACGCCCGCTGCATCACGGGCCAGCTCGCCGAACTCCAGCAGCGCATCGAAGGCCCCCAGCGACTGCCCGCCGGACCGGCCCCGAGCATGCCGGTGCCCAAGCCCGGATCCACGCCCGCACCACGTCGCCGAGCCTGACCCGGACGCAGGAACGCGCAGATCTCCGCTCCCGGCGCCGTCGTTCAGTCGGCGATGTCGATGCCGTATCCGCGTGCGAGGGCGTCGAGGCCGTGGTCGTAGCCCTGGCCGACGGTGCGTAGGCGCCAGACCGGACCTCTGCGGTAGATCTCCGCGAGCAGCATGGTGCGTTCGGTGGTGGCGGCGTCCAGGGTTGCCCGGGCGAGCGGTGCTCCGCTGCTGCCGGGGGCGGCACCGATCTGGATCGCACCGACCGTTCCGAAGGTGGCGGCGCCGTCGATGGCCGCGGCGACGACGACCTTGCGCGTCGCGGGTGGCAGGGCGGCCAGGTTGAGGGCGATGGTCTGTTCGGCAGGGCCGCCGGTCAGCAGCCGCACGGTTCCGGCGGGGCTCTCCGGAGCGCCGTAGAAGATGAAGTCCTCGTCGAAGGTGACCTGTTCGTCCTCGTCGAGGAGGAAGGCGACGACGTCGATCTCGTAGTCGGTCTGCGGGGCCCAGCCGGCGGTGACGTACCACTCCGGCGCGGGTCTGCCGTGGGGCATGGGCAGGTCGATGACACCGCCTCGCGGCACCACGTGCGGCTCCTGGGGCCGGAGGGCCGCCGTGGCCGGGGCGGTGACGGTCGGAGCGGTGAGCCAGTGGAGGTCGTGCACGGGGAGTTCGAGGGCGGTGATGCGGCTCATGCGCCGGTCGCCCGGTCCTCCCTCCAGGAGTACGACGTCGGTGACGCTGGCGGACAGGTTGATCGCCGCTGAGCCGCCCAGCTCGACGATGCGGGTACGGGCCGCCGCGGCATCGGAATGGACACCACCTAGCACCAGCACGCGACGCCCCGCCAGAGGTTTGTCCAAGGTGCCGACGGAGGGCACCGGTCGACGCGGAGCGGGTACCCCCGCACCGGGGGCGACCCTGGGGAGGGCCGCGGCCTCCGGCACGGGTGTGGCAGAGGCCGTGGTGGGCGCCGGCTCCACGGGGCCGACGACGGGTTCTGCTTCCGGCTCGGCCACCGGGGCGACAGCGACGGCCGTCGCCTCATGCGCTGTCCCCGGTCGTACGTCGGCCAGCATCCGCAGGAAGGTGTGCTCGTCGATGACCGGCACGCCTTCGGCGACTGCGCGTCGGGCCTTTGCCGAACCGGACGCCGGTTCATTGGTGACCAGCACGCTGGTGTGCCGGCTGACGGAGGTCATCATGTTCAGCCCGGCGGCAACCGCCCGCCCGACCAGCTCTGCCCGGGCATGGGCGGTCTCACCGGTGATCGCGATCTTCATCCCCTGCTGGAGAGGCCCGCCGGGAGTCATGCGTCCCGGATTGCGGTAAGCGCAGGGTGTCTTCGGCGGCTTGGGCGTGAACTGCGATTCCGCCCGGGGCGGGCAGGTCACCAGCGGCAGGGGCAGATCGAGCCGCGCTGCCTCGCGCAGTGACGCCCGCAGGATCCCGGCCAGCACACGCGTGTCGTCCAGCGCATCGTGCGCCCGCTGTTGGGGGATGCCGTAATGGGCGGCGAGGGTGCCGAGCTTCATGTCGTCCGTCGGCGGATCCACCTGGCGATTCAGCGCCAGGGTGCACAGCCGCTGCGACACCGGCAGCCACATCCGCGCACGGGCGAACTCGTAGGCCAGGAAGTCGTAGTCGAACTGGGCGTTGTGGGCGACTAGGACCCGGTCCTGAAGCATCGCCCCGATCCGCCCGGCGACCTGGTCGAACGTCGGTGCACCCTGTAACCGCTCGACGGTCAGCCCGTGCACCTCCACCGGCCCCGGATCGCAGCCCGGATTGAGCAGGGTCGAGAACTCCCCGGTCTGCTCGCCATCCGGACCGATCGTGATCACCGCGACGGACAGCACGCGATCTCGCCGGGCCATGAGGCCCGACGTCTCCACATCAACCAAGGCCCAGTCGTGTGCGTAGTCGCCCATGTCGGGCACATCGAAGGAGGTGGAGACGAGACTCATGGCGGCAAGGATGATCTGATATCCAGCGCTCCTTCAACCTGTATGGCGATTTGCCCTCATCTGAAGAGCGTGGCCGGGGGGTCGTCGCGCCTCGACCGCCGAGGGGCTGCAGAGAGACCGCTCCGAAACTTCGGGAAGTTTTCGGGAAGAACACCCGCCCAGGGCCGGACGAAATCGTCTCCAGCCGGACACCCGCCGACTCCGCCCGAGGGCGCACCGGCACTCACGAAGCTGCTCCGCCGAGTCCGATAAATGGCCTCTGACCAGCAAAAACGCCCTCCCGACGGGAGGGCGGAGACTGGGCGCCCCCGGCAGGACTCGAACCTGCGGCCAAGCGCTTAGAAGGCGCCTGCTCTATCCACTGAGCTACGGGGGCCGGTCGTGGTGGGCTCGGTCCAGGTGCCCGGGTGGGGCTGGTCCGTGACGTTGCCGGGGACAAGGATAGGGCTCCCGCATCCGTGTCCCTGTTGCTTCGCCTCCGTGGCTCGATGTGGAGGTTCGGTGAAGCGGTCCTGATAATCGCAGGCAGGTACGAATCGTGCACCGCTTTTGGGCTCTTGCGCCCCTGGTGTTGTGCACTCGTTATGCCTGGACTGTGCCTGTGTCTCAGTCGTCCCTTCCGTCCCTTGTGTTCCGTCGGCGCGCAGACATGCTCATATGCTTCAGAATTCCCCTAAAATTGGGCATTCTTCGCATGTGGTGACCTTGGACGTACGGCCTCAGCTGCTCGACGCGATCTCCGCCCTGCGCGACTGTGTCGCCGCCGCACGCTTCCCGCTGCCCCTGGTGGGAGCCCCACGCGCGCGTGCCAACCGCGACGAACTGCTCGCGCAGCTCGACGACTATTTGGTGCCCCGCCTGAGAGAGCCCGAAGCGCCCCTGCTGGCCGTGGTGGGAGGATCCACCGGCGCCGGCAAGTCGACGCTCGTCAACTCCATTGTGGGCAGACGCGTGACGGAGGCGGGCGTACTGCGGCCGACGACCCGGACCCCGGTGCTGGTCTGCCATCCGGAGGACCATCACTGGTTCAGCGGGATGCGCGTACTGCCCGACCTCACGCGCGTGTGGGTGCCCGAGCACGATCCGGCCGAGGAGCTGATGCTGCCCGGCGAGGACTCCGCGCGCGTGCTGCGGCTGGAGACCGCCGACACGCTGCCGCCCGGGCTCGCCCTTCTCGACGCGCCCGACATCGACTCCCTGCTCGCCGACAACCGCGCCCTCGCCGCCGAACTCATCTGCGCCGCCGACATCTGGGTGATGGTGACGACGGCAGCCCGGTACGCCGACGCCGTCCCCTGGCACCTGCTGCGCACCGCCAAGGAGTACGACGCCACCCTCGTGACCGTCCTGGACCGGGTTCCCCATCAGGTCGTCTCCGAGGTGTCGCGGCAGTACGGCGCGCTTCTCACCAAGGCCGGCCTGGGCGAGGTACCCCGCTTCACCGTGCCCGAACTGCCCGAATCGGCCTGGGGCGGTGGGCTGCTCCCGGCCACGGCGGTGGCGCAGCTGCGCAGCTGGCTCGTCCATCACGCCAACGACCCGGCGGCACGCCGGAACGCCGTGGCCCGTACGGCCCACGGGCTCCTCGACTCCCTCAAGGCCCGCATGCCCGAACTCGCCGGTGCCGCCGCCGCGCAGTACGCCGCCGCACTGCGGCTCACCGCCGCCGTCGACTCGGCGTACGACAGCGAGTACGCGCGCGTGCGGAGCCGGTTGCAGTCCGGCGCCGTGCTCGCCGGCGACGCCCTGAAGCGCTGGCGCGCCTTTCCGCTCGACTGTTCCGCCGAGGAGCTCCTCGACTCGCTGGTGGAGAGCCTGAGCACCCTCCTGCTGTGCGCCGTCACCGCAGCCGACGAGCGCGTCGACGACGCCTGGCGGCGTGAACCGGCCGCCGACGCGCCCGAGCTGACGAGCCGTGACTCGGGGCCGACGGGCGTCGAGCACCGTATCGGGATGGCCGTACGGCGCTGGCGGCGCGAGCTCGAGGAGTACGCCGAGGACGAGGTGAACGACATCGAGCGCGGTGTCGTCCAGGATCCCGAGGTCGTCGCCGCCCTGGTCGCCACCGCCCTGCTCGGCGCCCGCCGCGCACGCTCCGCCGGGGAGGGGCTCGCCGAACGGATCGGGGCGCACGGGGCGCTGCGGCTGCGCGACCGGGCCGGGCGGCTGCTCAGCGAGCACCTGGACCGGGTCATGCACAACGAACGCGAGCGCCGGCTCGCCCCGCTCGACGGCCTTGAGGTCAATCCGGACCCCCAGGCCGAACTCATCGCCGCGCTGTCCGTACTGCAGAAGGAGAGGTGACCGGTGACTGCCGTCACTGACCAGAACCAAACGGAACAGGACCAGACGAAACCCGTCGATCTCCCGGAGGCCAGCGCCAGCACGGACAACGACAACGACTACGAGAACGATGGCGACGAGCGCGAGAACAGTGCCTCCGAGGAGGTCTCTGCCGAGGACGGTCTCCTCGTGACGGACGACCGAGTGGAGGGTGAGCGCGCAGAGAGTGAGCGCGCAACGGTTGACGACGACGCCGCCCAGGGGAAGCCGGGTGACGGTGCGGGCTCCGCAGTGGCCGAGGAGGGTGAGACCGGCGTGAGCGAGAGTTCCGCAGCTGCTGAGGAGCCGGAGAAGCGCAAGCTCTGGGGGAAGTGGGGGAAGCGGGACGAGCAGTCGAGCGGCCGCCACGCGCGCGTGGGGGTCGGTGGCGGACACGCGCGCGGGAGTGCGGGTGCCAACGGCTCCGGCGGCGCTGAGGTCGGGGGCGCTTCCCGTCGTACGGACCCCTCGCCCCGTACGAACTCCTCATCCCCTACGGACTCCTCGTCCCGCAAGCAGGGCTCGTCCCGCGCGGACCGTACGGAGTTCTCCCCCCGTAAGGAGTCTCCCTCGCGCCCTGATTCCTCCTCCCTCCCCACCCCCTCCTCCCGTACGGACGCCGCCTCCGCCGCGGAAGCCTCGACCCCCTGGGACGACGGGCTCATCGCGCGGCGGGTGAATGAGACCGCCGTCGCGGAGCAGCCCCCTGCCGTGGAGGCGCGGGCCTCCGGGCGGCAGGTCGTGATGCCGCTCGCCTACGACGGATCGCTGCGGTCCCGGCTCGACGCGCTGCGCGAACTCGTCGGGCTGTCCCGCGCGCGGCTCGACAGCAAGACGCTCGCCGAGGCGGGCCGGGTCCTTGACGAGGCGGCGGCGCGGCGCCGGCTCTCCGGGCAGCACACCGTCGTCGCCATCGCGGGCGCCACCGGCAGCGGCAAGTCGCAGCTGTTCAACGCGCTGGCCGGGGTGACCATCTCGGAGACGGGCGTACGGCGGCCGACGACCTCCTCGCCCCTGGTGTGCAGCTGGAGCGACGGTGCGGTCGGCCTCATCGACCGGCTCGGCATTCCGCCGAGGTTGCGGCGCCGCCCGGCACAGAGTTCGACCGCGGACGGGCAGCTGCGCGGGCTCGTCCTGGTCGACCTGCCCGACCACGACTCGGCGGCCGTACAGCACCGTGAGCAGGTCGACCGCGTCCTGGCGCTGGTCGACGCGGTGATCTGGGTCGTCGACCCCGAGAAGTACGCCGACGCGGTCCTGCACGAGCGCTATCTGCGGCCCATGGCGGGCCACGCCGAGATCATGTTCGTCGTCCTCAACCAGACCGACCGGCTGCCCGGCGAGGCCACCGACCAGGTACTCGACGATCTGCGCCGGCTGCTCGACGAGGACGGCATCGCGCTGGGCGAGCACGGCGAACCGGGCGCGACGGTGCTCGCGCTGTCCGCGCTCACCGGGGACGGCGTCGGTGATCTGCGGGAGGCGCTCGGCCAGTTCGTGGCGCAGCGCGGGGCCGCGGCCCGCCGGATCTCGGCCGACGTGGAGGCCGCCGGGTGGCGGCTGCGGCCGGTGTACGCCGCGCGTCGGCGGACCGGGCTGAGCGAGGAGGCGCGGGACGAGTTCTCCGCCCGGCTCGCGGACGCGATCGGTGCGACCGCCGCGGGCGAGGCCGCCGAGCGGGCATGGCTGCGCAACGCCAACCGCGCGTGCGGGACGCCGTGGTTGCGGTTGTGGCGCTGGTACCAGGACCGGGGCGAACCCCCGACGGGGCGCCTGTCCCTGCGTGCCCAGACGGACGAGGAGTCCACCGCGCGGCAGCGCGTCGAACAGGCGGTACGGACCATCTCCGACCAGGCGTCGGCCGGGCTGCCCGCGCCCTGGGCACAGGCGGTGCGCGAGGCCGCCGTACGGGGGGCCCAGGGGCTGCCCGAGGCGCTGGACGAGCTGGCCGCGCGGGCCGGACTGCCACCCGGGCGGCCGCCGAGGCCTGGCTGGTGGCCGGCCGCAGTCCTGGTGCAGGCGGCCATGACGATCCTTCAAGTCGTCGGCGGGCTGTGGCTGGTGGCGCAGATCATCGGCGTCATGGCCCCGAACCTGGGCGTACCGGTGCTGCTGATGGTGGCCGGCATCGTCGGCGGGCCGCTCGTCGAGTGGGGCTGCCGGATCGCGGCACGGGGGCCTGCGCGGCGGTACGGCCTGGAGGCGGAGCGGCGGTTGCGGGAGGCGGCGGCCGGGTGCGGGCGTGCCCGGGTGCTGGACCCGGTGGCTGCCGAGTTGCTGCGCTATCGGGAGGTTCGGGAGCAGTACGGGCGGGTGATGGGGGTCGGCGGAAAGGTGCGGTGATCCGGGCGGGGGGGGATACGAAGCCGGGGGGGGAACGGGGCTGTGGGCGGTGATCCGAGGCCTTGGTCGGTGATGCGGGGCACTGCGCGGTGATCCAAGGCCTTGGACGGTGATGCGGGGCACTGGGCGGTGATCCGAGGCCCGGGGCGGTTGTCCGAGGCCTGTGGTGGTGGCCCGGGGCCAGGGCAGTGCGGCCGGCCGGGGCGGTGATAGGGGCCGGGGGCGGTAATACGGGGGCCCGTAGCGGCGATACGGGCCCCGAGGGCAGCATTCTTGAGGGGGCGGCGCCCTGAGGCGGCAGCCGTGAGTCACCCGTTCGGATGGCGGAGTTATCCACAGACGGGCGGTGATCCACAGGGCTCAGCGGGCTCGGCCCGGCGGAGGCAGTCTGGCTTCGCGGCGATCGCGACGGTGCGGTCGATCGCGGTGACGGCGGCGAGTGTGCCGTCGTCACGTCGGACGCAGCCGTACGGGACGGGCCCGTACGCGTATCCGCCCGGCGGCAGTGGCCGGGCGAGGGAGGGGTTCTCGACGATGAACGAGACGATCATCTGCGCGGTGGGCAACGTGGCGACACAGCCGGTGTACCGGGAGCTCGCGACGGGACCGTCCGCGCGCTTCCGGCTCGCGGTGACCTCGCGCTACCTGGACCGCGCGAAGAACGAGTGGACCGACGGGCACACCAACTTCTTCACGGTGTGGGCCAATCGGCAGCTCGCCACGAACGCCGCCGGGTCGCTGAACGTGGGGGATCCCGTCGTGGTGCAGGGCAGGCTGAAGGTGCGGTCCGATGTCCGCGAGGGGCAGAGCTGGACCTCGGCCGACATCGACGCGCTGGCGATCGGCCATGACCTCGCCCGCGGCACCTCGGCCTTCCGGCGCTCCGTGCGGCCGGAGACGGGGGCCGCGGCGGCACCGGACCGGCCCGAGCCCGACTGGGAGACGCCACCCGCGGACGGCAACTCCCAACAGGCCCCGGAGTCAGTGGCGGTGACGTGACGTCAGTCACCTTTGGCGGCTGACCGAACTGCGGCTTATCGGCGAATGCGCTCCGAACGACCCCGGGGATTTGTCGATAAGCCCTGCTCACAAGGGATCTTGGCGATAACGATTCCGAGTCGGATCGGCCCTCCGACGGGATCCCAGGGAAGCGTGGTGCACCGCGTACCTAGGATGCCGGGCATAGCTCTCGGGGCTTGTGATTCTGCTGGTGGGACCTTCCCCCACGTCAACGGGTCCTGCTCGAAGGGGAATTCTGTGTTTGCTGCGTTCTCTGCACTGTCGGTGCGAGGGCGAGGGGTGGCCCGCCTCGCCGCCTCGACCCTGGTGTCCGGGCTCGTCACCGCCACGGTGGTGGCCGGCGCCGGCCCGGCCGCGGCCGACGGTACGGCGCGGGGCCAGGGCGGGGCGACCGCCACCATAGGCGGCCTGAAGACGTACGGCGCGGCGGTCGTGCACGCCGACTCCGGGGAGCAGGAGATCTCGGCGGGCCTGTTCGAGATGTCCGTCGACGGAGGCGGCACCCTGCAGACGTACTGCGTCGACATCCACAACCCCACGCAGCGCGACGCCAGATACCACGAGACCCCCTGGAGCGGCACCTCGCTGGGCGCCAACAAGGACGCCGGCAAGATCCGCTGGATCCTGCAGAACTCCTACCCGCAGGTGAACGACCTCGCGGCACTCGCCGGCAAGGCGGGCGTCAAGGGCGGCCTCACCGAGCAGGACGCGGCGGCCGGCACCCAGGTGGCCATCTGGCGCTACTCGGACGGCGTGGCCGTAGACGCCCTCGACCCGCAGGCCGAGCAGCTCGCGGACTACCTGGAGAAGAGCGCGCGGGGCGTGGCGGAGCCGAGGGCGTCACTGACGCTCGACCCGCCCGCGGTCTCCGGTCACCCCGGTGAGCGGATCGGCCCGGTGACGGTGCGCACCGACGCGGAGAGCGTCACGGTGACGCCGCCGGCGGACGCGGCCACCAGCGGCGTGCGGATCGTGGACAAGGACGGCAAGCCCGTCACGTCCGCGGCGGACGGCGGTCAGGTGTTCTTCGACGTGCCCGCGAAGGCGGCGGACGGCCAGGCCGAGCTGACGGTGCAGGCCTCGACGACCGTGCCGGTCGGGCGGGCCTTCGCCGCCGAGAGCCGCAGCCAGACGCAGATCCTGGCCGGCTCCAGCGAGTCGACCGTCTCGGCGACGGCGAGCGCGACCTGGGCGCAGACCGGTGCGATACCCGCGCTGTCCGCGGTGGAGAACTGCGACAAGGGCGGCGTCGACATCACCGCGGCCAACGAGGGCGACGAGCCGTTCACCTTCGAGCTGCTCGGCATCGAGTACACCATCGCGGCGGGCGAGTCCCGGACGGTGACGGTCCCGCTGCAGGAGGACCAGGCGTACGACTTCACGATCCAGGGCCCGGCCGGCTTCGAGAAGCGGTTCACGGGCGTGCTGGACTGCATGACGCAGGTGACCGAGGCCGATGCGGCGGGCCCCGACATCCAGACCCTCGGTGAGCCCAGCCCCGCCACCGTGGGCACCACGACCGACGACACCAACCTCGCCGCGACCGGCGGCTCCGACATGACCCCTCTGATCGCGGGCCTCGCCATCGGCCTGGTTCTGATCGGCGGCGCGGCCCTGGTGGTCGTACGGAAGAAGGAAGCGGCGGCTCGGGACTAAGAGCGGCGGCTCAGGACTGAGGCGGGAGTTCCCACGCGAGGTTCCGACGCGAGGGTTCCCACGCAAGGGAGGGGGCGGTCCGCCACTGACGGACCGCCCCCTCGCCTGTTCCAGGTCGGCACGGCTCACGGGATACCGGTGCGCTGCCATCGGCGGAACTGCGGGGACCGTCTGCCCAACGATCCTTACTCCACCGGTAGTTCGTGCCGTGGGGCACCGGTCCGCACTGCCGGCGGACCCAGTCCGGGGTTAGAAGGCGCTGCTGTTGCAGCCCATCTTCGAGCCCAGGTGGGTGTCCTGCCCGCCCGAGTTGCCCTCGCCGTTGAGCGCGTTGCCCAGCACGCCGTTGAGCAGGCCGACCTGGCCGAGGACGTCGACGTTCAGGTCGTGCGACTTGCAGTTGGAGCTCTGCAGGATGGAGTTGCCGTGACCGTCCATGCCCTGCGCCGAGGCGGTGCCGCCCAGGAGGGCGACGCTGCCCAGGGCGGCTACCAGGACGGAAGCCTTGCGAAGCTTGTGCATGTCTTCTCCGGTGAAGTGAGATGTGCGCGATCTGTGAGAGATCGACTTCGTACAGTCACGAGAGGCTAATATGAAGAAAGTCTGAAATGCCCCATCGGCACGCCGGGATGCGCGATCCCGCCGCGAATACACCCGGACGACCGCACCTCCGCACCGCCCTCTCAGAGGTCGGTCACCGGAGTCCAGTCCGCGGTCCAGCCCGTAGTCCAGCAGCGAAACCGCAGGTCAGAGCCCCCCGCCCATACCCGTTTCCCCCCAGGGGTGGCGATCCGGCAAGATGGGGTGTTACTTGCCACGAGAGGGCATGAAAGGGCCCCTCACCAGCAGGTTTCCCGCCGATGAGGGGCCGTCTCAGGCAGCTTGGGCCGTCTCTGGGCCGTCGTGAGCGTAACCGGCGGCCCGGTACATTGCGGAGATTGCATTCCGCGTCCGGGTCTCGCTGGACGGCATGAGATGCGTGTAGACGCGGAGCGTGAACCCCGGGTCGCCGTGACCGAGGTAGAGACTCAAAGCCTTGATGTTCTCCCCGGCGTCCAGGAGGACCGAGGCGTAAAAGTGCCGCAGGGCGTGCATGCCGTGCTCGCGGGCCGCCGCGTAGCGCTGCCCCTTCTCGGGGGTCGGGATGATGCCGGCCGATGCCAATGCGGGTTTCCAGGACTGGTCGTTGAACCCTTGGCTCCAGATCGCGGCGCCGATGCTGCTTGTGAAGACAAGCCGATGCGTGACCTTCGGGCCGGTTGGCGTCAGCCAGGGCAACGTCACTTCGACCGGCGGGAATTGCTTCATGTGCTCCTGCAGCGCGGCTGATACCTCGGTGTCGAGGGGCACGTCACGCAGCTTGCCGCGCTTAGGCGGGGCGAAGACGAGCGTGCCGCGAACCTTCTTGACCTGCTGGCGCACGTAAAGCCAGCCGAGGTCCCCGATGCTGTCGACGGCCAGGCCGAGGATCTCGCCCTGTCGCAGCCCGCAACCGGCGCCCAGGTCGACCATCGCTTGGTAGCGCTCGGGCAGACCTGTCCGCACGCCGAAGACCTGCTCAGCGGTCCACGGATGCACGCGTGTCGGGACGGGGCGAGGTGCCTTGACCGAGCGAGCCCGGCAAGGGTTCGAGGCCAGCAGGCGGTCATCTACGGCCGCGTTGAGCACGGATGAGACCGCGTCGAAGATGAGGCGCCGGTACTGGGCTGAGGACACGGACTCTTCGAGCTGGCGGTTCCAGTCGCGGATGTGCTCAGGCTGGAACGAGCCGATGGGGCGAGTGCCGAGGTACGGCAGGGCGTGAAGACGCAGCCGACCTTCCACGGCGGCCCGGCTCGTGAGGTCGATAGTGAGAGCGGCGATCCACCGTTCCGTGTACTCGCGGAAGGTGACGCGGGCCGCCCTTGGGTCGATGTACTGCCCGCGCGCCATGTCGGCTTCGGTATTGGTCAGCCAGGCGTCGGCCAAGCGCTTCTGCTTGTCGGGGAAGCTCTTCGACTTCTCGGTGCCATCGGGGGCGACGTACCGAGCCCGGTAGCGCATGCCCAGGCCGTGACGATCAGTCTTGACCTTGCGGGTCATGCCGTCTGGGCTGACCACGGTTCGGAACCAGCGGTCTTGGATGTGTCCGGCCATCAGGCAGCCTCCCCAAGCTGGGAGTCCACCCAGGCCCGTACGTCGTTGGGGTCGAAGCGCAGGTGCCGGCCGACGCGAAAGCCGCGGGGGCCAGTGCGCTTGCGGCGCCACTGGTAGACCGTCTCGACGCTGGGCAGCTCGAACATGTCCACCAGGTCGTCCGGGGTCAGGAAGCGGTTCGGCAGCTCGGTGGTCATGTCACCACTCCCTGTCGTCGGCGGACTGGTCGCGTAGGGCTTCGCGGGCGGTTTCGCGGTTGTGCTGGAGATCGCGGGCGATGGTGGAGGCGAGGGCCGATTCGCCGAGGGTGTGGCCGTGTCCGGCGTACTGCCAGTCGGCCAGGACGAGGACGGTGTCCGGCTCGACGTCGTCCAGGCCGAGGGCTTGGCGTTCCTGTGCGGCGCGGAAGTCGGCGCGGGCCTGGCGGAGTTCGCCGAGGGTGGTGGAGTAGCGACGGGACTTGGAGGAGAAGTGGCCTCGGAAGCCGAGCATGTGGGCCCAGACCCAGAGGCGACGGTCCGGGTAGAGCGGGTCGAGCGTTTTGCAGGCTTCGATCAGTCGGCGCGTGTGGTCGGGGACCTGGTGGCGGTCGAGTTCGGAGAGTTCGCCGATGCGGCGGTCGAGGGTGCCGGTGTTCTCGGCGGCCTTGGTGGCGTACTTGGCGACGTAGGACGCGACGGCCTGTTCGGTGATGTCGGAGCCGTCACCGAATGCATTGACGGGGCGGACGTCGAGTTGTGTGCCCCAGCGGAAGGTGCGGGCGGGCTGGTCTGAAACGGCCGGCACCGAGACCGAGGTGTACGAGTGCACGGCGGCGGCACGGATCGAGTCGGCGAGCAGGTCGACCGTTGCCCAAGCCGGAGGAGCCGTCTCGGGTCCCTCGGGGCCGTCGATCCGGATCACCGCATGGAAGTGCAGGGCGCCGCGCTTCTGGAACTCCGCCACCTTTCCGTACGAGACGCGTACATGGTCGGCGAGTTCGCGGCGGCTGAGTCCGGCACGGGCAGCGATCTCGCGGCGCAGACGGGTTGTGAAGCGCTGCCAGAGGTTGCCTGCGTGGTTGTTGAATAGGACGGCGCCTGCGTAGTCGTAGTTGGCGGGGTTGAGGGCGGTGCCGAGTGTGGGGTCGTCGGAGGGGTGGCGGGTGCCGCAGCGGCAGGTGCCGTGGTTGGGCCGGTTGTGTACGGGGCCGAAGGAGGGGGCGGTGAGGGTGGCGAAGACGCGGGGGTGGTCGCGGACGGTGGTGGGGATGTCGCGGTGGTCGTCTCCGGCGAGGCCTGCGCGGATGAGGTGGTAGGTGTCGCCTGCGTAGGTGAAGGCGCAGGAGGGGCAGCGGGAGGCGCGGCGGTTGCCGCAGGCGAGGCGGAGGCGTCCGCCGGGCTCGCTTTCGGTGGAGTAGTGGTGCAGGGTCTCGCCGGTTGTCTTGTCTTTGGTGAGGGTCCAGCCGGTGAGGTGGATGGGGTCGGAGCAGCCGCCGGTGCGGCGGATCTGTTCGTGCCAGCGGTCGTAGTCGTCGGCCGAAGCCACCCTCAGCAGGTCGCCGAGGGTGGTCGGGTCGAGCAGCTGGTCAGACACGGGCGCCCTCCCGCGTGCGGAGCGGGCGGCTGCCGGTGCCGTGGCAGGCCGGGCAGTGCGCGGTGATGGTCCGCAGGTGGCCTCGGGTGTCGCGGCCGCCGAGGGTGATAGCGGCGGAGGCGTGTCCGTCGCAGTCGGGGCAGATGCGGCGCGTCGGTGTGGTGCGGTGCGTCATGCTGGGGGTTCCTTCCGGGCCTTCGGGTTCGGTAGGGGCAGGGCTCCCGGGCGGCGGAGACTTGGCGGTTGAGGCCGCCCGGGGGCCGGTCAGTGCCGCTTGGCTTCGCTGTTGATGAGCGAGCGGATGACCAGGGCGCAGATCGCGAGCGAGGCGCCGGTGATGGCGACCGCGAGGAGCATCGAGACCAATACGGCGCCGACCACCAGGACCACGGCCGTGCCACCGCCGACCAGGGCGACGACGGTGCCCGGGGTGAGCTGGACGGTGGGCCGGGCAGACACGGCACCGGGAGCGGGTGCGGGGGTGACCGGGGCCGGGGTGGCGTCCTGGTGCGGGATGACGGCGGTCGGCTCGACGACGGCGGGCGGGGTGATCAGGCCCGTCGGCTGCGGCATGGTCGGGACCTTGGGGCGAAACATGGTGGATTTCCCTTCTCAGGTGGTTACTTGATGGCGGTGTCGATGACCGGGGCGAGGAGGCTGTCGGCGATGAGGTAGCCGCCTAGGAGGAGCACCAGGACCAGCCAGAGGGGCGGGCGGATGAGCTTGATGCCGAGGTAGCCGACGGCGGCGAGGGCGAACCAGAGGGGGACGTCCATGGCGGTGGCCTCCTAGCGGACGGTGCAGCGGTGGGTGCGGGCGGCGAGCTGGGCGGCGGTCTGGCTGGAGTAGTCGGCGGACCAGCCGCAGCGGTCGTTGGTGCACACGGCGGCGTGCTGGGTGCGGCCCTTGCGGTCGCGGTGGGTGCCGATCTGTACGGGGCCGATCCGCATGACGGAGTGGAAGTAGTCGCGGGCAGGCATCGGGGTGTCCTTTCGAATCAGGCGAGTTGGGCGGCGATGGCATCGGCCAGCTGCGGCGGGACGCCGAGGCGGGCGCGCAGGGTGTCGGTGTCGATCGGTGATCCGGTACGGGCCTGGTGGTCGTCGGCGACCTTGCGGGCGTGGTCGACCAGCGCGGCCGGGACCGGCGGAGCCGGGACAGCAGGAGCAGCCGGGACGGGTTCGGCGGCCGGAAGCGCGGGTGTTCCCTCGGCCTCGGCCACCACGGCCGGGATGGGTTCCGGCTCAGGCGAGGCGATCGGTTCGAGCTCGGTGTCGGGCTCGGGATGGGTGGCCGGCACTTCGGGTGCTGGGTGGTCGGGGGCGGAGTGGGCGAGGAGGGTGCCGCCCATGAAGGCGAGGGCGGGCCAGGCGGCGACGAGGATGCGCAGCCAGGCCGGGACTTGCTGGAGGTCGAGGAGTCCGGCGGTGGCGACGTTGGCGCCGAGGGAGGCCACCAGCGCGATCACGAACCAGCACCAGGCCAGCCGGGACGGACCGTCGGAACGCAGCCGCCGCCAGGAGGCGACCAGGAGCAGGTCAACCGAGACCGGGTAGGCCCAGGCCTTCCAGCCGTCTTGTCCGGCAGCGGCGGCGAGGTCGTGCAGGTGGGCGAAGGACAGTGCCCCGGCGATGACGGCCTGGACGAGCACGGCGTCGACACGAAGGGCGGGGCGGGCCATCACGGCTCCTTCCGGTGATGAGGCATGGCAGGGGTAGGGACCTGGCGCGGAACGGTCGCGCCGACCGGTGGAGCGGGAGAAGGTCAGGCGGTGGCGGGGGCTGTCTTGGACAGCGGCGCCCAGGCCGGGAGCGGCGGGGCAACCGCGGGGCGGAAGGCCGCCAGGGCAGGCAGGCCCGGGACGCGGTGCGCGTGCTTGTTGCAGATGTTCACGGCCTCGCGCAGCGAGGTGTGCGGGGCGCGGATGCGGGCCCAGCCTCCGGAGGAGTCCCCGGCGATTGCGACGCCTCGCATGTCGGTGGGGATCTGGACGGCCGCCAGGACGGCATCCGGCGAGATGTCCCCGAAGGCCATGTTGGCGGAGGTTTCGTCGTTGACGCGGTGGGCGGTGCGGCCGGTGAGCTGGGAGCGGAGCATGGTGATGCTCTTGCCGAGTTCAGCGCCGAAGCGCTGCCCGCAGATCTCCAGATAGATGCCAGCGGCGCGGCCGAGCTGGGCTAGGCGGACCAGGGCAGTGATGATGCGGTCCCGCCGCTTCTCCTCGTCCTTGGTGGCGAACAGGGCGAGTTCAGCGACCTCGTCGACCAGGACCACGACCGGAACCGGGCACAGGTCGGCGGGCAGGTCCCAGATATCGGCAGCGATCTCCGCATCCGGTATCGCGACACTGATGCGCTGCTGGGAGCGGATGAGCTGGTAGACGTCCTCCATGTGGGAGACGAGGGCTTCCAGGAGGTCAAGGGCGGTGTCCGGGTTGTCGGCGAGCGCGGAGAACCGGCGGGCCAGCGGAAAGAGTTCAACTCCCTGCTTGCAGTCGATGCCCACCAGCGCGACATCCATCGGAGCCAGCCCGGCGACCAGGTTGCGCTGATAGACGGACTTCCCCGACTCCGTGGCACCCAGGGTCAGTCCGTGCGGAACCGCCCGGTAGTCGCGGTAGTGGACAGCACCGTCCTCACGCAGGGCGACCGGGACGCGCATGGGACCGTTGTCGGTCCTGGCAGGCATCTGCACCCGCTTGAGGACGTCATAGCCCGTCATGCGCACCTCGACGACGCCTGAGCGCAGTTCACGCGAGGTGACGCCGTACAGGTTGAAGGAGTGGCGCAGCCGGTCCGAGGCCGCCGCGACGTCGAAGGCATCCTGCCCGGGACGCAGGCCCAGCCGCAGAACCAGACCGGTGCGAGTCGGGCGGATGCGCAGGATGCGCGGCGGACGGGACTCGGGGACGGGACGGTTGGTGACCCGGGCCAGGGTCAGGCGCCAGCGGGAGGGCGGGACCGTGAGGCCGCAGGCGTCCATGACGGAGGCGTAGCGGACCAGGACCCGCAGCGTGGCGAGGGTGACCCCGAAGGTCAGCCAGTACCAGGCGGGGCGCCGCCACCGCAGGATCACTGCGGCAGCGACGACCAGCACCAGAGCGACCATGAACCACGTCATGATCAGGCAGCCTCAGCCTGCGAAGCCGTACCAGCGAGCGAGGTCACGGCCACCGCGCGGAAGGCGATCCCGTGCCGCTTCTGACCGTTGAACTCGTTCTCCCACGCCGAGGCGACCAGGCCCGTCAGCGCGACCGGGGTACCCATGGTCAGCTCCTCCGAGACGCCCGGCTGCGGGACGGTGAGCTTGAGGATCTCGACCTCATCCGGCGTGGAGAACATGACCTCCACGGTCATCAGCGTGACGCCGTCCTTGTCGAGGGCGATCTCACCGGTACGGCGGTCCTTGACCTTGGGCTGGGGGGTCTTGGCGACCATCACGGTCGCGTTGGTGGTGTCGACGGGAATCTGACGCACAGCAGATCACTCCTCTATAGAGGCTGGACTCTGTCACTCATGTACATGAGTGACATGAAGAAGAGTGCCTCACTCCTATACATGAGTCAACCCGCCGCGAAGAAGAACTCGCGACGGGCTGCGGGGAGTTGAGCGCGCGTCAGTCGGCAGCCGGGATCCGGTACTCGAAGACGAACTGGTCAGCGGCCATGAGCGTGTCGCAGACCTCGACCACGAGACCCTCGGTCGTGCGGGCCTCACGGATCAGATGGACTACCGGCGCACCGGGGCTGAGCGCCAGCTCGGACGCCTCCGCCTTGGAGGCCGGGCGCGCTTGCAGCGTCTCAACGAACTCGGCGAACTCGTGGCCGTGGTCTTCGAGTCGGGCGTAGATGCCACCGCCGCCGGGGTTCTCGGCGAACAGCTCGGGGATCTCCTTGACGACGTCCCAGGGGAGGTACGAGGTCGCGGTCTCGACGGGCGTGCCGTCGCGGAAGTAGAGGCGTCGCCGGGCGAGGACCTGAGTGCCGGCGGGGACGCCCAAGCGCTGGGCGGCGTCCTCGGGGGCCTCCATGGGGCCGATGTAGAGGACGCTCACCTTGGCCGTGGCGCCAGACTGTTCCGACTCGGCGAGGTACGCGGCCTTGCCGCCCTGCCGGAGGGAGCGTCGGAAGCGATCGGAGGAGCGGTGCCGCACAGGCGGCCGATCCTTCACCATCGAGCCCTTGCCGTGCCGGGTCTCCACCAGCCCACTAGCTCGGACCTCGACCATGGCCTTACGGATTGTCCCGCCTGAGACTTCGTAGCGTTCGACTAGTTCTGACTCGCTCGGCACCATCTCGCCAGGCTTGAGGACACCCGCTCGGATCTGCTGAATGATCTCTTCGGCGATCTGCACATACCGAGGCACGGACCTCTCGCCTCCTACTGCGGTTCCCATAGTCCTTCTCTGCCTCCTATGCTCCTGTACATGAGTCAATCACAGGAAGCAACGCCGCCGCCGCTGCACTCCGTATCTGTGGCCGGAGTAGTCGTGCGCGAAGACGGCCGCCTCCTGGCGATCCGCCGGGCAGACAACGGCACTTGGGAGCTCCCCGGCGGCGTACTCGAACTCGACGAGACCCCCGAGGCGGGAGTCGCCCGCGAGGTCTTGGAGGAGACGGGCATCCACGTCGAGGTGGACGAGCTCACCGGCGTCTACAAAAACACGACCCGGGGCATCGTGGCCCTGGTCTTCCGCTGCAAGCCGTCCGGCGGCACAGAGCGCACGTCGAGTGAGTCGACGGCCGTTTCATGGCTTACGCCCGACGAGGTCGCGGAGCGTATGGCCGAGGTCTTCGCGATCAGGCTCTTGGACGCCTTGGACGGCAACGGCCCCCACGTACGGAGCCACGACGGCAGGCGCCTCATCCCAGCGGGATAGAACTTTCCCTACTTCATCAAGGCCCGCGCACGGCGCGGGCGCGCGCCGCCTCTGCGGCGCGGCCTGCCTCTGTCTTCGCCCCGGCTGGCCGCGCCAGGCGGCGCGCTACATGCATGCGGGCGAGGAGGGAAACCCGCTGTGCCTGGGGCGGTCGGCTCCGCGACTTTAGCCAGCCACTTTGGCGCGAGCCTCGAAGACCATGGCCCCAACGTCGTGCTTTAACGGGCAGGTCAACAGACTGCCCGACGCGCCGGAAGCTTACGGGGCCATGATCACTCGCGCCAAAGCAGCTCCCGGCCAAAGTCGCTACGCCGACCGCGGATTCGGCTGCAAGCCCCGCTGGTGCAGGCCGCGAAGACCCTGCCACATCTCAATCACCGAGCGGTCGTTCGCCGAGGCGGGATGGGGATTCTCCGTCGAGGCGTCCCCTACCCAACTCCCACTTCACCCTCCAGAGAACGAGAGCGAGCAGCGCCAATAACAAGGCCGCCTCAACGTGACCCAATATGCCGCCATCTAGCCGCAAAGAGCCCATTCCCGCGGTCCAGCTGACGGACCTCCATAGCGTCACCAGAAGCGTGATCACGATGCCAGCGGCAATGACAGAGTAGCTAATGATCAGTCCGCAGTCGCGTCTTGACCGAGCCACCAACGCTCGCACCGACCGGTCCACGTGAGCGCGCAGCTCCTCACGACTCGCAAGATCAGGAGGTATCGCCGAAAGCAACTCAAGATCGTGCTTGATTTGATCCCTCGCGTCGCGACGTGCACGACGAGCCTGCCAGACCACCCCGACCAAGCCGACGACGGCTATCCACAGCGGCATCCAGTCCTTCACCACACGCGGGAAGATAAGGGCAGCGTGGCCACCACTGGTCCAAATCCCAGTGCTCTCACTCTTACGGGTGCCCGCCGAGGCCGCATGGACCGCCTAAGCACCGACTAGGCTGCATTTGCGTGTGCCCCCCTGCGTGCCCGATCGAATAGCGACCGGCGGGGAACAATGGGGAACATCGGCGAGCCTCCCAGGAACCCGCAGGTCGTCGTTTGGCCAGGCCAGCCCAGATCCGGTTACGCGATCTTCCAAACTGGTGCTCCGGGGCCTACGCGGCGCTTGACTGGGTCACTAAGAGTCCACCAACCGCTTGGGCAGTCACAGGTGGCGACGCAGCAACTTCAAAGCCTCTTCGGACCGCTCCTTCAGTTGTCGAGCGTGCTTCTCCTGAGCTTGAACAATCCGGATCCGGTCCTCGTCGCTCATTGCACTCCGAGTGTCGTTCATGCGGATGAGCGTGTAGGTCCTAGTCACAGCTTGAAGTTGGTTCTTGAGGTCTTCGTTGTGGATCGGGTGACACAACTCCTTAACGCGGTCTGCGGTCTCGTGACCACCAGCGTCGCGCAGCCAGTCAGAGGAGCGGTATTGGAACGACACCTGGCCAGCCAGATCGATCATCTTGCCCAGGAGGTCAATCAGCTCTTCGGGCGGCCCATAACGACGCCGTCGATCAACACGAATCTGGTGCCAAGCCGCCCAGAGGCCAGCAGGGCCGCCAACGGCGCCTAGGACTCCGCCGACGGCACTCAACCAATCAGTGGTTGCTGACATAGGTCTCCGTTATTTGGAGTACCTCCTGCGTGCCCGTCAACTCGGGAACGAGGGGGATTCGTGGAGCACGACGGTAGATCATGGTGTCAGCTACCCTGGGCTACTTCTGCTGGTGGGGGTAGCTAACCTGCGGTGGGTGTGGGATCTGAACCCACAGTGACATCGCTGCCACGACGGTTCTCAAGATTGCCTGGATCGAGTCGCCTTACGGGTAGTCGTGCACCCCAGAGCCACTAAGGTGGGGCGAGCGGAGGGGCGCCGCCTGAGCGACACCCCTCTTCGTTCGGACTTCAAGAGGTCACCTCTTGCCGGAACGCCTCTTCGGAGTCTCTACTACCGTGGTGCGTGGGTGAGCTTTCGCGTAGCTCTTGGTCACGTACCGGCCGGTCACGGCGCTCCGGGCCTTGCTCCCGGAGCCGCCTCCGCTTCCCTTCTTGGCCATTGTTCACCTCCTTCGCGACAGACCCATGTCGGTCAACTTCGATTGTATGAAGCCTCATTGACAACAGGCGCTGCGAACTCGTGAACTGTGCAGCCAAGTTGCGTTCTCCGCACCACATCGGAGGCTGCAAGGCCCGCACCTGCGACGGCTTCGGCATCCGGATGTCAGACCCTGTGACTACGGAGCCACAACAACCGCCCTGTCCTCCGGTGGTCCACTACGGTCGCAGCGCGACCGGTATGTCTGCCTAGGACCGTTCCACATAGAGCTACGGCTCAGAAGAGCGGCAGGATCGTCACTGACCGGCCGCCACAGGTTGCTCTGTCGGCGCAAACCACGAGAGCGTGGCTGAGGCCGGTAGGGGTACAACGAAGCACACGCGCGCCTGATCGGTCGGCGAAACCGCCATCGCGGCTGGCTATCGTCGGCTGATGTGCACAACGCGACGGGGAAGGGAGCCCGAGTTCGTCTCGGGCTCCCTTCCCTGCATTCAATGGAGGCCGGGGCCGGCGGGTGCCGTTGTCGGCCGCCCTTTCAGATGCCGTGTGGTTCGTTCGCGGTGAGAAGGTGACCGCGGCTGGTAGCGACGCGGAGTACGTCTCGCAAGGCCTCGGTCAGTTCCTTCGCCAGCCGTAGTACGTCCTCCGGGCCCGCGTGCTGGTCGGCGAGGGTTTCGGAGGCCCGTTCCAGCAGTTCGGCCGCCGTGCCGAGTTGGACGGCTTCGATGTTGTCCGCCAGTCGGGACATGTAGCCGTCCCGGTCGTCGGTGCTCAGGTAGCAGGGATTGCCTTCCGGGCCCGACCACGGGAGAAGCCGCAGTTCGTTCCGAGCAGTCATGCTTGGATCTGCCTCTCGTCGGTCATGTGGTGGGTGGCGAAGACCACGTCGACGCGGTCCCCCGGGAACACCAGGAGGGCGGCTTCGACGATTCGCCCGGTGGCATCGGTTGCGACGCGCGTGATCCCGAGGACTGGCGCGGCGTGACCGATCCGGAGTACCGAGGCTTCGTCCGGTGTCGGTGTCCGGGCACATGCCATCTCCCGGACAGCGGCCGGCGGCGGGCCGAGGACGGCGAATCTCGTGGCCGCCTCCCAGCATGAGGACGTGTCGTCGAGGTCTCCGACGGGTGCCAGGTCGTGCGGGATGTAGATGCGGGCCAGCCCGTGCGGTGACTCCTCCGCGTGGCTGACGCAGGAAAACTCGGCGATGGGGCTGCCCTCGGACACCTTCAGCAAAGTCGTGAGATGCCCATGAGCCTGCACTGTGGTGCTGCGAACGGTGACACGCAGAGCCGGTTCGGCGGCGGTCCACGGGTCCAGCGTTCCCCATCCCCCGACATACATGATCTTGCGGTGGGGACGGCGGACGAAGTTCCCCTTGCCGTGGATCTTCTCGACGAGGCCTTCGCCCTGGAGCACCGCGAGGGCTCTCCGCAGTGTCACCGTGCTGACCTTGTACCGGTCGGCCAAGTCGGCTTCGGACGGCAGACGCTCGCCAGGCTGGATACGGCCGGTCGTGATCTGGTTCCGGAGGTCGTCGGCGATGCCCCGGTGGCGAGACGGCACAGCCTCGGTCACCGCCTTCTCAGCGTCCGTACGGCCACCAGCCGGGTGCGCGTGTGGATGGTCAGCAACTCGCCTGACTCGAAGACCAGTTGCTTGGCTCCCTGGGGCAGTTGGAAGAGATCGCCCACCCGACAGGCCTGACCGCCGAGTTGGATGATGTCGCCACGCTGCACGGTGCTCGCCGTGACCTCGATGTTGGAGACCAGCGCGCCACCGAGGGCCCGTTCGTTCACCGTGCCACCTCCGCAGACGTGGACTGGTCGCATGCCGAGTGGCATGGGCAGTCGCACGCTTCGTAGATCACCGGAACGTCGACCGGCGCCGATGCCGGGGAGAACTCCGCGCAGGCGGGGTGCGTGCCGATGCGGCAGGCGGTCGAGCGGTAGGGGACGGCCGAGGCGTACGTGATGTGCGGCTGTTGTCGAGAAGGCATCAGTGGACCCCCGCGAGGGTCGACCAGGCGTCGACCGGCAGGTACGGAGCGATGACCACGGAGCGCGCCCGCACGCGCCTCTCCCAGGCCAGCAAATACGGGCGTACGAGCGCGTTGTCCTCACCTGTGAGCGAGTGGCGATGGTCCAGCCCCGTGGAGGCCCGTTCCAGGACGACTGCCGACGCGTCAGCAGACGCAGGCGAGACGGAAGAGGCCGACGGCCAGGCGGGCGCTAAGGAGCGGCGGTGCCTGCCTTTGGGGAAGTAGCGCGCCTTGGTAAGGGAGACGGCGCGGCGGATACGGTTGAGCACGCTGTTCAGCTCCTATCGCTGATGGCTCGGTCCCCCGACATCGCCCGTCGTGGGGACCGCCTTGCGTACGACCGCCCAGAGAGTGCGGCCGTTCAGGCTGGTGGCGAGGAGCCCGAACCGATCGGCCTCGGCCACCACTTCTAAGACCTCCCGCCATGTCTCGGCAGAGACCGATTCCGGCACCTCCGCTTCGACCGACGTGTGTCGGGGGTGTTCCTCCACTCGCGTGAGGAGCCCGAGGGCGGACAGCCGGGCGGCGATGGCCGCCGCGCGAACTCCCGAAGCGGGCACAGGGCAGCCTCCGATACCAGCGATCACTTTGAGTGAAGCTAGTTAACTAGATTAGGGCTAGTGGACTAGATTTTCCATATGCCTGAGCAGCCGCCCTATCTCCGCATCGCTGACGAACTCCGGCGACGCATCGCGGAGCACGTGTGGGAGCCGGGGGACCGCCTCCCGTCCCGCGCCCAGATCGGCCAGGAGTGCGGCGTGGGCGAGAACGTGGTCCGGCGGGCGCAGGAGTTGCTGATCTCCCAGGGCGTACTGGAGGGCCGCGCCGGATCGGGAACGTACGTCGCCGAGCCCCGCCAGCGGGTGCGAGTAGTCCGTTCCTCAGCGCGCGAGCAGCCTCAAGGGTCGCCCTTCCGCACAGACATGAAGGCCGTTGGCAGGCAGGGCACTTGGGAGAGCCGGACCGACGCCAAGGTGCCCGCGCCCGCGGACATCGCAGCCCGACTGGGCATTGCCGAGGGTGACTTGTGCGTCCGCACGACGTACGAGTTTCTGGCCGACGGCAGGCCCGTGCAGCTGTCGACGAGTTGGGAGCCGTACGACCTCACCGCCGGCACGCTGGTGATCCTCCCCGAGGGAGGCCCGCACGCCGGGGCCGGAGTCGTGAACCGGATGGCCGCGATCAGTGTCACAGTCAGCCATGCCGTGGAGCAGCCCGAGCCGAGGCAGGCGACCGCCGAGGAGGCATCGCTACTCGGCATCCAAAAGGCCGCGCTCGTCACACACATCCGGCGGACCTACTACAGCGACGAAGGCCGGCCCGTCGAGACGGCGGACATCGTGGTGCCCGCCGCCCACTGCGAGATCGTCTACGAGATCCCGATCAACCGTTGACTGGTGGTCGGCGGGCGGCCTGTTGGATCTCCGAATGCCCTGCCCCGGGAGTGCCCGTCACGTGCCCCTTCCGTGCCCGATAGGGCGGGAAGCCACGGGGACGGGCGGTGTCCGGCGGAGGGTGGACATGGCAACGGCCCCTGCTCAAACATGCTGGTCAGAGGCCGTCAGCCGCAGCGGTGGGTGTGGGATTTGAACCCACGTGACATCGCTGCCACGACGGTTTTCAAGATCGCCTAAAGCTTGACTCGCTCACTTTAGGCTCCGCCGACCTCGACAGGATCCGCTGCGCTGTAGCCGGGGCGGGGGGGAGCTAGTACCGAAATGGATCAGGCATCCCGTGAAGACGCAGCTCCGTATGCGAAGGGAGGAAGGCGCAGCAGCGCTCGTAGAGGTCGAGAAGACCTTCTGCCCTGAGCCTGTGCTTAAGGAGATCGTAGAGGTTTAGGAGCTTGACCACATCTCCCACGGCGTACTCAACTTGCCTGGCGCTCAGCGAGTCTGAGAGCCAATCAGTGAACCTGATCTCCTTATCGAGAGATATCTCGAAGTTCTGCCACATTAGATGCTTTAGGGAGTGTTCGGAATTCCGGGCTTGCGGGTGTAGCAGCTTTGAGGCGACCTTCGTGCAAGCGGAATTTACTGGCTTTACCTCCCAGGCATGGCTCATGAATGCGAGGTCGAAAGGTGCATGATGAAATACCTTCAACACATCTGGGTTCGCCAGGAGGCGCGCCAATCTTTCTGGGCGGCTCTGTGCTAGGCCTGTGATGACGAAAGTGCGGCCGGCCTCGATGGAGAGCTGACATGTTCCAATCTGAGCCGTTAGGGGATCGAGCCCATTAGTCTCGATATCCCAGGCGACCCTCCCCGCAGTTGTGATTTGCTCGATGGCTTCAGCAGTCAAGTCGCTTGAGAGGATGTGGACATCACCGATGCCTCTTACGTCACGGATAGAGTCGTGTGCTGGCATTCAGGACCCCCTCAAGATCGTCTAGAAAGAATTCATAGAGTGAACCGCCCTCGCGGCAGCTCAGGGCGGGGATTGAGCCGCTTCGGCTGTCCTTGTGGTGGTAGAGGCTGACGATGAAGTGGCCGTCGATCCTGTATGCGGTGAAGGCTCGGAAAACGGGAGAGACGTAGATCTCGACCCGTCCGGAACCACTCGACCCATCTAGGGCTTTGTACCCATCGATGGCCTCCGTAAGCTTGCTGCGAACCCGGTCCTCGGTCATGTTGAAGCGTGTTGCGAACAGCTTGACGCAATCCGGGTTGCTGGGATCGGGGAGGCAGATCCTGATCTTCGCATCGCTACGAGATGCAACCCGGGTCAGCCGGGCTTGGTGCGTGTTCCGCCATGTGGTCGCCCAGGCAGCAAATACATCGAGGTTCTTGGCGGTCTCAAGCCGATTCTCCCAGTCGAACACCTTCACATAGTCGGTCCCGATGGCCTCAAGCCCAGCAGTGTCGACATCGTTCTTCAGTCGCAGAATCTCTAGCATTTCCCGGGAGAAGGAGCGTTTTCCGACCAGCTCCCACAGCACGGCCAAGGTCACGGAGGCGATGACGAGGCCGCCGAACTGATTTGCGAGCGTCCCGAACGTCGGGTGTTCGTCGAACCAGGGGAGTCCCGACACGTAGAGGAGGAGGATGCCGACAAGCAGCGAGATGACTGAGATGAGCCCGTACTGCAGGCTCGTAACACGGCGATACGGATTGCTCGTCACGGAATCCCCTCCCTCATGCGCGACGTTAGTAGACGGCACTGACAGTCGGACGTCGCGCTCGTACCTGCGCGTGACTGTAGGTGATGGTGACGGGGGGTTGCGGCAGGATCCCGGCGGGCGCTTGGGCTGTGCTGAGTGTCTAACTGAGTGACAACGCCGACGGACAGCGGCGGACACCTGCGCACCTCCACGGACCGCCCCCGCAGGCGGAAGGCATACCGGTCCAAGGTAAGCGCCCACCCAAGTTGCTTCGGGACAAGACAGTCCCTTGCCCACGGTGCCCAGCGCGTGTTCGTCCCCGCGTAGTGGCGCTCGGGCCGAGGTTGTACCCACCCGGGGCCGACGGCTCGTGTGACACACCGCGGAGACGCTCGCGGCGCGATTGGACAACGACTCCGGAACCGTAGATGCGCCTACATGTCTGCGTCCTTGAATTTGCGTGCTGCACCTGCTGCCGTCTGCCAGGCTCTCGGCATGAGGCTGAACCCCGGCATCACCATGGCCCACGCTTACGACGTGCTCCGTCGCGCCGAGACGACGTGGGGCAACGCGCGCGGTGCACGGGACTACTTCGGCGCCTACACCGATGCAGTACATGAGACGTACCTCATACTCAAGCAGGCTTTTGCGACTCCGGATCTCGCCGCCTCCATGCATTCCGCGGCCTACTGGAATCTGCTGCCGATCGGTGGTGCACGCGCGGACATCGGTTTCACCAGCGACCCTGACGTCGCAGCCAACATGCGGCGGGCTCTCCGTGCGGAGAATCAGGCGCTCGTCACCGAAATTGAGAACCAAGTGAAGGCCCTGGAGCAGGCCCGCAACGAGCTTGAGGCGCTGAAGCAGCTTGCCTCTCGGCCTGGCCTACCCGTCGTCTACGACACGAACATGCTCAACCACTGGTCACAACCAGGCGACATCCGCTGGCGCGACGTCTTGAAGGCTCAAGGCGAGACCGCCCCCCTTACGCGGCTTGTAGTCCCACTGCGTGTGATCGATGAGCTCGACAAGCAGAAGTACGGCCAAGGCGAGCTCGCCAAGAGGGCTACCACAGCCATCCGGTATCTGGAGAAGATCCTCCAAGGAAGCCAGCCTGGAGATGCTGTACAACTGCGCCAGGGCGCGACCATCGAGGTGTGGGTCGACACAGATGATCGCGACAACGATGCAGACTTGGCGATCTTGCGGTGCGCCGCAGACTTGGACAACCTTCACCCCAGCACGGGCTCTCGTGTGCTGACCGATGACTTCGGCATGCGGCTACGGGCTCAACAGGTCGGACTGAAGGTTGTGTCTCTGCCGCAGAACCACAAGAAGTGACATGCCCTGCGTCGGGCCGTCTCTGGGCCGTGCGAGGGCGCCCGAGGCCGACCGGCAGCGACCGACGTTGACAGCCGAGCCAGAGCCGTCAGAAGTGAAACCCCAGGTCAGAGCGCCCCAGCTATACGCGTTTCCCCCCAGGGGTAGCCGTCGGGCAAGATGGGGTGTATCTGCCCACTGCCAGATTTCAAACTGCCGGACGGTTTCTCTTGGCTGAGTTCATTTACACCATGCGCAAGGCGCGCAAAGCGCACGGCGACAAGGTGATCCTCGACGACGTCACCCTGAACTTCCTCCCCGGAGCGAAGATCGGCGTCGTCGGCCCGAACGGTGCCGGTAAGTCGACCGTTCTGAAGATCATGGCGGGCCTCGAGCAGCCGTCGAACGGGGACGCGTTCCTGTCGCCCGGGTACAGCGTCGGCATCCTGATGCAGGAGCCCAAGCTCAACGACGAGAAGACCGTCCTGGAGAACGTCCAGGAGGGTGTCGCCGAGGTCAAGGGCAAGCTCGACCGGTTCAACGAGATCGCCGAGCTGATGGCCACCGACTACTCCGACGCGCTGCTCGACGAGATGGGCAAGCTCCAGGAGGACCTCGACCACGCCAACGCGTGGGACCTCGACGCCCAGCTCGAGCAGGCCATGGACGCGCTCGGCTGCCCGCCCGGCGACTGGCCCGTCGTCAACCTCTCCGGTGGCGAGAAGCGCCGCGTCGCGCTCTGCAAGCTGCTCCTGGAGGCGCCCGACCTGCTGCTCCTCGACGAGCCCACCAACCACCTCGACGCCGAGTCCGTGAACTGGCTGGAGCAGCACCTCGCCAAGTACGCGGGCACCGTCGTGGCCATCACCCACGACCGGTACTTCCTCGACAACGTGGCCGAGTGGATCCTTGAGCTCGACCGCGGGCGCGCCTACCCGTACGAGGGCAACTACTCCACGTACCTGGAGACCAAGCAGACCCGTCTCAAGGTCGAGGGGCAGAAGGACGCCAAGCGTGCGAAGCGCTTGAAGGAAGAGCTGGAGTGGGTGCGGTCGAACGCCAAGGGGCGGCAGGCCAAGTCCAAGGCGCGTCTCGCCCGCTACGAGGAGATGGCCGCCGAGGCGGACAAGATGCGGAAGCTGGACTTCGAGGAGATCCAGATCCCGCCGGGCCCGCGTCTGGGCAGCATCGTCGTGGAGGTCAACAACCTCAGCAAGGCCTTCGGCGAGAAGGTCCTCATCGACGATCTCAGCTTCACGCTGCCGCGTAACGGCATCGTCGGTGTCATCGGCCCGAACGGCGCCGGCAAGACGACCCTCTTCAAGATGATCCAGGGTCTGGAGACGCCCGACTCCGGCACCATCAAGGTCGGCGACACCGTCAAGATCTCGTACGTCGACCAGAGCCGCGAGAACATCGACCCGAAGAAGTCCCTGTGGGCCGTGGTCTCCGACGAGCTCGACTACATCAATGTCGGCCAGGTCGAGATGCCGAGCCGTGCGTATGTCTCGGCCTTCGGCTTCAAGGGCCCCGACCAGCAGAAGCCGGCCGGCATTCTCTCCGGTGGTGAGCGCAACCGCCTCAACCTCGCGCTCACCCTCAAGCAGGGCGGCAACCTGCTGCTCCTCGACGAGCCGACGAACGACCTGGACGTCGAGACGCTGTCGAGTCTGGAGAACGCGCTGCTGGAGTTCCCGGGTGCGGCCGTGGTCGTCTCCCACGACCGGTGGTTCCTGGACCGCGTGGCGACGCACATCCTCGCCTACGAGGGTGACTCCAAGTGGTTCTGGTTCGAGGGCAACTTCGAGTCGTACGAGAAGAACAAGATCGAGCGGCTCGGCCCGGACGCGGCCCGTCCGCACCGCGCCACCTACAAGAAGCTGACCCGGGGCTGATCTCTTGCGGCACATCTACCACTGCCCCCTGCGCTGGTCGGACATGGACGCGTACGGGCATGTCAACAACGCGGTCTTCGTCCGGTACCTGGAGGAAGCCCGTATCGACTTCCTGTTCCGTCCGGAGAAGGACTTCAAGCAGGGGTCGGTGGTGGCCCGCCACGAGATCGACTACAAGCGGCAGCTCGTTCACCGGCACCACCCGGTGGACATCGAGCTGTGGGTCAGTGAGATCAGGGCCGCGTCCTTCACCATCACCTACGAGGTGAAGGACGACGACCTGGTCTACGTCCGGGCCTCGACGGTGGTCGTGCCGTTCGACTTCGAGGCGGAACGGCCGCGACGGCTCACCGCGGAGGAGAAGGAGTTCCTCCGCGAGTACGGGGACGACGTGGACGACAAGGACGCCGAGGAGGAGGCCGTCGCCGCATGACGGTGCTCCACCTCGCCGACGAGGGGGAGGCGGCGGATCTCGCGGCCTTCCTCTCCCGGCTGCTCCACTACGACCGTGGAGCCGCGGTGCGCCTGCAGGCGGCCGGTACCGCGCTCGCCGTCTTCGGGCGGCCGCCGTCCTTCGAGGTGCTGGCGATCCGTGCGGTCCGGCTGGCCAAGCCGTACGAGAACGGGCTCGACGTCACGCTGGACGTGACCGTGTCCGCGGGCGAGCTGCTGGAGTCCGTCGACGAGGGGGCCGGTACGGCCGTCGTGCCCGCCGCGGTCACCGGGCCGCCGTGGGCCGGGGTGCTCCCGCCGCGCGGGGGCTGGCGGCGCGAGGCCGGGCTGCCGACGCCGGGCGAGCTGGCGGCGATGGTCGGGGTGGCGGTCGCCGAGTTCCGGTCGCGTACGCAGGAGCTGGCGCCGGAGCGGCGTACCCGCGCCGAGCTCGACCGGATCGGGCGGGAGATCTGGTCCCGGACGGTGGGGGAGACGCCCCTTCCGATACGGGCAGTGCACGCGGCGCAGTCGCTGGGCTTCCTGCGACCCCGAGGAGCCGCGGGCCAGGGCGAGTTGGGGCTGCTGTCCTCGGGGGCGTGGCTGCGGCTGCGCACGCCGTACGGATCGATCGCCGTGCGCAGGGCGGGGCTCGGGGCGCTGGACGTGAGCGTTCGCTGACCCCGCACGGCCGCAGGCGGCGACAGGCGGGTGGCCGGGCTCAGCCCGCGGTGTTCACCATCGACGCCGCCGCGTACGTCAGGTAGTTCCACAGCGTGTGCTCGTGCTCCTCGGAGAGGCCGAGCTCGTCGACGGCGACCCGCATGTGCTTCAGCCAGGCGTCGTGGGCCGCGCGGTCCACGGTGAACGGGGCGTGGCGCATGCGCAGCCGGGGGTGGCCGCGGTTCTCGCTGTACGTCGTGGGGCCGCCCCAGTACTGGATGAGGAACAGCACGAGGCGCTCCTCGGCCGGGCCCAGGTCCTCCTCGGGGTACATGGGCCGCAGGAGCGGGTCCTCGGCGACACCCTCGTAGAAACGGTGGACGAGGCGGCGGAAGGTCTCCTCCCCGCCGACCTGCTCGTAGAAGGTCTGCTCCTGAAGCGTGCCGCGCCGAATTTCATTCACATGGCCCATGGTCTCAGACGCGGAGACGGAGGACTCCAGGCTTAGGACCTGTCGTTTGGATCATCCCGGCGTCGCGGGCCCTGGCACGCACTCCCCCAGAGGGGGGACCCCCAGCGGCGTTGTCGTCGGTCGCCGACGCTCCGCGTCGACTCCCTCCTCTGCCCTGCAGCTGCACGCTCCCCCACGCTCGAACCGGCTTCGCTCGGCTCGCGCGGGGGCACCCCCATCGCCCCGCTCGGGTCGGCCAAGAGGAACCGATCCTCACAGCCGAGCTGATCCAAACGACAGGGCCTAGGACCAGCCGCCCCTTGTGGCGAGTTCTGGACAGTCCCCAGTGACGCGTTCCGGATCGTCCGGCGGGGCGCTCGCCTCGTACGGCCTGCCGCAGGACAGTGGACGTATGAGCGCGCACGCCCCCGACAGGGCCCTGGACGACCTCGCCGCCTCGGCGCGGGCCGCGCTGGTGCGGGAGATCGAGGCGAGCGGGGCGTGGGCCGGGGACCCGGTGTGGCGGGACGCCTTCGCGGCCGTGCCGCGGCATCTGTTCGTGCCGTATTACTACGTCGTCGCAGCCGGCGTCGCCGGTGGCTACGAGCGGTGCTGGGGCCAGAGCCCCGACCCGCGTGCACGCGAGCGCTGGGTGCGCGGGGCGTACGCCGACACGCCGCTGGCCACCCGGCTGCGCGACGGCGAGTTGGTCTCCTCCAGCAGTCAGCCGTCCCTGATGGCGATGATGCTGGCCGCGCTGGGCGTGGCGGACGGCGACCGGGTCCTGGAGATCGGCGCGGGCACGGGCTACAACGCCGCCCTCCTCGCCCATCGGCTCGGCGACGACGACCTCGTCACCACCGTCGATCTGGAGCCGGAGATCACCGAGTCGGCCCGGCAGCACCTGGCCGCCGCCGGCTACCACCCCGTCGTCGTCACCGGCGACGGCACGCGCGGCGTGCCCGAACGCGCCCCCTTCGACCGGATCATCGCGACCTGCACCCTGCTGTCGATCCCGCGCGCCTGGCTCGCCCAGTGCCGCCCCGGCGCCCGCATCCTGACCCCGCTGGCCACCGGTCTGATCGCCCTGACCGTACGGGACGCCGAGCACGCCGAAGGCCGCTTCCTGCACACGCCCGCCTACTTCGTGCCGCTGCGCGGCGGGGTGCGGTCCGAGCCGGGGGCCACTCACCTGGGCGGGCTGCCGCGCCGGGCCCGCGAGCACGAACTGTTCCGCTTCCTGCTGGCGCTGACCCGCGGCAGCCTCGATCCGCAGGAGGCGTACGCGCTGTGGGAGAGGGAGGGGCAGCCGCAGCGGGAGCGGTACGGGATCACGGTGAGCGGCGAGCACGAGTGGGCGTGGCTGGACGACCCCGGGGGCCCGTACGCGTGGCCGTTGCCCGGCTGACGCGAATGTCGGGAGGGGGGGGGGGGGGGGGGGGGGGGGGGGGGGGGGGCCCGCCCCCCCCCCCCCCCCCGGGACGGGACGGGTAGGGGCGGCGGGGGCGAGGGGTTCTGGTTACTTTGACGGGGT